>NZ_JBFBAX010000004.1:0-343835 GCF_040682395.1 Streptomyces sp. NPDC051207 | reverse complement strand
CCGCGAACGCGTCCGCCTTGTCCTTCACCGGCTTGGTGGTGGCGAACAACTGCTCCGCCTCCGGCGCCCGGTAGTACGCCGACAGGCCCTGGAACCGGGAGTGGACGTCACTGCCCGTGTCCCGGACGTTCCCGGCGTCCTTCTTCAGATCGCCGTAGTCCTTCTCCAGCTGCGCCAGGTCACCCGTGAACTGCGGAATCTTGTCCGGCTGAATCACGCCTTGCCCACCCCCGTGCGTCCGGCCCGTTCGGTCCCAACTCGCCGGTCGGTCAGTGCGAGTGAAGTCCCGTCAAGTTCGGATCATCATATAAAGGCGTCTCGGTGAAGCCCTGGCCGTCGGCCGCACTGTCACCGACTCACTACAAAACACCGACCCTCTACGCCGGTGACAGCCCCCGAGCCCCCGCGTGCGCGGCCCACCGAAAGTCGGCACCGGGCCCTCCGCGCCCACCGTGCCGTCGTCCGAGGGTCTCCTCAGGGGCCGCGCCGAGCAGGCCCCCCGAGGACGTCCCCGGCGACCCCGCTCACGTGCCCCTCGGCCCGGCGTACGGAGTTCCGCACGTCCGCACGTCCGTACGTTCTGCTCGTGCTCTGACCGCATAGGTTCGCCGGGTTGGTGGTCGTGGCGGTTGGGTGTGGGGTGACGTCCGATCCGACCGCTGGAGGCGCGGTGGCCGAGCCCGTGCGTGTGCGCAGACTGACCGACCAGGAAGGGCAGAAGCTGCAGCAGATGTGCGCCGGGGCAGCACCAGTTCGGTGCGCTATCGGCGCGCGATGATGCTGCTGGCCTCGGCCGGCGGGAACCGGGTTCCGGTGATCGCCCAGCTGGTGCAGGCCGATGAGGACACCGTGCGCGATGTGATTCATCGGTTCAACGAGATCGGCCTGGCCTGCCTGGACCCTCAGTGGGCGGGAGGCCGTCCCCGCCTGCTCACCCCTGACGACGAGGACTTCGTCATCCAGACGGCCACCACCCGCCCCACCAAGCTCGGCCAGCCCTTCACCCGCTGGTCCCTGCGCAAACTCGTCGCCTACCTGCGCAAAATCCACGGCCGGATGATTCTCATCGGCCGCGAGGCGTTACGCTGCCTGCTCGCCCGCCGCGGCGTCACCTTCCAGCGCACCAAGACCTGGAAGGAATCCCCGGACCTCGAACGCGAGGCGAAGCTAGACCGGATCGAGGAAGTCCTCGACCGCTTCCCGGACCGGGTCTTCGCCTTCGACGAGTTCGGCCCGCTCGGCATCCGCCCCACCGCAGGCTCGGGCTGGGCCGCGCGCAAACGCCCCGACCGGCTGCCCGCCACCTACCACCGCACCCACGGCGTGCGGTACTTCCACGGCTGCTACTCGGTCGGCGACGACCGGCTATGGGGTGTCAACAGGCGCAAGAAGGGCGCCGCCAACACGCTGGCCGCGCTGAAATCCATCCGCGCCGCCCGGCCCGACGGCGCCCCGATCTACGTGATCCTGGACAACCTCTCCGCCCAAAAGGGCGACACCATCCGCCGCTGGGCGAAGAAGAACAAGGTCGAGCTGTGCTTCACCCCGACCTACGCCTCGTGGGCGAACCCCATCGAGGCCCACTTCGGACCGCTGCGGCAGTTCACCATCACCAACTCCAACCATCCCAGCCACACCGTGCAGACCCGGGCACTCCACGCCTATCTACGGTGGCGCAACGCCAACGCCCGTCACCGCGACGTCCTCGCCGCCGAACGCAAGGAACGCGCCCGCATCCGAAGCGAAAAGGGCATCCACTGGGGCGGACGCCCCCTCGCCACCGCAGCCTGAAGAACCCGGCGAGCCTACGCGGTCACCAGCACACTAGTGAGCCCAGGGCGGTGTGATGGTGTTGCCGTCAGCCAGTTTGGCGGTGAGCCCGACACGTGTGGTGACCCACATGTGGGCGGGCTGGTCGGTGGTGTTGGCGACCGCCAGTTCGGAGCCTGCAGGTGCCACTGCCGCGTCACCTGCGCGGAGTTCGGCGCTCTCACCATCGATGGTGAGTCGGAGGCGACCGGAGAGGACGTAGAAGGTCTCCTCGTCGCTGATCGTGTGGGTCGGCCCCACCATTGCGGCCGGGATCTCGACGCGCCAGGCGGCGAGGTTCCGGCTGCCGGTGTCCGGACGGACGTAGGAAACGAAACGGCCGCCGTGAATGTCGTGTACGACGGCCTCGTCACTGCGGATGAACGGCATACCCCAGCCCTCCTTAGACAAGCTTCTTGTCTAGATAGACAAGCGGCTTGACGAGTTATAGTCAAGCCCATGGACGACGCCCTGGCCTTCTCCGCACTCGTGCTGGCACTCTCCGGACAGCTGGTGCAGGAAATCCACACCAGCGTGTCCCAGCAGGGATTCGAAGACCTACGACCCGCACACGGCTTCGCCTTCGCCCGCATCTCTGTAGGCGGTGCCACCACGGCCGACCTGGCCGAGCACCTGGGGGTGACCAAGCAGGCCGCCGCCCAGCTGGTCGAGGAGCTGGTCCGAAAGGGGTACGTGGAGCGGCATCCACACCCGCACGATGCCCGCGCCCGCCTCCTGGGACTGACCGAGACCGGCCGGGCCGCCACGCACGCCGCCGACCAGGCGGCCCGGGCTGCCGTCGCACCGTGGCGAGAAGTACTGGGCCAGGCGCGCTTCAGCGAACTCGTCGCCGACCTGACACTCCTTGCACCGCCGGGACCGATCCGCCCTGCCTGGTGAGCCGATGGCCCACCGCCCTGGAGACCGCCGGCCGTGAGCGAACCGTCCGCCAGGGCAACCGGCCAAGTGGAGGACGACACGCGAGCTGCCGTGCCGAGCCCTCCGCGGACCGGTGAACCTTCCCGGTCAGAGCACTCGCCGAGGGCTCGTGCCCCGTGGGCCGGGGTGGCGGCGGCCGGCAGCACGCCGGGGTGCGCCCGGCCCCGGATGGAGGAAGGCGTCACGCTCCGGAGCGTATGAGCAGGACAGCGGCTGCGCGACCGGTAGCCGGGGCCCTGGCGGGCGTACGCGGGGGGCTGGGTGCCCCGCTCGGGGTCGCTCTAGGAGGAAGGCCGGCGGCGGATCTTCGAGCCCAGCCAGACCAGCGGGTCGTACTTGCGGTCCACGGCCCGTTCCTTGAGGGGGATCAGCGCGTTGTCCGTGATCCTGATGCCCTCCGGGCAGACCTCCGTGCAGCACTTGGTGATGTTGCAGTAGCCGAGGCCGTGTTCGTCCTGGGCGGTCCTCTTGCGGTCCAGGCCGGACTCGGCCGCCGCGTCCAGCGGGTGCATGTCCAGTTCGGCCACCCGCATCAGGAACCGGGGACCCGCGAAGGCCTGCTTGTTCTCCTCGTGGTCGCGCACCACGTGGCAGGTGTCCTGGCACAGGAAGCACTCGATGCACTTGCGGAACTCCTGCGGCCGGTCGACGTCCTCCTGCATCATCCGGTACTCGCCCGGGCCCAGCCCGGCGGGCGGCACGAAGGCCGGGACCTGTCTGGCCTTGTCGTAGTTGAAGCCGACGTCCGTCACCAGGTCGCGGATCACCGGGAACGCGCGCAGCGGGGTGACCGTGATCGTCTCGGCCGGGTCGAACACGGACATGCGGGTCATGCACAGCAGCCGCGGCCGTCCGTTGATCTCGGCCGAGCACGAACCGCACTTGCCCGCCTTGCAGTTCCAGCGCACCGCGAGGTCGGGCGCCTGGGTGGCCTGGAGTCGGTGGATGATGTCGAGGACCACCTCGCCCTCGTTCACCTCGACGGAGAAGTCGGCCAGGCCGCCGCCGTCGGCGTCGCCCCGCCACACCCGGAAACGGGCCTCGTAGCCGCTCATTCGTACAGCTCCTCCTCGGCCAGGTACTTGACCAGCTCCTCCTTCTCGAAGAGGGCCAGCAGGTCCGGGCGGATGGGCTCGGTGGTCTCGCGGGTGAGGGTGATCCGGTCGGCGACCGGTTCCGCGGCGGCCAGGCCGGTCTCCTGCCCGGTGAGGCGGCACAGCAGGTTCACCCGGCGCCAGGCGCGGTCCATCGCGGGACAGTCCTCGCGGGTGTGCCCGCCCCGGGACTCGGTGCGCTCCAGCGCCGCCCGCGCCACGCACTCGCTGACCAGCAGCATGTTCCGCAGGTCCAGGGCGAGGTGCCAGCCCGGGTTGAACTGCCGGTGGCCCTCGACGCCCGCCCGCCCGGCCCGCTCCCGCAGCTCGGCCAGCTTCCGCAGCGCCTGTTCCATCTCCTCCCGGCGGCGGATGATGCCGACCAGGTCGTGCATCGTCTGCTGGAGTTCCTGGTGCAGGGTGTACGGGTTCTCCGGGGGCCGTCCGTCGTCCTGCGCCGTCTCCCGGCCCTCGGCGGAGAACGGCCGCAACGCCTCGGCCGCCGCCGTGGCGATCTCCTCGTCGGCCATCCGGGGGCGGGCCGCGGCCAGGCCCGCCGCGTACTCGGCCGCGTGCCGGCCGGCGCGGCGCCCGAAGACCAGCAGGTCCGAAAGAGAATTGCCGCCGAGGCGGTTCGAGCCGTGCATGCCGCCGGCCACCTCGCCCGCCGCGTACAGCCCCGGCACCCCGCGCGCCGCGGCCGTGTCGGACTCGACGGCGATGCCGCCCATCACGTAGTGGCAGGTCGGCCCGACCTCCATCGGCTCGGCCGTGATGTCGACGTCGGCCAGCTCCTTGAACTGGTGGTACATCGACGGCAGCCGCCGCTTGATCACCTCGGCGGGCATCCGGGTCGACACGTCCAGGAACACTCCGCCGTGCGGGGAGCCCCGGCCCTCCTTGACCTCCGTGTTGATCGCCCGCGCCACCTCGTCGCGGGGCAGCAGCTCGGGGGGACGCCGGTTGCGGTCCGGGTCGTCGTACCAGCGGTCGGCCTCGTCCTCGGACTCGGCGTACTTGTCCTTGAAGACGTCGGGGATGTAGTCGAACATGAACCGCTTGCCGTCGGAGTTGCGCAGCACGCCGCCGTCGCCGCGCACCGACTCCGTGACGAGGATGCCCTTCACGGACGGCGGCCAGACCATGCCCGTCGGGTGGAACTGCACGAACTCCATGTTCAGCAGGGGAGCACCCGCGAGCAGCGCCAGCGCGTGCCCGTCGCCGGTGTACTCCCACGAGTTCGACGTCACCTTGAATGACTTGCCGATGCCGCCGGTGGCGATGACGACGGCCGGTGCCTCGACGGCGAAGAACCGGCCGGACTCCCGCTCGTACCCGAAGACGCCCGAGACCCGGTCGCCGTCCTTGAGGACCCTGGTGACCGTGCACTCCTGGAAGACCTTCAGCCGGGACTCGTAGTCGCCGGTCTCCCGGTGGTCCTCCTGCTGGAGCGCGACGATCTTCTGCTGGAGGGTGCGGATCAGTTCCAGGCCCGTGCGGTCGCCGACGTGCGCGAGGCGCGGGTACTCGTGGCCGCCGAAGTTGCGCTGCGAGATCCGGCCGTCCCCGGTCCGGTCGAAGAGGGCGCCCCAGGTCTCCAGCTCCCACACCCGCTCGGGCGCCTCCCGGGCGTGCAGCTCGGCCATCCGCCACTGGTTGAGGAACTTCCCGCCGCGCATGGTGTCGCGGAAGTGGACCTGCCAGGTGTCGTGCTCGTTGGCGTTGGCCATGGCCGCGGCGATGCCGCCCTCGGCCATCACGGTGTGCGCCTTGCCGAACAGCGACTTGCAGATCACGGCCGTACGGGCGCCCCGCTCGCGTGCCTCGACGGCGGCCCGCAGTCCGGCGCCGCCCGCCCCGACCACGACGACGTCCCATTCCTGCCGGTCGACCACGGACATCACAAGGCCCCACTCATTCAGAAGAAGCGCGGATCGTCGAAGACCCCGGACGCGACCAGGTACACGTAGAGGTCGGCGAGCGCCACGCTCGCCAGCGACGTCCAGGCGAGCAGCATGTGCCGGCCGGTGAGCCGCCCCACCAGCTGCCACATGCGGTAGCGCACGGGATGCCGCGAGAAGTGCTTCAGCCTGCCGCCCACGATGTGCCGGCAGGAGTGGCAGGACAGCGTGTACGCCCAGATGAGCACGGCGTTCACCAGGAAGACGACGGTGCCCAGGCCCATGTGGCCCCACGCGTAGTGCTCGTCCCGGAAGGCGAGCACGGTGTCGTAGGTGAGGATCGCGGCGACGGGGAGCGCGGTGTAGAAGAAGTACCGGTGGAGGTTCTGCAGCACCAGCGGGAAGCGGGTCTCGCCGGTGTACTTCTTGTGCGGCTCGGCCACCGCGCAGGCCGGCGGGGACGCCCAGAAGCCCCGGTAGTAGGCCTTGCGGTAGTAGTAGCAGGTCAGCCGGAAGCCGAGCGGGAAGACCAGGATCAGCACGGCCGGGGACAGGCCCCACCAGCTGCCGAAGATCTCCCAGTTCGGGCCGGCCCGCATCGGCTCGCAGTTCTCCGCGAGGCACGGCGAGTAGAACGGCGACACGTACGGCGCCGCGTAGTAGTCGGCGTTGGCGAAGGCCCGCCAGGTCGAGTAGACGACGAAGACCAGCAGACCGGCCACGGTGGCGGCGGGCGCCAGCCACCAGCGGTCGGTCCGCAGGTGCGGGGCGGCGATCGCGGCACGCGCACCGCTGCGCACGCCGCCGCCCGGGGGATGGGGGTCTGTGGCGGGAGGTTGCGTCCCAGTGGCCACGTCTCGCCTCCGGTCGGGGTCGGGGTGCGTGCCGGTCGGGGTCAGGGAGCGCGCCGGTCGCGGGCGCCGAGACCCTCGTCGTCGGAGTCGGTCCACAGCGCCGGGTCGTACGGCGTGTCGGAGATGGTGACCAGCTCGGGCCGTTGCTGCGCGGCCGGGGAGGCCGCGACCGCCCGCAGCAGCGCGACGCTCTCGCGCAGGTGCTCGGCGTCGGTACGGACCCGGCGCATCTCCAGACCGCCACGGCCCAGCTGCTTCTCCAGGCGCCCCACGGACCGGTTCAGGTCGTCGAGGCAGCGCTGGACTGCTATCAGGTCGTCGTGCACGGACATGACTTGCCCTCACTTCCGCGGGTTCTTCCGACCCAAGGCGGCAACGTTCATGCGCCTGAAAGTGTCGCGCGTCACACCTGCCGGTGTGAAGGGACGCGTACGGATTGGCCGAGGCGCGTCCCCGCCGAGTGGCGCGCGCCGTACCCGACGCGCCCCGGGCCCGTTGCGCCGCACGGGTGGGCCTGGGCCCTTTCGCCGTCGTGTCGCCGCGAGCTGCTGAACCCTTTCCTCTTCAGTGGCCGCATACATCTGATGAGATCCATATACCGCCAAAAGTGATCATACCGCCCGCGGCCTCCCGGAGGTACCCAGAGATGTCCCACCACGGCGTCGGACCCAGGCCCTCTCGCCCAACCCCCGGTGGCCGCGCGGTGCCGCGCTCGGTCGCCCTTCTCACCGCGGGCGCCCTCGCGGTGCCCCTGCTGGCCGCCTGCAGCTCCGATGACACGGCCGGCAAGCCGCTCGCCGGGCAGGACATCGCGCCCGCCGCCCGCGCCGACCTCGCCGACGGGGGGATTCTGCGCTGGGCGGTCGACTCGGTGCCGCAGACCCTGAACACCTTCCAGTCGGACGCCGACGCCACCACCTCCCGGATCGCGCAGGCCGTCCTGCCGTCGATGTACCGGCTCGACGGCAACGGCCGCGCCGAGCGCCACCCCGGCTTCCTGGAATCGGCGAAGATCGTCGAGACCGAGCCCAAGCAGGTCGTGCTGTACAAGCTGAACCAGCAGGCCGTCTGGAGCGACGGCCGCGAGATCGGCGCCGCCGACTTCGCCGCCCAGTGGCGCGCCCTGTCCGGCAAGGACAGCGCCTACTGGACCGCCCGCAACGCCGGGTACGAGCGCATCGAGAAGATCCAGCGCGGCTCCGGCGACCTGGAGGTCAAGGTCACCTTCAGCCGTCCCTACGCCGACTGGAAGTCACTGTTCTCGCCGCTGTACCCCAAGGAGGTCATGGGCACCCCGGACGCCTTCAACGACGGGGCCCGCCGGAAACTGGCGGTCACCGCGGGACCGTTCACGGTGAACCGGGTTGACCGCGCGGACGGCCGGGTCACCCTGGTCCGCAACGCGCGCTGGTGGGGCGACCCGGCCAGGCTCTCCGCGATCGAGCTGCGCGCCGTGCCCCGCGACAGGCGCGCCGCCGCCCTGATCGCCGGCACGATCGACCTGGCCGACATCGACCCCGCCACGGCCCGCCGCATCACCGCCGCCGCCCGCGCGAAGACGGCCGGTGCGCCCGCGGCGGACCCCGGCGCCCCGCTGGCCGGCCCCGGCCTCGTGCCCGCCCCCGGACGACACCGCTCCGCCGCCGACGCGCTGCGCTCCTGGGCCGTCGCCCACGGCTCCGACGAGGAGGCCGCCGAGCGGGAGACGGAGGCCCGGCGCGCGCTGCGCGGGGCGGCCGGGAAGCGGGAACGGGGACAGCACGCGCTGCGCCGCTACGAGGTGCGCAAGTCCCTGGAGCCCGCCTACACGCAGCTCGCCCTCAACGGCTCCGGGGGCCCGCTCGCCGACGAGCGGGTCCGCCGGGCGGTGGCCCGCGCCCTGGACCGGGAGGAGATCGCCCGAGCCGTCCTCAAGCCCCTCGGCCTGCCCGCGGTGCCGGTCGGCAGCCACCTCGCGCTCTCCGGCCAGGCCGCCTACGCCGACGGCAGCGGCGCCCTCGGCGGCCAGGACACCAAGGAGGCGCAGGCCCTGCTCGCGGACGCGGGCTGGGAACGCGGTGGCCCCGTCAAGAAGCAGAAGGGCGAGAAGGCCGCCGGGGCCGAGGGCGGGAAGACCGGAAAGGACGCGAAGAAGGACGCCGGGCAGGACTCCGGGGACGACGACGGCACGTACATCGTCGGCGGGGGCGGCAGCGGCGACGGCAAGGCCGACCGCGACCGGCCGCCGCACGGCACGACCGACGAGGAGCGGAGCCGGGACAGCGCGTCCGGCGCCTACGCCCCCAAGGGCACCGCCGCGCCCGCCGCGGCCGGCCGGCTCGCCAAGGGCGGCAAGGCGCTCACCCTCCGCTTCGTCCTGCCGTCGGGCCCGGGCACCGAGTCCCTGCGCAGGGTGGCCGACCGGATCGTCCGCATGCTGGACCGCGTGGGCATCCGCACCACCGTGACCAAGGTGCCCGACGCGAGCTACTTCAAGGACCACATCGCGTCCGGCGAGTACGACCTCGCCCTGTACTCCTGGCCCGCGTCCGCCTTCCCCGCCACCGACGCCCGCCCGATCTTCGCCAAGCCCGTCCCGGCCGCCGACGGCTCGCTGAGCGTCGAGCAGAACTACACCCGCGTCGGCACCGACCAGGTGGACCAGCTGTTCGACCAGGCCGCGGCCACCCTGGACGAGGACGAGGCGCGCTCCCTGATCCGCAAGGCGGACTCCCGCATCTGGGCGGCAGCCGGCTCCATCCCCCTCTACCAGCGCCCCCAGCTGACGGCGGCCCGCAAGGACCTGGCCAACGCGGGAGCCTTCGGCTTCGAGACGCCGGTGTACGAGGACATGGGCTTCCTGAAGAACGACCGCTGAGCTGGAGAGGCCGGGCGGGCGCACCAGCCCGCCCGACGCTCGGGGACGGATCCGCCCGGGCCGGAGCGGGGACCCGGTGGCGGCAGCCCCGGGCGGGGTCGGCACCGGCGCCGAGGGCCGGGAAACCGGGCCGTATTCACCCGGCAGGCCCCAACGGCAGCGGCCCCGTACCATGGGGTGTGGCCGAGGCACGTTCAGCCCGGCAGGGCCCGCGCAACACAGACGTCCGCGCAGGGCATTCCTCACACTCCGGGAGTACGCCGCAATATGGCCACGCGCCACGACATCCGCAACGTCGCCATCGTCGCCCACGTAGACCACGGCAAGACCACCATCGTCGACGGCATGCTCAAGCAGGCGGGCGCCTTCGCCGCCCACCAGCTCGACTCCGTCGACGACCGCATGATGGACTCGAACGACCTGGAGCGTGAGAAGGGCATCACGATCCTCGCCAAGAACACCGCGGTGAAGTACCACCCGAAGGACGGCGGGGACCCGATCACCATCAACATCATCGACACCCCCGGCCACGCCGACTTCGGCGGCGAGGTCGAGCGCGGTCTGTCGATGGTCGACGGCGTGGTGCTCCTCGTGGACGCCTCCGAGGGCCCGCTCCCGCAGACCCGCTTCGTGCTGCGCAAGGCGCTCCAGGCCCGGCTGCCGATCATCCTGTGCATCAACAAGACGGACCGGCCCGACGCCCGTATCGACGAGGTCGTCAACGAGACGTACGACCTCTTCCTCGACCTGGACGCCGACGAGGAGCAGATCGAGTTCCCGATCGTCTACGCCTGCGGCCGGGACGGTGTCGCGTCGCTGACCAAGCCGGACGACGGCACGGTCCCGTCCGACTCCACCAGCCTGGAGCCGTTCTTCTCCACGATCCTGGAGCACATCCCGGCGCCGACGTACGACGAGACGGCCCCGCTCCAGGCGCACGTGACGAACCTGGACGCGGACAACTTCCTCGGCCGTATCGCGCTGCTGCGCGTCCACCAGGGCGAGCTGAAGAAGGGCCAGACCGTGGCCTGGATGAAGCGCGACGGTTCCGTGACCAACGTGCGCATCTCCGAGCTGATGATGACCGAGGCGCTCTCCCGCAAGCCCGCCGAGAAGGCGGGCCCGGGTGACATCTGCGCCGTCGCCGGCATCCCGGACATCATGATCGGCGAGACGCTGGCCGACCCGGAGAACCCGGTCGCGCTGCCGCTGATCACGGTCGACGAGCCCGCGATCTCGATGACCATCGGCACGAACACCTCGCCGCTGGTCGGCCGCGGCGGCACCGGCAAGGGCGCCGACGCCAAGGCCGCCGTCAAGGACCGCAAGGTGACCGCCCGCCAGGTCAAGGACCGCCTGGACCGCGAGCTGATCGGCAACGTCTCGCTGCGCGTCCTGGAGACCGACCGCCCGGACGCCTGGGAGGTGCAGGGCCGCGGTGAGCTGGCGCTGGCGATCCTGGTCGAGACGATGCGCCGCGAGGGCTTCGAGCTGACCATCGGCAAGCCGCAGGTCGTCACCAAGGAGGTCGACGGCAAGATCTACGAGCCCGTCGAGCGCATGACGATCGACGTGCCCGAGGAGCACATGGGCGCGGTCACGCAGCTGATGGGCGTCCGCAAGGGCCGGATGGACAACATGTCCAACCACGGCTCGGGCTGGGTCCGCATGGAGTTCGTCGTGCCGTCCCGCGGCCTGATCGGCTTCCGGACCGAGTTCCTCACCCAGACCCGCGGCACGGGCATCGCGCACTCCATCCACGAGGGGCACGAGCCGTGGTTCGGCCCGCTGCAGACCCGTAACAACGGCTCCCTGGTCGCCGACCGCGCCGGTGCCGTCACCGCGTTCGCGATGACGAACCTCCAGGAGCGCGGCGTGCTGTTCGTGGAGCCGGGCACCGAGGTGTACGAGGGCATGATCGTCGGCGAGAACTCCCGCTCCGACGACATGGACGTCAACATCACCAAGGAGAAGAAGCTCACCAACATGCGGTCGTCCACGGCCGACGTGTCGGAGTCGATCGTCCCGCCGCGCAAGCTGTCGCTGGAGCAGTCCCTGGAGTTCTGCCGCGACGACGAGTGCGTCGAGGTGACCCCGGAGGCCGTCCGGATCCGCAAGGTGAACCTGGACGCCCGGGAGCGCGCCCGCGCCGCGAGCCGCGCCAAGCACGGCTGACGCGTCCCGCACCGGCCTGACACCGGGCACCCCGCTCGTCGCGGGGTGCCCGGTGTCGTCGTAGCGGAGGGTGAAGCGGAGGGTAGGGAAAACCCTCTAATTGTTCGGGAGTCCCGGTGGGGCGTGCGCGCGGCCACTACCCTGCTGCGGAAAGTCACCCGTGTGCCGGTCACGCGGTGTGCGCGGCCGTCCCGAACCGTCCTTCCGCACCGGCGTGTTGAGCGTGTGACAGGTCACTGCGTGGACCGGCCGGCCGGCCGGAACGCCCCCTTGCACGCCGGGGCGTTACGCGCAATCGGTTTTTGCTCCCGTGCGTCCGGAATACGGACGGCTACTACCGATAGATGTGTAACAAGTCCGTTTCGCAGGGATCTTTCACCAAACCCTTTGTCCGGATTTTGGAAGATGTAGACCCTAGCTGTGATCGAACCGAGACCTCAGGAAGGTGGTTCGGTCCTGCCTCTTGGCAGATAGTTAGGCGCGTAGAGCTCGGATGAACGGGGCACGTGCTGCAGGCGGCACCGACTCACGAGCGCGGGGGCACCTGACTCTCTCCGAAACCGGCGACGGGCGGTTGACGGTGACGTGTCGCGTGCTCCCCTTTGCGGTGAACCAATGGACTCATGAGGAGGAACCCATGCGTGGTGCCAAGAGCGCCAAGTGGGTCGCGGGCGCAATAACCGTCGCTCTGGCAGCCACTGCCTGTGGCGGCAGCGACGGTGACAGCGAGGGACAGAAGAAGAAGGGCTCAGGGCTCGCAGGTTACGTCTCGATCGACGTCGGCGAGCCGCAGAAGCCGCTGATCCCGGCCGACACCAACGAGTCCAACGGCTCGTACGTCATTCAGTCCCTGTTCACGCAGCTGCTGGACTTCGACGCCAAGGGCGAGATCGTCTACACGAACGCCGAGTCGGTCGAGACCGAGGACTCGAAGACGTGGACGGTCAAGCTCAAGCAGGGCTGGAAGTTCCACAACGGCGAGGACGTGACGGCCAAGTCGTACGTCGACGCCTGGAACTGGTACGCCAACATCAAGAACAACCAGCAGAACTCGTTCTGGTTCGCGGACATCAAGGGCTACGACGACGTCCACCCGGAGAAGGGTGACCCGAAGGCCGACGCGATGTCCGGTCTGAAGGTCGTGGACGACCACACCTTCACGATCGAGCTGAAGGAACGCGTCCCCTACTTCAACTACAAGCTGGGCTACTCCACCTGGGCCCCGCTTCCCAAGGTCTTCTACGACGACCCGAAGGCCTTCGGCCAGAAGCCGGTCGGCAACGGTCCCTACCAGTTCGAGAAGTGGGACCACAAGAAGCTCATCCAGGTCAAGGCGTTCAAGGACTACAAGGGTCCGAACAAGGCCGCGAACAAGGGCCTGCAGTTCAAGAACTACTCGACCCTCGAGGCCGCCTACAAGGACGTCGTCTCCGGCAACCTGGACATCATCCGCCAGGTCGGCCCGACGGACCTGCCGAAGTACAAGGATGACCTCGGTGACGGCGCCATCGAGCAGCCGTACGCGGCCATCCAGTCGCTGGTGCCGGCGTTCTACAGCAAGACCTTCAAGGACATCGACCCCAAGGTGCTCCAGGGTCTGTCCATGGCGATCGACCGGGAAACGATCACCAAGACCGTCCTGAACAACACCCGCACGCCGGCGACGAGCTTCACCCCGCCGCAGGTCAAGGGCAACCAGGACCTGGGCACGGACGTGTTCACGTTCGACCCGGCGAAGGCCAAGAAGCTCGTCCAGGAGGGTGGCGGCGTCCCGGGCAACAAGTTCACCATCCAGTACAACAGCGACGGCGGCCACAAGGAGTGGGTGACCGCGGTCTGCGAGTCCATCCGCAAGGCCACCGGCGTCGACTGCGTCGGCGACCCGAAGCCCGACTTCGCCACGGACCTCGAGGCCCGTGACAACAACGAGGTCAAGGGCATGTACCGCGGTGGCTGGGTGGCGGACTACCCGGTCAACGTGAACTTCATCAAGGAGCTGTACCACACCAACGCCGAGTCCAACAACGGTCGCTTCTCCGACAAGGAGATCGACGCGCTGATGGCCGAGGGTGACAAGGCCGAGTCCCTGGAAGAGGCCGTGAAGGCCTACCAGGAGGTCGAGAAGAAGCTCCTCGAGAAGATGCCGGCCATCCCGCTCTGGTACTACCGCATCAACGGCGGCCACGGTGAAGCGGTCGACAACGTGAACGTCGACTTCCACGGTGACATCGAGCTCACCGAGGTCACCGTCAAGTAAGAGGTCATGGGCCTCAACGCACTCGGCCGTTGACCGCCGCCGCCCGGGAGGGCGGCGGCGGGAGGCCGATGGGGGCCGTTCCCTCGGGGACGGCCCCCCTTCGGCCGTAGCACACCCCTCACGGAGGCACGCATGGGGCGTTATGTCGCACGACGACTGCTCCAGATGATCCCGGTTTTCATCGGGTCAACCTTGTTGATCTTCCTCATGATGTACGCCCTGCCCGGTGACCCCGTCAGGGCCCTCATGGGAGATCAGGCGTTCGACCCGGCGGTCGTCGCGAACATCAGAAAGGACCTCGGCCTCGACCTGCCCATTTGGCAGCAGTACGCCAACTATCTGGGCGGTCTGGTGCAGGGCGACTTCGGCACGGAGATCGCCAGCCAGCGACCCGTCGCCGACATCATCGCCGACGCGTTCCCGGTCACCATCCGGCTCACGCTGTTCGCGTTCGCCTTCACGGTCCTCGTCGGTGTCGGCCTCGGCATCGTCGCCGGCCTGCGCCCCGACACGCTGCAGGACCGCGGCCTGCTCACGCTGACCCTGATCCTCATCTCGATGCCGTCCTTCGTGCTGGGCTTCCTGATGCAGTACCTGTTCGCCTTCCAGTGGGAACTCACCACGCCCACGGTGCGCGACTCCGAGAACTTCAGCGAACTCCTGCTGCCCGCCATCGTGCTGGGCTCCCTCTCCCTCGCCTACGTGGCGCGTCTGACGCGCACCTCGATGGCGGAGAACCTGCGCGCCGACTACATGCGCACGGCGGTGGCCAAGGGCCTGCCCAAGCGCCGCATCGTCGGCGTGCACCTGATGCGCAACTCCCTGATCCCCGTGGTCACCTTCCTCGGCACCGACATCGGCAACCTGATGACGGGCGCCATCGTCACCGAGGGCATCTTCAACGTGAAGGGCGTCGGCAACGCCATCTACGAGGCGCTCATCCGCCGCGAGGGCGCGACCGTCGTCGGCATCGCCTCCCTGATCGTCCTGGTCTACCTCGCCACCAGCCTGCTCGTCGACCTGCTGTACGCGGTCCTGGACCCGAGGATCCGGTATGCCTGAGAAGACCGCCGAACCCGAGAAGATGCTCACCGGCAAGCCGGTGACCGCCGGCGGCCCCGCACAGACGGCCGTCGCCGAGCCGGACGCCTCGTCCGCGAAGGCGCGCAGCCTGTGGACCGACGCCTGGTACGACCTGCGGCGCCGGCCCATGTTCCTGGTGTCCTCCGCGCTCATCGTGCTGCTGCTGGTCATGTCGATCGCGCCGGGCCTGTTCACCAGCGCCTCGCCGCGCGACGCCGACCTCGCGGCCCACTACCTCCAGCCACCGAACTGGAGCCACTTCTTCGCCGAGGACTGGCTGGGCTACGACGGCCAGGGCCGCTCGATCTACGCCCGCATCGTCTACGGCGCCCGCGCCTCGATCATGGTCGGCGTCGGCGTGACCATCCTGGTGGCCGTGCTCGGCACCGTCATCGGCATGATCGCCGGTTACTTCGGCGGCTGGCTCGACAGCCTGCTGTCCCGCATCACCGACGTCTTCTTCGGCATCCCCTTCCTGCTCGGCGCCCTGGTCGTCCTGACGACCTTCGAGAACCGCACCGTGTGGGTGGTGATCCTGGCGCTGGCCTTCCTCGGCTGGACCCAGATCGCCCGTGTCGCCCGCGGCGCGGTGATCACCGTCAAGCAGGCCGACTACGTCGTCGCCGCCAAGGCGCTCGGTGCCTCCACCAGCCGCATCATGTACCGGCACATCCTGCCGAACGCCCTCGCGCCGATCATCGTCGTCGCCACCATCGCCCTGGGCGGCTACATCGCGGCCGAGGCCACGCTGTCGTTCCTCGGCGTCGGCCTGGCCGAGCCGACGGTCTCGTGGGGCGTGGACGTGTCCACCGGCCGCGAGCAGCTGCGCAACGCGCCGTTCACGCTGATCATCCCGTCGGTGATGGTCTCGATCACGGTGCTCTCGTTCCTCATGTTCGGCGATGCGGTACGCAACGCCCTCGATCCCAAGCTGCGCTGAGGGAGGCGTACGTGACCATCATCGACGAAACGGCCGGCAGCCCCGCGCCGGACGGCGCGCAGGACGCGGACCGTCCACTCCTCGAAGTCCGCGACCTGCACGTCGAGTTCCACACGCGCGACGGTGTGGCCAAGGCCGTCAACGGGGTCAACTACTCGGTCGGCGCCGGTGAGACGCTCGCCGTGCTCGGCGAGTCCGGCTCCGGCAAGTCCGTGACCGCGCAGGCGGTCATGGGCATCCTCGACATGCCGCCCGGCCGCATCCCGAAGGGGGAGATCCTCTTTCGCGGCCAGGACATGCTGAAGATGTCCAACGAGGAGCGGCGCAGGCTCCGCGGCCGCAAGATCGCCATGATCTTCCAGGACGCGCTGTCCTCCCTCAACCCGGTGCTCTCGGTGGGCTACCAGCTCGGCGAGATGTTCCGCGTGCACCAGGGCCTGTCCAAGAAGGACGCCAAGGCCAAGGCCATCGAGATGATGGACCGGGTGAAGATCCCGGCCGCCGCGGCGCGGGTGAACGACTACCCGCACCAGTTCTCGGGCGGCATGCGCCAGCGCATCATGATCGCCATGGCGCTGGCCCTGGAGCCGGACCTGATCATCGCCGACGAGCCCACCACCGCCCTGGACGTGACGGTGCAGGCCCAGGTGATGGACCTGCTCGCGGAGCTCCAGCGCGAGTACCGCATGGGCCTGATCCTCATCACCCACGACCTCGGCGTGGTCGCCGACGTCGCCGACAAGATCGCGGTGATGTACGCGGGCCGCATCGTGGAGCATGCCCCGGTCCACGAGCTGTACAAGCGCCCGGCGCACCCGTACACCAAGGGCCTGCTGGAGTCGATCCCGCGCCTGGACCAGAAGGGCCAGGAGCTGTACGCGATCAAGGGCCTGCCGCCGAACCTGACGCGCATCCCGAGCGGCTGCGCCTTCAACCCGCGCTGCCCGATGGCCCAGGACATCTGCCGTACGGACATCCCGCCGCTGCACCCGGTCACCGAGCCGGACGGGGCCGAACTGGCCGGCCGCGCGTCGGCGTGCCACTTCTGGAAGGAGACGATCCATGGCTGAGCTGGGCAAGACCGGCGAGCCCGGGGACGCCACGCCGAACGTCTCCGAGGTGGAGGTCGTGGGCGCCGCGTCCGAGACCGATGCGGTCGCCGCGATCGAGGCGCCGGTGGAGCGCGGCGAGCCGATCCTCCAGGTGCGCAACCTGGTGAAGCACTTCCCGCTCACCCAGGGCATCCTCTTCAAGCGGCAGATCGGCGCGGTCAAGGCCGTCGACGGGATCTCCTTCGACCTGTACCAGGGCGAGACCCTGGGCATCGTGGGCGAGTCCGGCTGCGGCAAGTCGACGGTGGCCAAGCTCCTGATGAACCTGGAGCGGGCGACGGCCGGCGAGATCTTCTACAAGGGCCAGGACATCACCCGGCTGTCCGGGCGGGCCCTGAAGGCGGTCCGGCGCAACATCCAGATGGTGTTCCAGGACCCGTACACGTCGCTGAACCCGCGCATGACGGTCGGCGACATCATCGGGGAGCCCTTCGACATCCACCCCGAGGTGGCCCCGAAGGGCGAGCGCCGCAAGCGCGTCCAGGAGCTGCTGGACGTCGTGGGCCTGAACCCGGAGTACATCAACCGCTACCCGCACCAGTTCTCGGGCGGTCAGCGCCAGCGCATCGGCATCGCCCGCGGCCTGGCCCTGAACCCCGAGATCATCATCTGCGACGAGCCGGTCTCCGCGCTGGACGTGTCCGTGCAGGCGCAGGTGATCAACCTGATGGAACGGCTCCAGGACGAGTTCAACCTGTCGTACCTGTTCATCGCGCACGACCTGTCGATCGTCCGGCACATCTCGGACCGGGTGGGCGTGATGTACCTCGGCGCGATGGCCGAGATCGGCACGGACGAGCAGATCTACGACCACCCGACGCACCCCTACACCCAGGCGCTGCTGTCGGCGGTCCCCGTCCCGGACCCGGAGGCCCGCGACCACCGCGAGCGGATCATCCTCACCGGTGACGTGCCCTCCCCGGCGAACCCGCCGTCGGGCTGCCGCTTCCGCACCCGCTGCTGGAAGGCCGAGGCCAAGTGCGCCGAGGAGGTGCCGCTGCTGGCGGTGCCGGAGCGCTTCAAGGGCTCGGACTCCCCGGCGGCCCACGAGTCGGCCTGCCACTTCGCGGAGGAGAAGGACGTGGTCCACGCGGTCTGACGCCTCCTCACCCGCCCGGTTCCCGGCCTCCCTCGACGAGGGGCGCCGGGAACCGGCGTTTTCCCCCACGGCTCCCGGCGCGCCCGGCCGGGGGACCCCCCGTACGGCGGGAGTGCATGTGCGGTGTGCACCTTTTGGGTTGATATTGGCCGGAAAGGATCAGTGCTTCGGCGCTGGCGGCAGCACACCCGCACACGTACGAGGAGGCACTCCATGCGCGGAGCCACGCACGCCACATGGGTCGCTTGCGCGGCGGCCGCGGCCCTCGCGGCGACCGCCTGCGGCGGGGGAGGGGGCGGCGGTGCGGGCGACGCCGGGGCGGTGCTCTCCTCCTCCTGGGGCGACCCGCAGAACCCGCTGGAGCCGGCCAACACCAACGAGGTGCAGGGCGGCAAGGTCCTCGACATGATCTTCCGCGGCCTGAAGCGCTACGACCCGGAGACCGGCGAGGCGAAGAACATGCTCGCCGAGAAGATCGAGACGAAGGACTCGCAGACCTTCACCGTCACCGTCAAGGACGGCTGGACCTTCAGCAACGGCGAGAAGGTCACCGCCAGGTCCTTCGTGGACGCCTGGAACTACGGCGCGAGCCTGAGGAACAACCAGAAGAACGCCTACTTCTTCGGCTACATCGAGGGCTACGACAAGGTCCACCCCGAGGACGGGAGCAAGCAGACCGCCGAGACCCTGTCCGGCCTCGAGGTCACCGGTGAGCGCACCTTCACCGTCAGGCTCAGCCAGAAGTTCTCCACGTTCCCCGACACCCTCGGCTACAGCGCCTTCGCCCCCCTCCCGCGCGCCTTCTTCGAGGACCACGACGCCTGGATCAAGAAGCCTGTCGGCAACGGCCCGTACACCGTGCAGTCCTACGCCAGGGGCTCCCAGATGTCCCTGCGCGCGTGGGAGAAGTACCCCGGCAGCGACAAGGCGCGCAACGGCGGCGTCGACCTCAAGGTCTACACCGACAACAACACCGCCTACACCGACCTGATGGCCGGCAACCTCGACCTCGTCGACGACGTGCCCGCCGCGCAGCTGAAGAACGTCAAGAGCGACCTGGGCGACCGGTACATCAACTCGCCCGCCGGCCTCATCCAGACGCTCGCCTTCCCCCACTACGACAAGAACTGGGGCAGGAAGGGCATGGAGAAGGTCCGCCGCGGCCTGTCCATGGCGATCGACCGCGAGCAGATCACCAAGACGATCTACCACGGCACCCGCACCCCGGCCACCGACTGGACCTCCCCGGTCCTCGGCGAGGAGGGCGGCTACAAGGCAGGCCTGTGCGGCGAGGCCTGCGAGTACCGGCCCGCCGAGGCCAAGAAGCTGATCACGGAGGGCGGCGGCCTGCCCGGCGGCCAGGTCAGGATCACGTTCAACGCGGACGCCGGCTCCCACAAGGAGTGGGTCGACGCCGTCTGCAACTCCATCAACAACACCCTCGGCAACGACCGCGCCTGCGTCGGCGACCCCATCGGCACCTTCGCCGACTTCCGCAGCCGGATCACCGACCGGAAGCTGAGCGGCCCGTTCCGCGCCGGCTGGCAGATGGACTACCCGCTCATCCAGAACTTCCTCCAGCCGCTCTACTACACCGACGCCTCCTCCAACGACGGCAAGTGGAGCAACGAAAAGTTCGACAGGCTGGTCGACCGGGCCAACGCCGAGGCCGACACCGCCCGGGCCGTGAAGCTGTTCCAGCGGGCCGAGGAGGTCGTCCGCGACGACATGGCCGCCATCCCGCTGTGGTACCAGAACGGCAGCGCCGGCTACTCCGAGCGGCTGTCCGGCGTGAAGCTCAACCCCTTCAGCGTCCCGGTCTACGACCAGATCACGGTCGGCTGAGGCGGCGCCATGGGACGGTACGTCGTCCGGCGCCTGCTCCAGATGATCCCGGTGTTCGCCGGCGCCACCCTGCTGATCTTCCTGATGGTCAACGTCATGGGCGACCCGGTCGCCGGCCTGTGCGGCGACCGCGAGTGCGACCCGGCCACCGCCGCCCGGCTCCGCACGGAGTTCGGCCTCGACAAGCCCGTCTGGCAGCAATACCTGACCTACATGGCGAACGTCTTCACCGGCGACTTCGGCACCGCGTTCAACGGCCAGAAGGTCACCGAGCTGATGTCGACGGCGTTCCCCGTCACCATCCGCCTGACCCTCGTCGCCGTCGTCCTGGAAGTCGTCATCGGCATCACGCTCGGCGTCGTCACCGGCCTGCGCCGCGGCCGGCCGATCGACACGGCGGTCCTCGTGCTCACCCTCGTCGTGATCTCCGTGCCCACCTTCGTCACCGGCCTGCTGCTCCAACTGCTCCTCGGCGTCGAATGGGCGTGGATCAAGCCCTCGGTGTCCCCGCAGGCCACCGTCGGCGAGCTGATCGTCCCCGGCCTCGTCCTCGCCTCGGTGTCCCTCGCGTACGTGACCCGGCTGACCCGCACCTCCCTCGCCGAGAACCGCCGCTCCGACTACGTCCGCACCGCCGTCGCCAAGGGCCTGCCGCGCCGCCGCGTCGTCACCCGGCACCTGCTGCGCAACTCGCTCATCCCCGTCGTCACCTTCATCGGCACCGACGTGGGAGCCCTGATGGGCGGCGCGATCGTCACCGAGCGGATCTTCAACATCCACGGCGTCGGCTACCAGCTCTACCAGGGCATCCTGCGCCAGAACACCCAGACCGTCGTCGGCTTCGTGACCGTCCTCGTCCTCGTCTTCCTCCTCGCCAACCTCCTCGTCGACCTGCTGTACGCCGTACTCGACCCGAGGATCCGCTATGCCTGAGCCCTACGAGCCGGAACGCGCCATCGCCGGGACGGGCATGGGCGGCGCCATGGACCTCGCCGCGAGCGAGGCGGAGACCCTGGAACGGCAGCCGGCGGCCGCCCCCGGCGGCGGGGCCCCGGGCGGCCCCGAGGGCCCCGGGCAGCGGGACAGGCCGCGCAGCCTGTGGTCCGACGCCTGGCACGACCTGCGCCGCAACCCCGTCTTCCTCGTCTCGGGCCTGCTGATCGTCTTCCTCGTCGTCATCTCCCTGTGGCCCTCGCTGATCGCCTCCGGCAACCCCCTCACGTGCGACCTGGCCAAGGCCCAGGAGGGCTCCCAGCCGGGCCACCCCTTCGGCTTCGACGGCCAGGGCTGCGACGTCTACACCCGCACCGTCCACGGCGCCCGCACGTCCGTCACGGTCGGCGTCCTGGCCACGCTCGGCGTCACCGTCCTCGGCGGCGTCCTCGGCGGCCTCGCCGGGTACTTCGGCGGGGCGTGGGACGCGATCCTGTCCCGGATCACCGACGTGTTCTTCGCGATCCCCGTCGTGCTCGGCGGCCTGGTCCTGCTGTCCGTGGTCACCAGCAGCACCGTCTGGCCCGTCATCGGGTTCATGGTGCTGCTCGGCTGGCCGCAGATCTCCCGCATCGCCCGCGGCGCCGTCATCGCCGCCAAGCAGAACGACTACGTCCAGGCCGCCCGCGCCCTCGGCGCCTCCGGCTCCCGGCTGCTGCTGCGGCACATCACGCCCAACGCCGTCGCGCCGGTCATCGTCGTGGCGACCATCGCGCTCGGCACGTACATCGCCCTGGAGGCCACCCTGTCCTACCTCGGCGTCGGGCTGAAACCGCCCACGGTGTCCTGGGGCATCGACATCTCCGCCGCGTCCCCCCACATCCGCAACGCCCCGCACGCCCTGCTGTGGCCCTCCGGGGCGCTGGCGGTGACCGTCCTCGCGTTCATCATGCTCGGCGACGCGGTGCGCGACGCCCTCGACCCGAAGCTGAGGTGAGCCGCCGTGCTGCTCGAAGTGCGCGATCTGCACGTGGAGTTCCGCACCCGCGACGGCGTCGCACACGCCGTCAACGGCGTCAGCTACGGCGTCGACGCCGGAGAGACCCTGGCCGTGCTCGGCGAGTCCGGCTCCGGCAAGTCCGTCACCGCGCAGGCGGTCATGGGCATCCTCGACATGCCGCCCGGCCGGATCACCCGCGGCGAGATCCTCTTCCGGGGCCGGAACCTGCTGACGCTCAAGGAGGACGAACGCCGCAAGGTCCGCGGCGCCGAGATGGCGATGGTCTTCCAGGACGCGCTGTCCTCCCTCAACCCGGTGCTCTCCGTGGGCGACCAGCTCGGCGAGATGTTCGTCGTGCACCGCGGCATGTCGAAGAAGGACGCCCGCGCCAGGGCCGTCGAGCTGATGGACCGGGTGCGCATCCCGGCCGCGAAGGAGCGCGTCCGGCAGTACCCGCACCAGTTCTCCGGCGGCATGCGCCAGCGCATCATGATCGCCATGGCGCTGGCCCTGGAGCCGGCCCTGATCATCGCCGACGAACCCACCACCGCCCTCGACGTCACCGTCCAGGCCCAGGTCATGGACCTGCTCGCGGAACTCCAGCGCGAGTACCGCATGGGCCTCGTCCTCATCACCCACGACCTCGGCGTGGTCGCCGACGTCGCCGACCGGATCGCCGTGATGTACGCGGGCCGCATCGTGGAGTCGGCGCCCGTCCACGACCTCTACAAGGCGCCGGCGCACCCGTACACGCGCGGCCTGCTGGACTCCATCCCGCGCCTGGACCACAAGGGCCGGGAGCTGTACGCCATCAAGGGCCTGCCGCCCGGCCTCACGCACATCCCGCCCGGCTGCGCCTTCCACCCGCGCTGCCCGATGGCCCGCGAGGTGTGCCGCACCGACGTGCCGCCGCTGTACGAGGTGACCGACTCGGACGCCGCCCGGGGGAGCGCCTGCCACTTCTGGAGGGAGTGCCTGCATGGCTGAGCCGATCCTGGAGGTGAGCGGGCTCGTCAAGCACTACCCGCTCACCCAGGGCGTCCTCTTCAGGAAACAGGTCGGCGCGGTCAGGGCCGTCGACGGTGTCGACTTCACGCTCGGCCGGGGCGAGACGCTGGGCATCGTGGGCGAGTCCGGCTGCGGCAAGTCGACCGTGGCCAGGATGCTGGTCAGCCTGGAACGGCCGACGGCCGGTGCGATCCGCTACCGCGGCGAGGACGTCACCCGGCTGTCCGGGCGGGCCCTGAAGGCGGTCCGGCGCAACATCCAGATGGTCTTCCAGGACCCGTACACCTCGCTCAACCCCCGCATGACCGTGGGCGACATCGTCGGTGAGCCGTACGACATCCACCCGGAGGTGGCGCCCAAGGGCGACCGCCGCAGGCGCGTGCAGGAGCTGCTCGACGTCGTCGGACTGAACCCGGAGTACATCAACCGCTACCCGCACCAGTTCTCGGGCGGCCAACGCCAGCGCATCGGCATCGCGCGCGGGCTGGCGCTGCGCCCCGAGGTGATCGTCGCCGACGAGCCGGTCTCCGCGCTGGACGTGTCCGTGCAGGCGCAGGTCATCAACCTGATGGAACGGCTCCAGGACGAGTTCGACCTGTCGTACCTCTTCATCGCGCACGACCTGTCGATCGTCCGGCACATCTCGGACCGGGTCGGCGTGATGTACCTCGGCCGGATCGTGGAGACCGGCCGGGACGCCGAGATCTACGACCATCCGACCCACCCCTACACCCAGACGCTGCTGTCGGCCGTGCCCGTGCCCGACCCGGAGGCCCGCGAGCACCGGGAGCGGATCATCCTCGCCGGCGACGTCCCGTCCCCGGCGAACATCCCGTCCGGGTGCCGGTTCCGCACCCGCTGCTGGAAGGCGCGGGAACGCTGCGCGGTGGAGGTGCCGGCGCTCGCGGTCCCGGAGGGGTTCCGGCAGGCCGGCGGCCCCGCGGCCCACGACTCGGCCTGCCACTTCGCGGAGGAGAAGCGGGTGGTGCCCCCGGAGCCGACGGACGCATAACCGCACATACATGCATGAACGTCGTTAACACTCAGGCAACTTGGCCGACCCGGTCCCGATATACGGACGGGGCACGCTGTTCGGCGTACGGCCGTGCGGGTGCCGTAAACGGGCCGGGGCGCCATGTCGCCCCGGCCCGTTGCCCCGCCGCGGTGCTACGCCGTCCCCAACGACCGCTTCAGGAAGTCCACCTGAAGCAGCAGCAGGTTCTCCGCGACCTGCTCCTGCGGGGTCATGTGCGTCACGCCGGACAGCGGCAGCACCTCGTGCGGGCGGCCGGCGGCCAGCAGGGCCGAGGACAGCCGCAGCGCGTGCGCGACGACCACGTTGTCGTCGGCCAGGCCGTGCACGACCATCAGCGGCCGGTGCGGCTCGGCGGGGAAGGACAGCCCTTCGTCGGTGACGAGCGAACTGTTCGCGTACGCCTCCCGGTCCGCCACCGGATCGCCCAGGTACCGCTCCGTGTAGTGCGTGTCGTACAGCCGCCAGTCCGTGACCGGCGCGCCCGCGATGCCCGCGTGGAAGACGTCCGGGCGGCGCAGCACCGCCAGCGCGGCCAGCCAGCCGCCGTAGGACCAGCCGCGGATCGCCACCCGGGACAGGTCGAGGGGATGGTCCTCCGCGAGCGCGCGCAGGGCCTCCACCTGGTCGTCCAGAGAAACGGTCAAGTCCCGGTGGAGGGCCTTCTCCCAGGCGGGGGAGCGCCCCGGGGTGCCCCGGCCGTCGGCGACGACCACCGCGAAGCCCTGGTCGGCGAACCACTGCGAGGTCAGGTGCGCGTTGTGCGCCGCCACCACCCGCGCGCCGTGCGGGCCGCCATAGGGGTCCATGAGCACGGGCAGGGGGGTGTCACCGGCGTAGTCCCGAGGCATAAGCAGGGCGCACGGGATACGGCGTGCGCCCCCCTGGGTGAGCAGCAACCGCGGCGACACACCGGGACGCTCGGCGTGCGAGGCGATCACCGCGGCCCTCTTGCCGTCCCGCAGCACCTGCACCCGCGCGCCCGGCCGGTCCGGCGCGGCCGACACCAGCACGGTCACGTCCCCGGAGCGCACCGCCGCGTGCACCCCCGGCTCCTGCGAGAGGCGCTCCACGCCCAGCTCGTTGACCCGGTACACGTGCACCTCGCCGGTTTCCGGCTCGGCCGCCTCCTCGCCCGCCGACGCCTGGACCAGCACGTCGTGGTCGGAGACGTCCAGCACCGCGCGGATGTGCAACTGCGGTCCGGTGAGCGGCCGTTCACCCACCGCGAGGACGCGGGCGCCGCCCTCGTCGGCGATGCGCACGAGCTGTCCGGAAGGGCTCCAGCACGGCACCCCAGCGAAAATTTCCAGCCAACTTGGATCTTCATCCGCGTGCACCATCCGGGTCGCCCCGGACACCGGGTCCACGGCCAGGAACAGCTGGCCGCGCTGGTCGCGCGCCTGCACCAGCAGCAGCGGCGCACCCGCCGCTGACCAGTGCACACGCGCCAGATACGGGTAGCGCGCCCGGTCCCAGGACACCTCCGCGCTCGCCCCGTCCAGGCCGATCACGAACAGCCGTACGTCCGCGTTGCCGGTGCCCGCCGCCGGGTACCGGACGTGGTGTGGCTCACGTTCCGGACGGACCGGGTCCGCGATCCACCAGCGCTGCACCGGCGTGTCGTCCACGCGCGCCACGAGCAGCCGGTCCGACTCCGGAGACCACCAAAAGCCCCGCGAACGCCCCATTTCCTCGGCCGCGACGAACTCCGCGAGACCGTACGTGACGTTGTCCCCGTCCGGTTCCGCCAGGGCCCGGTCGTCCCCGCCCTCGGCTCCCACCACCCGCAGCGCGCCCCGCGCGACATAGGCGACGTGCCGCCCGTCGGGGGAGGGGCGCGGGTCGATCACCGGCCCCGGGACGCGCAGTTCGCGGGCCGTGCCGGCACGCAGCTCGGCCGTGAAAAGCCGCCCCGACAAGGCGAAGGACGCCAGCTCAACGGCCACGTCGGTGGCATAGCCGACGACGCCGGCGCCGCCCTCGCGGCTGCGCTCACGGCGCGCCCGCTCCTCCGGCGAGAGGTTCTCCGAGGCCCCGCCCAGCAGCGCCCGCGGGTCGGCCGCGACGCGCTCCGCGCCGTCCGCCAGGTCGAGCACCCACAGCGAACCGGCCCGGTCCGTACCCGAACCGGAGCGCAGGAACACGACACGTTCACCGTCGGGCGACACGGTGAACGAACGCGGCGCGCCGAGCGTGAACCGCTGAGTGCGGGCGTGCCGTCTGGGGAAGGAGTCAGCCTCGGTCGTCATGCCATGACCATATTGGCCATGCGCCCCCTTGTGTCGCCGTGCGCCGATCGATGCGCACGCACGGATAGTTATGATCAGTGGCGCGCAGTGGGTAAGAACTTGCTTGCCCCACGTATCAATCCCCCGCGTCCCCTGGGTCCTTGGAGGTGAGCCGCCGTGGCACTCTCGATTTCGGCGGTGGTGCTGCTGGCGATCATCGTCTTCCTGCTGATCAAGAAGTCAGGACTGAAGGGAGGTCACGCGGTCGTCTGCATGCTGCTCGGTTTCTATCTCGCCTCCTCGACCGTGGCACCGACGATCAGCGACCTGACGACGAGCGTGGCGAGCATGATCGGCAGCATCAAGTTCTGACACGACCACGCCGCCTGCGTCACCGTCAGCCGGAAGGCCTCAGCCCTTGACCTCGTACGGCGGGAAGCGGGTCCGTGGGGCGGGGCTGAAGGCCGGCCGGGGCCCCGCTGTGTCCTTCGAGTCACGGACGTGGACGGTGCCGGGGCCGGTAGCGATCTCGACACAGGAGTCGGTTTCCGCGTCCCTGCTGTAACAGCTCTTGAACCACGCCAGTCCGGAGGCGTCCCCGGACGAGGTCTTGCGGCTCATGTCTCCCCCAGCCGTTGCTCGAGGAAGGCAGTCGACTCACGTGGCGTGAGGGCCCTGGGGGGGGGCTACCTGGCGCCCGGCGTCGCCGTCTGGCTGGAGCGGGATGTCGCACCCCCGCCGCCGTACGCCGCGCCCTGACCGCGGACCTGCCGGCCGAGGGCGTACCGCACCCCGCGGCCCTCCTGGCCCACCGTCTCGCCGACCGGCTCCCGCCCCCGCCACCGTTCCGGGCACCGGCCACCCCATCGGCACCCCGGTACCCCGATGCGGAAGTGCGACGGCTGTGACCGGGCCCTCCGCTCACCCACCCCGGGAGCCCGCTGCCGCGACTGCCGCGCCGGCCTCCAGGAGGCCGCCCGGCAGGAACGTGACGACCCTTGCCCCCGGGCACGTCACCCTCGGCCATGCCAGGGCGCGATCACCCCCACCCCCGCGCCTCGTAGGCTGGCCCCCATGACCGAACTGCCAGCCCGGCGTCTGCTGCTGGTGCACGCGCACCCGGACGACGAGTCGATCAACAACGGCGTGACCATGGCCCGGTACGCGGCCGAGGGTGCCCATGTGGCCCTGGTCACCTGCACCCTCGGGGAGCGTGGTGAGGTCATCCCGCCGCAGCTCGCGCACCTCACCGGCCCGGCCCTCGGCGAGCACCGGCGGGGCGAACTCGCCGAGGCGATGCGCGCCCTCGGCGTCCGGGACTTCCGGCAGCTTGGCGGCCCCGGCCGCTACCGCGACTCCGGGATGATGGGCCTGCCCGACAACGACGACCCCGGCTGCTTCTGGCAGGCCGACGTCGAGGAGGCCGCCGCGCACCTCCTGGAGGTCATCCGCGAGGTACGCCCCCAGGTCCTCGTCACCTACGACCCCGACGGCGGCTACGGCCACCCCGACCACATCCAGGCCCACCGCGTCGCCATGCGCGCCGCGGACCTGGCCGAGGAGGCGGGCCTGCCCATCGCCAAGATCTACTGGAACCGCGTCCCCCGCGGCGTCGCGGAGGCCGCCTTCGCCCGGCTCGGCGACGACCTGCCCGGCCTGCCCTTCGACAAGGCCGGCGCCCTCGGCGACGTACCCGGCGTCGTCCCCGACGAGCGGATCACCGCCGAGATCGACGGCACCGTACACGCCGCCGCCAAGGCCGCCGCGATGCGCGCCCACGCCACCCAGATCGAGGTGACGGGGGCGTACTTCGCGCTCTCCAACCACCTCGCCCAGCCGCTGTTCACCACCGAGTACTACGAGCTGGCCCGGGGCGAGCGCGCCGCCGGGCTGCGCGAGACCGACCTGTTCGCCGGGACCGGGGAGGCGGCGGCATGAGCGAGCGCACCCCGGCGATGGCCCGGCCGCTGCGCCCGCCGACCGCCGCACGCACCGCCGCCTGCCTGGGACTGTTCCTGCTCGGCGGCGTCGTCGCCGTGGCCGGGGCGCTGGTGCAGCCCGCGTGGTTCCCGGGCGGGCTGCTGCTCGCCCTGGCCGCCGAGGCCGGGCTCTGCCTGGGCGCCGCGCGCGCCGTCGGCAGCCGGGGCGGGGCCGTCGCACCGGCCGGCGGCTGGATGCTCGCCGTCATCCTGCTCACGGCCAGCCGCCCCGAGGGCGACTTCGTGTTCGGCGCGGGCAGCGGCTCGTACCTCTTCCTGCTCGGCGGCATGGCCGTCGCTGTGATGTGTGCCACGCTCGCGCCCGTGCGGCAACGCGGCGGGAGTCCCGCCCGACTTGCCAAGTGACGTACCACTTCGCCGTGACACGCGCGTGGGAGTCCGGTGCGGGTTTCCCCAGCGGTCGGGGGATACGGGCCAGAAGTGGCCAGTATGGTGGTGCGCGCCGCCGAGCTTCCCCCCGGGCTCCCGAGTCCGCTCGGGCAGGGGGAGCCCCCAGCGTGAGGTGACGTGACGGGCGGCGGAGCCAACCGGGAGAACCTGCCTTGAGTCGTGAAACTGACAGTCCGTCCACCGGGCCCAACGGGCGCGGCGGAGCCGCATACCCCTCGGGCACGCCGCCGTACGGCACCCCGACGGGGGCCGACGGCGGTGCGGAGGCGGGCCGTTCGGCCACGCAGCCGGAAGAACGCAAGACCGAGACCCAGCTGACGACCCGGGTCCGGATCAACATTCCCGGGTCCCGGCCGATTCCGCCGGTCGTCGTGCGCAAACCCGTCGGGGAATCCGGCGGCGGGGCCGACCAGGCCGCCGAGGCCCCGGCGCCCGGCCCGGCCCCGGCCGCCGGTTCCGCGGAGCCTCCCGCCGAGCCCGGGCGGCAGGCCGAGGAGAAGACCAGCGACTGGTTCGCCCCCCGCAAGTCCCCGGCGGCCAAGGGCGGTCAGGTCGACGGCGCGGCCAACGGCGCGGGCGGACCCGGCGGTTCCGGTGTGCCCGGTTCCGGCGCGGCGCGGCCCGGCGGCGTGGCGGGCCCGATGAGCGCGCCGGGCGGTTCCCGGCCCGGCGGCCAGGGCGGCACGCTCCCCGGCGGTGCGAACGGCGCCGGGATGTCCGGCGCGACGGGCGGACCCGTGGCGCCCGGGCACGGCGGCGGCACCGGCTCCTTCGACGTGACCGAGGCGCTGGCCGCGGGGCCGCTCGGCAGCAGCCCCCGCCCCGGACCCGAGGGCGACGCACACCGCGACGGCCTGCCGTACTTCGCCGACCACGGCCGGGGCGAGCGGACCGGGCAGCAGCCCCGCCTCGACCACAACGGCATGCCCGTTTACGACGCCCCCCACGACTTCGGTGAGCCGGCCGGCCCGCAGGGCCCCACCGGCGGCCCGGTCACCGGCGACAGCCCGCTCACGCCGCCGCTCGGCACGGGCCCGGGCGGCCCCGGCCCGCTCTCCGGTCCCGGCGCGGCCTCCGGTCCCGGCCTCGGCGGCGGGCTCAGCGACGACACGGCGATCCTCACCCCGCAGAAACCGGCCCCCGAACCGGCCGGCCCCGGCTACGGCAACCCCGGCGACAACGTCTCCGGGCACACCGTCACCAGCGGCATCCCGGTCGTCCCGACCGACCGGAACGCGCCCTACAGCCCCGGCGCGTCCGCCGACGGACCGCTGCCGCACACGCCCCCGCAGCTGCCCGACCCGCTCGCGCCGCAGCCGGCGAGCCCCGCGAGGCCGCCGAAGAAGGGCCGCAACAAGCTCGTGCTGCTCGGCGGCGGCCTGGTCTTCGCCGCCGGGATCGCCTACGGCGCCGGGCTGCTGATGAACCACTCGGACGTGCCCAAGGGCACCACCGTGCTGGGCGTCGACATAGGCGGCGGCACCCGCGACGACGCCGTCGAGAAGCTCGACCGCGCCTTCGAGGACCGCGTGAACAAGCCGCTGAGGCTGACGGTGGGCGGCACGACCGTCGAGCTGACGCCGGACCAGGCCGGGCTGCAGTTCGACATGCAGACCACGGTCGCCGAGGCGGCCAGGAGCGACTACCACCCGGTCTCCGTGATCGGCTCCCTGTTCGGCAACCACCGGGTCGTCGAGCCGGTCATGCCCGTCGACGAGGAGAAGCTGCACGTCGCCCTGGAGGACGCGGCCGGCGGGGCCGGCTCCGTGACCGAGGGCACGATCAGGTTCGAGTCCGGCCGGGCCGTCCCCGTGTATCCCAAGGCCGGCAAGGGTATCCACGTCGGCAGGGCGGCCGACGTGGTGGAGGCGGCGTACCGCGCCCAGGTCGAGACCGGCACCTCCGCCCCGGTGAACGTCCCGACCAGCATCCAGCAGCCCGAGGTCTCCCGGGCCGAGGTCGACCGGATGATGAAGGAGTTCGCCGAGCCGGCCATGTCGGCCAAGGTGACCGTGCAGACCGACGCGGCGCACGCGGTCCCGATGAGCCCCGAGAAGTCCCTGTGGAAGTTCCTCAGGGTCGAGGCCGTCAACGGCAAGCTGGTCGACAAGCCCGATCTGGGCGCCCTGAAGGCGCTCTACGGCCAGGCGTTCGACGACGTGCGCATCACCCGGGGCAACGGCGAGAAGACGCCCGTCACCCCGCAGGACGTGTACGGCGCCCTGCGCCAGGTCCTGACGAGCAGGACGGACCGCGTGGCCGTCATCGAGACCGACCCCAGCTGACGAACCGGCCGCCCCGGGGCACCCCGCACCCGCCGGGTGCCCCGGGGCGGCGGGCGGTCTCCACGGGGGTGCCCGGGGCGACGCGCGGTCGCCGGGCGGCTCAGTTCAGCTTGGCGCGCGCCACCCGCGCCTCCCCGCGCACCTTCTCGGCCGCGTCCTCGTCCACCGCCGCCACGACGTCCGCGTACGCGTCCAGCTCCGCCGCGCCCGCGAGGAACTCGCCCCGCTGCACCAGCAGGACCGCCCGCTCGTAGCGCAGCCGGGCCGGGTGCGCGGGCAGCAGCAGCGACAGGTCCAGCGCCCACAGCGACACGTCGGAGCGCTCCGGCCGCGCGGCCGCCCACGCGCGGATGTTGTTCAGGATCCGCAGCACCACCTCCAGCGGCTGCGCGGGCGCCGGCACCGACGGATCCGGCGCCGCTCCCGTCGCCCCCACGACCAGCAGCTCGGCGTCCGGCCCGGTCAGCACCCGCCCGCCGTCGAACGGGTCCGCGAGCACCTGCTCCCCGGCCGGCCCGAACCCCACGACGAAGTGCCCCGGCAGCGCGACCCCGTACACCGGGGCCCCCGCCCGCCTGGCCACCTCCAGCCACACCACCGACAGCAGGATCGGCAGCCCGCGCCGCCGCTGGAGCACGTGCTGGAGCAGTGACGACTCCAGGCGCTGGTAGTCGCCCGGCGTGCCGTGGAACCCGCATTGCCCGCCGAGCAGGTCCCGCAGCGACTCCGCCCAGGCGCGCGGCCCGCCCGGCCGGTACGGCAGCAGCCCGGCGAGCCGGTCCAGCTCGATCTGGGCGGCGTCGACGCCGGCGTCGTCCAGCGTGCCGTCCGCCGCCGCGCCGATCAGCAGGCACAGCAGCGACAGGTCGGGCCGCTCGGAGCGGGCCTCGGCGGCGAACCGGTCACGCAGCTCGGCGGACCGCTGCGGGGGCGGCGGGAAAGGGGGACGCATAGCAGGCTGGTGCCCTCTCACGGTGTCTCGTACCGGCCGTCGGCACCGGTTTCCGGCGCGCGGTAGTGGTGGTAGGCGTGGTGCACGGTGAAGCCGAGGCGCGTGTAGAGGCCCCGCGCGGCGGCGTTGTCCTCCTCGACCTGGAGCCACGCGGCCGACGCGCCCTCGTCCAGGGCCCGCCGGGCGAGTGCCGCCATCACGGCCGTGGCCAGCCCTCGCCGCCGCAGCGCCGGATCGACCTCGACAGCCGCGAACCCGGCCCACCGCCCGTCCACCACACACCGCCCGACGGCGACGGGCACCCGCCCCCCGACGGCCGCCGGCATCTCCTCTCCGATGTCCGCCGCCCCCTCGCCCCCGCCGGCGCCCGGCACGGACGCGAACCACACCGACGGCCCGCTCCCCAGCACGCGCAGCGCCACCTCGGGCACGCCCTTGCGCTGATAGCGCGCCAGCCACGCCGCGTCCGCCTCCCGCGCCAGCCGCACCCCGGAGGGCTCGGCCAGGTCGGCCACGGGCGCGAGCGCCCCGGTCCACAGCTCCGCGGTCACCTCGCGCACCCAGCCGCGCCGCTCCAGTTCCGCGCACAGCAGCTCCTGGGTGCCCTCGGCGCCGGTCGCGGTCTGGACGTAGGCGGGCAGTCCGCGCTCGCCGTACCAGCGGCGTACGGCGTTCAGCGCCTCGTCGAGGGGCAGGCCCGGGTCGCCGAGCGGCAGCACCGAGTTGGCGCGCCGGGTGAAGCCGTGCGCCGCCCGCAGCTCCCAGCCGCCGAGCCGCTCGCTCTCCACCGGCCGCCAGGCCCGCGCCGAGACCCGGGCCAGCTCCTCGTACGAGGCGGCGGGCCCCCGGCGGCGCGCCGGGGCGGCCGGGACCACCTTGCCCGCCACCAGCGTGGCTTCCGGGATGCGGACACTCTCACCGGACCTGCGTGTGATGTGCAGCACGCCGTCGGTCCATGATGTGAGAACCCCCACCGTGTCAGTGAACTTCCCGGGCGTCCCCCCAGGTACTGTCAAGCACCGCACGGAGACCCGTTTGCCCACGTCAGCAGCGGTGATACGGACCTCAAGGCGCCCGGCGGCAGAGATTTCCACGGGTCAGTTCACCCCTCCTGTTCGGATCGTGCCCAGGAACGGAGATACTAGGGGCGGGCATCGACGACGCCGCGCTCCCGCGCGCCAGGCGGCGGAGCCTGAGGAGGCCCGCCAGCGCCCTATCGAGGAGGAACGACAGCGTGACCTACGTCATCGCGCAGCCTTGTGTCGACGTCAAGGACAAGGCGTGCATCGAGGAGTGCCCGGTCGACTGCATCTACGAGGGCCAGCGGTCCTTGTACATCCACCCGGACGAATGCGTCGACTGCGGGGCCTGTGAGCCGGTGTGCCCGGTGGAGGCCATCTTCTACGAGGACGACACTCCGGAGGAGTGGAAGGACTACTACAAGGCGAACGTCGAGTTCTTCGACGACCTCGGCTCGCCCGGTGGCGCCAGCAAGCTGGGGCTGATCGAGCGCGACCACCCGTTCATCGCCGCGCTGCCGCCGCAGGCTTCCGGCGAGTAATTCCCGCAAGCGGCCCGCCTGCGCGCCGCCTCGGTCCCGTACGGCCTGTTCACCGCGACGGCCGCACGGGACCGAGGCGTTTGCCGTCCGGGCCAGGCCGCCGCACCGCACGAAAGCGAGCCAGAGAACGTGTCCGCAGTCTCCGATCGCCTGCCCGCCTTCCCCTGGGACAAGCTGGCCCCGTACAAGCAGACGGCCGCCGCGCATCGGGACGGAATCGTCGACCTGTCCGTCGGCACCCCGGTCGACCCCGTGCCCGAGCTGATCCAGAAAGCGCTGACGGCCGCGGCCGACTCCCCGGGCTACCCGACGGTGTGGGGCACGCCGGAGCTGCGCGACGCGATCACCGGCTGGGTGGAGCGCCGCCTGGGCGCCCGGGACGTCACGCACCGCCATGTCCTGCCCGTCGTCGGCTCCAAGGAACTCGTCGCCTGGCTGCCGACCCAGCTGGGCCTCGGCCCCGGCGACCGGGTGGCGTACCCGCGCCTGGCGTACCCGACGTACGAGGTGGGCGCCCGGCTGGCGCGCGCCGGCCACGAGGCGTACGACGACCCGACCGAGCTGGACCCGGCCGGCCTGAAGCTGCTGTGGCTGAACTCCCCGTCCAACCCCACGGGCAAGGTCCTGGCCAAGGAGGAGCTGACCCGGATCGTGGGCTGGGCCCGCGAGCACGGCGTGCTGGTCCTCTCCGACGAGTGCTACCTGGAGCTGGGCTGGGAGGCCGACCCGGTCTCGGTCCTGCACCCGGACGTCAACGGCGGCTCCTACGACGGCATCGTCGCGGTGCACTCCCTGTCGAAGCGTTCCAACCTCGCGGGCTACCGCGCCGCCTTCCTCGCCGGTGACCCCGCGGTCCTCGGCCCGTTGCTGGAGATCCGCAAGCACGGCGGCATGATGACGTCGGCGCCGACACAGGCGGCGACGGTCGCGGCCCTGGGCGACGACACGCACGTCCGCGAGCAGCGCGAGCGCTACGCGGCCCGCCGCACGGTCCTGCGCGAGGCCCTGCTGGGGCACGGCTTCCGCATCGAGCACAGCGAGGCCTCGCTGTACCTGTGGGCCACGCGGGACGAGTCCTGCTGGGACACGGTGGCGCACCTGGCGCGGCTCGGCATCCTGGTGGCGCCGGGCGACTTCTACGGGCCCGCGGGCGAGCGGCACGTCCGGGTCGCCCTGACGGCGACGGACGAGCGCATCCGCGCGGCGGCGCAGCGGCTGGCCTCCGCGTAGGGCGCGGCGGCCGGCGTCCGCGCGGGGCGCGCACACAGGCGAGCGGCGGGGCCCAGGAGGGAATCCTGGGCCCCGCCGCTGTGCGTGCGGGGCGGGGAGGGGAGGGGCGCCGCTCCGCGTGCCGGGAGGCCGGGTCAGCTGAGTGGCAGGCCCTTGGTGGGCAGCTCCTGCGTGGGCAGGCCGCCCTTCGTCACCGTGCCGGCGGCGTCGCCCACGACGGTCCCGGCGGAACCGGCCACGTCACCGGCCGCCTTCTGCGCGACGGGGGTGGCCTTCCTGACGGCCTTGCCGCCGGTCTTGCCCGCGGCGGGCACCGCCTTCTCGACCGTCTTCGCGCCGGTCTTCCCGGCGGTCTTGGTGACGTTCTGCGCGGCGCCGTCGACCGTGGCGCCGGCGTTCGCCCCGTCCAGGGCGGTGAGCCCGCCGAGGTTCGGGGTGGCCGGCAGTTCGGGGGCCGCGCTGGCGGAGCCGGCCGCACCGACTCCGGCGGCCGCTCCAGCAGCGACGAGCAGCGCGGCGCGGGCGATCCGGCGGGTCAGGGGGAGGGACATGATGCTCCTTACACGGGAGAGAACGGTGAAGTGTCGTGCCGGACCCGGGAGTTGGCCGACCGACTGGATGCTGATCGTCCGGGCTCGGACGCAGTGACTACCGCTCGAAACCCGCGAAGGTTGCGGCACACCGGCGTAAAGAGTTGGTAATGCGTCGCATAATCGCCTGCGGAGGAAAACGGGCAAATGCCGTCCGGTGTGAAAGTCCGCCGAATCCTTGCAGCCCTTGATTCCCAAGGCTTTCCGGGATTCGGGGGTGGCGCTGCGAAAACCTGAACGCCCCCTCTTTCCACGGCCGGCGGGCAAGCCCCGCGAGTGACGCCTCGTACTACTGCGCGGTCACGATGCGGACCGCGTCCGCGTCCTTTTCCGCGCCCGCGGCGCCCTGGCCGGAGAGCGGACGCCACTGGCTCTCCGTACGCCCCGCGGTCCACTCCCGGCCGGCGTACGTCACCCGCTGGATGTGCAGCGCCGAGGCGTTGGCCACCGCCCAGTGCGCCAGCTGCCAGCCCCGCCGCCCGGGGTCGCGCTCCCCGGCCGGTCCCGGCCCGGCGGTCACCGGCACCACCACCGTGCGCCCCCCGGCCTCGCTCTTCGCGTCCGCCGACGCCGGCGGCCCGGGCGTCGCCGTCCCGGCGCCCACCTCGGCGCCCGCCGGCTGGAGCGCGTCCCGTCCGAAGTCCCGCACCAGCGCCGCACGCACCGCCTGCGGACCCGCGGCCCGGCTGGCGGCCGGCCGTCCCTCGCAGGTCAGCGTGGCCGCCGAACGTCCGGTGAGCGCGGCGGCGAGCAGCGCGGCGTCCGGCTCGTGCTTGGCGTACGCCTGCGGGAAACCGCTGCGCTGCACGCGCTGCGCCGCGACCGTCAGCGGCAGCCGCGTGTACCCGGGCACCTTGACCAGGTGGTCGTAGAACATGGCCGACGCGTACGTCGGGTCCATGATCTCCTTCGGGGTGCCCCAGCCCTGCGAGGGCCGCTGCTGGAACAGGCCGAGGGAGTCCCGGTCGCCGTGGTCGATGTTGCGCAGGGCGGACTCCTGGAGCGCGGTGGCGAGCGCGATCGTCACGGCCCGCTCCGGCAGGCCCCGCGCGGTGCCCACGGCGGTGATCGTCGCCGCGTTCACCGCCTGCTCCGGCGAGAACTCGTACGTCGCCCCGTCGCCCCTCGCGGAGACGACCCTGCACCCCGGCCCGCCCCTGCCTCCGGTGACGTACTGCACGGCGAGATAGCCGGCGATCGCGAGCAGGACCACGAAGGCCGCCCCGAATCGGAAGAGGCGGCCGCGACGCTGGGAAGAGGGGGGCGGCTCTGGCACGCCTACAAGGTACTTGAGGAGGCTGCGGGCCGGTGCCGGGTGTGGACGGTGCCACAGCGGCCGGGACGTGCGGGCGCGGACCGTGCCGGGCAACCGGGGGCGCTAGGGTCGACGGCATGGCCGATACCCCGCTTGACCTCACGCTGGACGCCGCGAAGCTCACCGCCCGGCTTGTCGACTTCCCCTCCGAGAGCGGCACCGAGAAGCCCCTTGCGGACGCGATCGAGACCGCCCTGCGCGCCCTGCCGCACCTCAGGGTCGACCGGTACGGCAACAACGTGGTGGCCCGCACGAACCTGGGGCGGCCGGAGCGGGTGATCCTCGCCGGGCACATCGACACCGTGCCGATCGCCGGGAACGTCCCCTCCCGCCTGGACGAGGACGGCGTGCTGTGGGGCTGCGGCACCTGCGACATGAAGGCGGGCGTCGCCGTCCAGCTGCGCATCGCGGCGACCGTCCCGGCCCCCAACCGTGACCTGACGTTCGTCTTCTACGACAACGAGGAGGTCGCCGCCGACCTCAACGGCCTCAAGCACATCGCCGAGGCCCGCCCCGAGTGGCTGGAGGGCGACTTCGCGGTGCTGCTGGAGCCGTCCGACGGGCAGGTCGAGGGCGGCTGCCAGGGCACGCTGCGGGTGCTGCTGAAGACCAGGGGCGAGCGGGCGCACTCGGCGCGCGGCTGGATGGGCTCCAACGCCATCCACGCGGCGGCGCCCATCCTGGCGAGGCTGGCCGCCTACGAGCCGCGCCGCCCCGTGATCGACGGCCTGGAGTACCGCGAGGGCCTGAACGCGGTCGGCATCACGGGCGGTGTCGCGGGCAACGTCATCCCGGACGAGTGCGTCGTGTCCGTCAACTTCCGGTACGCGCCCGACCGCACGGAGGAAGAGGCGGTGGCCCACGTCCGCGAGGTGTTCGCGGACTGCGGCGTCGAGGAGTTCGTCGTGGACGACCACAGCGGCGCCGCGCTGCCCGGCCTGTCCCACCCCGCCGCTGCGGCCTTCATCGAGGCGGTCGGCGGCACCCCGCAGCCCAAGTACGGCTGGACCGACGTCTCCCGGTTCTCCTCGCTCGGCGTCCCCGCCGTCAACTACGGCCCCGGCAACCCGCACTTGGCGCACAAGCGGGACGAGCGGGTGGACACCGCGAAGATCCTGGCGGGCGAGGAGCGGCTGCGGGCCTGGCTGACGGCCTGACACCCGAAGCCGCCGCGGGCCGGACCGTGTTTACGGCGCTCCGGCGGCGGACATGCGGAGGTCCCTCGGACGTAACCCCGGTGGATCTACGCTGAGGCCGAACGAACGCCGACGGAGGGAGCACACATGGCTACCGGAAACCCCGAGGGGAAGAGGAAGCCGCCCGGGGAGCAGCGCCTGGGGCCGGTCCTCCGCAGGCGGGACCAGGTGCAGGCCAGCACCACGGACCAGCGGCTGCTGGACGAGCGCGCCCCCACCGACTGGGTGCACACCGACCCCTGGCGGGTGCTGCGCATCCAGTCGGAGTTCATCGAGGGCTTCGGCACCCTCGCCGAACTCCCACCCGCGATCAGCGTGTTCGGCTCCGCCCGCACCCCGGCCGACTCGCCCGAGTACGAGGCCGGCGTCCGGCTCGGCCGGGGCCTGGTCGAGGCGGGCTTCGCCGTCATCACCGGCGGCGGGCCGGGCGCCATGGAGGCCGCCAACAAGGGCGCCTGCGACGCGAGCGGCGTCTCCGTCGGCCTCGGCATCGAGCTGCCCTTCGAGCAGGGCCTCAACCCGTACGTCGACATCGGCCTCAACTTCCGTTACTTCTTCGTCCGGAAGATGATGTTCGTCAAGTACGCGCAGGGCTTCGTCGTCCTGCCCGGCGGGCTCGGCACCCTCGACGAACTCTTCGAGGCACTGACCCTGGTCCAGACGCAGAAGGTGACCCGCTTCCCGATCGTCCTGTTCGGCAGCGACTACTGGGGCGGCCTGGTCGACTGGCTGAAGAACACCGTGATCGCCCAGGGCAAGGCCGCCGACAGGGACCTGATGCTGTTCCACGTCACGGACGACGTGGACGAGGCCGTCGCCCTCGTCTCCAAGGAAGCCGGCCGCTAGCCCTTCCTGCCGAGGCCCTCACGCCAGACCCCGGCGGGCCACCGCCGGGGGACGGTGCCCGGCGATCGACGCCACCATGTCCAGCACCTGCCGGGTCTCGGCGACCTCGTGCACCCGGTACACCCGCGCCCCGAGCCACGCGGAGACCGCGGTCGTCGCCAGCGTCCCCAGCAGCCGCTCCTTCACGGGCCGGTCCAGCGTCTCCCCGACGAAGTCCTTGTTCGACAGCGACACCAGCACCGGCCAGCCCGTGGCGACCATCTCGTCCAGGCGCCGCGTCGCCTCCAGGCCGTGCCGCGTGTTCTTCCCGAAGTCGTGCCCCGGGTCGATCAGCACCGACTCCCGCGGCACCCCCAGCGCCACCGCCCGCTCGGCCAGACCGACCGTCACGCGCAGGATGTCCGCCATCACGTCGTCGTACGTCACCCGGTGCGGGCGGGTGCGCGGCTCGGCGCCACCCGCGTGCGTGCAGACCAGACCCACCCGGTGCCGCGCCGCGACCTGCGCCAGCTTCGGGTCGACACCGCCCCACGCGTCGTTCAGCAGGTCCGCGCCCGCCTCGCACACGGCCTCGCCGACCTCGTGCCGCCAGGTGTCCACGCTGATCACGACGTCCGGGAAACGCCGCCGCACCTCCGCCACGAACCCGACCGTGCGCCGCGCCTCCTCCTCGGCGGTCACCTCCTCGCCGGGCCCGGCCTTCACCCCGCCGATGTCGATGATCGCGGCCCCGTCGGCCACCGCCTGCTCCACGCGCGCGAGTGCCGGCTCGTCGCGGAAGGTGGCACCCCGGTCGTAGAAGGAGTCCGGGGTCCGGTTCACGATCGCCATGATCACCGGCTCGTGCGGGTCGAATTCGCGCCTGCCCAGCCTGAGCATCCCCTGTGACCTCTCCTTGTACGTCCCCGTCCACGGCCGCCCGCGACCCCGGCTGTCGGAGTCGCATGGCACGATCGGAGCCTGACACATCCGCATCCGATCCATCCGACGTGGGGGCCCCAGCGATGGTGATGTTCTTGTTCCTGGTCGTGGCGCTCGCCGTCGTGGTCGCCGCGGTGACCCTCGCCGTCGTGGGCGGCGGCGAGCGGCCCCCGCTGCCCGAGGCCGCCCCCGAGCGGCTCCAGGACCACCTGCCGCCGGACCGGCCGCTGGACCGCGCCGACGTGGAGCGCCTGCGCTTCCCGCTCGCCCTGCGCGGCTACCGCATGGCGGACGTGGACGACGCCCTCGGCCGCCTCGGCGCCGAGCTCGCCGAGCGGGACGCCCGCATCGCTGACCTGGAGGCCGCGCTGGCCGGCGCCCGAGCCGCCGCCCACCGTCCCACCCCGGACCAGCCCGCGCGGGAGGCCGAGCGGTGAGCGGGGCCCTCACCGGCCCCGACGGCGCCCCGCGCTGCCCCTGGGCGCTGTCCACCGCGGACTACGTGACCTACCACGACGAGGAGTGGGGCCGCCCGGTCCACGGCGACGACGCCCTGTTCGAGCGGCTCAGCCTGGAGGCCTTCCAGTCCGGCCTGTCCTGGATCACCGTCCTGCGCCGCCGCCCCGGCTTCCGCGCCGCCTTCGCCGGCTTCCACATCGCCGAGGTCGCCGCCTTCACCGACGACGACCGCGCACGGCTCCTGGCCGACCCCGGCATCATCCGCAACCGCGCCAAGATCGACGCCACGCTCGCCAACGCGCGCGTGCTGGCCGACTGGGCCCCGGGCGACCTGGACGAGCTGATCTGGTCCCACGCCCCGGAGCCCGGCCGCCGCGCACCAAAGACCCTCGCGGACGTCCCGGCGCTCACCCCCGAGTCCACGGCCCTGTCCAAGGCCCTGAAGAAGCGGGGCCTGCGCTTCGTGGGCCCGACGACGGCGTACGCGCTGATGCAGGCGTGCGGACTGGTCGACGACCACCTGGAGACGTGCGTGGCGCGGTCCGCCGGGCCCGGCGCATGAGGAGACGGCCGGGGTCCGGTCGGCTCACCGGCCCAGATACTTCGGCTTCTCCTTGTTGACGAACGCCCGCACCGCGATCGCGTGATCCTCGGAGGACCCCGCCCGCGACTGCAGCTCCTCCTCCTTCTCCAGCGTCTCCTCCAGCGAGTGCGTCAGCCCGTACGCCACGGACTCCTTCAGCGCCGCGTAGGCGACCGTCGGCCCCGCGGCCAGCGCCCGCGCCACCTTCTCCGCCTCGGCGCGCAGCTCCGCGGCCGGCACGACCCGGTTGGCGATGCCCAGCTCGTACGCCTCCTGCGCGCCGATGCTCCGGGGGAACAGCAGCAGGTCGGCGGCCCGGCCCGGACCGACCACCCGGGGCAGCGTCCAGGAGATGCCGGAGTCGGCGGTCAGCGCCACCCCCGCGAAGGACGTGTTGAACGCGGCCGTGTCCGCCACCAGCCGGTAGTCCGCCGCCAGGGCGAAACCGAAGCCCGCCCCGGCCGCCACGCCGTTCACCGCGGCGACCACCGGCTTCGCGGCACCGGCCAGCGCCCGCACGATCGGGTTGTAGTGCTCGCGCACCGTGCTCATCGTCTGCCCCGAGCCGGATTCCCGGTCCGCGGCCAGCAGCCCGATGTGCTCCTTGAGGTCCTGGCCCACGCAGAACGCCCGCTCCCCGGCGGCCGTCAGCAGCACCGCCCGTACGGCGTCGTCGTCCGCCGCGGACCGCACCGCGTCCCGCAGGGCGACCTTGGCCTCGACATTCAGCGCGTTCATCGCCTCCGGGCGGTTCAGCGTGATCGTCGCTAGCCCGTCGCTCACCTCGTAGAGCACCGTGTCGGCCATGGCGTATCCCCTCCGTGTGGCGGTTGTCTGCCAGACAGCATGGCGGAGATCAACGACAGCGGAACGGACCGGCCGTGTGAGCTGCGTCAAAGAATTCCGGGCGGTTTCCGTTCGGCGGAAGTGTGTACGGGCGCGCAGTATCGCAGTCACATCGCCGAATTGAGTGGTTTTGCTCGTGTGCGTTGCCCAAGCGATGCCGACCGATGTTGGTCATCGGGTCCTGCGATGCGGGATAATGGCTGGGAAGCAATGTGTTCGATGCCGGTGTCGCGCGCGTGCCCGTTCCGGACCGTGCGTGCCCTTCAGGGGGCCGTCGGCTTTGACGATGAGCTGGTTTCAGGAAGGGGAACGAGCATGGCGGCCATGAAGCCGCGGACGGGTGACGGCCCGCTCGAGGTGACCAAGGAGGGGCGGGGCATCGTCATGCGCGTTCCGCTCGAAGGCGGCGGTCGGCTCGTCGTTGAGCTGACCCCGGACGAGGCCGACGCGCTCGGCGACGCTCTCAAGAAGGTCGTCGGCTGACGCGCAAGCGACCGTACCCTTTCAGTGGCCCCGGCACCGTATGTGGTGCCGGGGCCGTTGCTTTACCAGGGGCTCTCTCGGAGGTTTTCCCGGGTTTTCCGGCGAATCCGGAGGCGCCTCAGCGCTTTACCGCGCACAGCAGGCCGTCGCCCACCGGCAGCACCGACGGCACGAGTTCCTGGCTCTCGCGGACCGTGCGCAGCAGGTCGCGCAGCCGCAGCACCTCGGTGGGCTGGGGCCCCGAGTCCAGGGTCCGTCCGTTGGCGAAGACGCCCTCGAAGACGACCAGCCCGCCGGGGCGCAGCAGACGCAACGATTCGGCGAGATAGTCGAGGTACTCGAGCCGGTCGCCGTCGCAGAACACGAGGTCGTAGCCGGCGTCCGCGAGCCGCGGCAGCACGTCCAGGGCGCGGCCCGGGATGAAACGGGCCCGGTTGCTGGCGAAGCCCGCGGTCCGGAAGGCCTGGCGGGCGAACTGCTGGTGCTCCGGTTCCGGGTCGACCGTGGTGAGGACCCCGTCCGGCCGCATGCCGTGCAGCAGATGGATCCCGGAGACGCCGCAGCCCGTCCCGATCTCGGCGACGGCCTTCGCGTCCACGGCGGCGGCGAGCAACCGCAGCGCGGAACCCGTGCTGGGCGCCACCGAGCGCAGCCCTGCCTGACGGGCCCGGTCACGGGCCCAGTGCAGCGCGTCGTCCTCGGCGACAAAGGCGTCGGCGAACGCCCAGCTCGTCTGCCGGTTGCCGGTAATGACCCTCTCCTGTCCCCGTGGTTGCCTGGGCGTGACTGTATCCGTTGGCGTCGGGAACCCGCAGATGGGACCGGGCGTTTAACGGGATGAGCCAGGGGCGGATGCCGTGACGGGGGGTGGCGGATGGACCGGGACGCCAAGCAAGTGCTGACGCAGCCGTACGAGCCGTGTCAGCCCCGATCAATTTCTCGTAAAACCGCTTATCCGGAGCTAACGGGCGAGGTGGCTATGGTAGGGGCTCCACTGGACACCACCAGAGCCGACAGGGGAGGTGCGGCTGCACCTGTGGATCGCAGAGGGGCGCTGCGGCGCTTCCTCGGATCGGCGGGCAGGCCGAAATCCGTGAACGACACCGCTGCTGACCCCAGCCACGCCGCTGACCACCCGCAGACCGCGACGTTCTCCACCGACGCGGACGGGTCGGCGTGGACTCCTCCCACGTGGGAGGAGATCGTCAGCACGCACAGTGGCCGGGTCTACCGCCTCGCCTACCGCCTCACGGGCAACCAGCACGACGCCGAGGACCTCACCCAGGAGGTCTTCGTCCGCGTCTTCCGATCCCTGTCGACGTACACGCCGGGGACCTTCGAGGGCTGGCTGCACCGCATCACCACGAACCTCTTCCTGGACATGGTCCGCCGCAAGCAGCGCATCCGTTTCGACGCGCTCGGCGAGGACGCGGCCGAGCGGCTGGCCAGCCGGGAGCCCACCCCGCAGCAGATCTTCAACGACGCGCACTTCGACGCGGACGTCCAGCAGGCCCTCGACACGCTCGCCCCCGAGTTCCGTGCCGCGGTCGTGCTGTGCGACATCGAAGGGCTGTCGTACGAGGAGATCGCCGCGACCCTCGGCGTCAAGCTCGGCACGGTCCGCTCCCGGATCCACCGCGGGCGCTCCCAGCTGCGCAAGGCCCTCGCGCACCGCTCGCCGGAGGCCCGGGCCGAGCGCCACTCCTTCATGGCCCGCGTGCCGGCACTGGGAGGAGGGGGCGCGAGCGCGTGAGCGGGTCACGGCCGAAACCCGTCGAGGGACACCTCGCGGAACAGCATCTGGGAGACCGACTCGCCGCCCTGGTGGACGGTGAGCTCGGTCATGACGCGCGCGAGCGCGTACTGGCGCACGTCGCCACCTGCCCGAAGTGCAAGGCGGAGGTGGACGAGCAGCGCCGGCTGAAGAACGTCTTCGCGGAGACGGCCCCGCCGCCGCCCTCGGAGAGCCTGCTGGCCCGCCTCCAGGGGCTGCCCGGCTGCGACCCGGACGGCGGTTCCCCGCGACTGGGTTCCCCGCGGCTCGGCGACGGCGGTCTCGGCGGACTGCCCGGCCGGTTCGGGACGTCCGGGGTCTTCGGCGCGAAGCGCGACCACCGCCTCGACTTCGGTTACGCCCCCGCCGCGTCGCACGCCGCGGTGCTGCCGTCCTCCCCGGGCCGCGGCTTCGCCCTCCACGACGTCGGCCGCCACGACTCCGACCGGCCGCCCTCGCGCGGGCTGCGGTTCGCGTTCGTCGCCGCCGGGGCCGTGTCGCTGGCCGCGATCGCGCTCGGCGGGGTCACCACCGGCACGACGGCCGACACGTCGGAGTCGCGCGCCGGCTCCGGCAGCAACGTTACGCCGCTGCGCAGCCAGGGCGCCGGGGCCACCGCCACCCCTGAGTCCCAGCGCCGCCGCACGACCGGGTCGGTGCTCGCCCAGGGCGGCCAGCAGGCGATCGGTGACACCCCGGCCGCCCCGACCGGGGTGTCCGCGCCACTGCTGCCCGGCGTGCCGTCCCCGGCCACCGCCCGGCCGTACGTGCCCCCGCTGACCACGCCGGTGGCGCAGGCCGCCGTGTCCCCCCTGATAGGCCCGCTGTCCGCCACGCCGCCGGTCTCCCTGACCTCGTGGTCCACGCCCCCCGGGCTGCTCACCGCCCCCGTCCCCGAGGTCACCCCGGTCCCCACGCCGACGCCCTCCTCCCACCACCTTCCGTGACAGGGCGCCGGGCGCCCGACCCGCGGCCGGGGGAACGGCGCCTGCGCGCCGGCGCGCGGACCTGATTGAATCCGGGGTGGGCCGCGCCCCGCCAGCGTGCCGGGCGCGGAGTCGACGAACTGCGGTCACCGCCGACGGGCCGTGCCGCGGCCGGCGTGGGGGAGAGCATGAACGAGGGGAAGCCCGCACTGGGCCCGTCCGGGCAGCCGGAGACGCCGGGGGACGTGCCGGGGGAGCCGGAGGCACGCCGAGCGGAGACGGCCGGACGGGGAGCGGGGCCCGGCACCGACGGTGACTACGAGCTGGAGCGTCCGGCAGCGGTGGACGCCGTCGATGCCTCTGAGGGCGCTGCGGTTTCCGAGGCGCCCGGTGCTTCGGCCGGCGTCGGGGGGAACCCCACCGGCCTTGACGCCGCTGTCGCCGACGCGGGCCCCAGCTCGCCCGCCAGCCCCACAAGCCCTGTCAGCCCCGCAGGCCCCGCCGGCCCCAGCACCGAGCGGCCCGGGCCCCTGCACGACCCGGACCCCTACAGCACCCCGCCGTACGGCGAGCCGGGCCCCTGGGCCCCCGCCCCGCCCGTCCAGCACCCGGCGACCACACCGGCCCGCGGAACGGCCCTGGCGGCGCCGCCCGGCGCGCCCGTGCCACCGGTCCAGCACCCGGCGCCCGCGCCCGCCCCGGGGACGGGCGTGCCGCCGAGCCAGGTCGCGCCCGGCGTGGCAGCTCCAGGCCCGCACCCGGCGCCCATGCCCGGCCACGAGACGGCCCCCGCCGCCTCCGCTCCCCTCCCCGGGGTCTTTGCCGACGCCCCCGCTCCCGACCCCTGGCGCCGCTACGACCCCTGGGCCGTTTCCAGCGGTGCCGGGGCGGTGCAGCAGAGCGGTGCCGCCGTGCCGAGCGGTGCGCAGCGGCGTCGGCGGGGGCGCAGGGCGCTGCTCGGCGGCATGCTGCTGGTGGCGCTCGTGTCCGGTGGCATCGGCGGCGCCGTGGGCGCACATCTCGAACGCAACGGCGGAGTCGGCGGCGTAGAGCTGCCGCAGGCCGGCAAGGAGGCCCCCGGGCGGGCACCCGACAGCGTGGCCGGGATCGCCGCCCGCGCCCTCCCCAGTGTCGTCACGCTGCACGTCAGCGGCAGCGAGGAACAGGGCACCGGCACCGGCTTCGTCCTCGACGGCCGCGGCCACATCCTGACCAACAACCACGTCGTCGAGCCCGCCGGGTCCGGCGGCGAGATCACGGTGACGTTCCACAGCGGCGACACCGCCAGGGCGAAGATCGTGGGCCGGGACAGCGGCTACGACCTCGCCGTCGTGCGGGTGAGCGGCGTGCGGGGCCTCACCCCGATGCCGCTGGGAAATTCGGACAACGTGCAGGTCGGCGACCCCGTCGTCGCCATCGGCGCACCCTTCGACCTGGCCGGCACGGTCACCTCCGGCATCATCAGCGCCAAGCAGCGGCCCATCACGGCGGGCGGTGAGAAGGGGGACGGCAGCGACGTCTCGTACGTGGACGCCCTGCAGACCGACGCGCCCATCAACCCGGGCAACTCGGGCGGACCGCTGCTCGACACCCGGGGCCGCGTCATCGGCATCAACTCCGCCATCCGTTCCGCCGACAGCGGCGCCGACCTGGACGGCGGCCAGTCCGGCTCGATAGGGCTCGGTTTCGCCATCCCCATCAACCAGGGCAAACGGGTCGCCGAGGAACTGATCGCCACCGGCAAGGCGGCCCACCCCGTCATCGGCATCACGCTCGACATGAACTACGGCGGCGACGGCGCCCGCGTGGGCGCCAAGGGCAACGACGGCGGCCCGCCGGTCACCCCGGGCGGCCCCGGCGCCAAGGCCGGGATCAAGGCGGGCGACGTCATCACCGAGGTCGACGGGCAGCGCGTCCACTCCGGTGAGGAGCTGATCGTCAAGACCCGCGCCCACCGCCCCGGCGACCGCCTCGAACTGACCCTGAAGCGCGACGGCGAGGAGCGCACGGTCTCCCTCGTCCTCGGTTCCTCGCGGGACGGCTGAGATCACCGGGCGACCGGCACGTAACGGGATCGTTCAGGCGAACACTGCGAAAACCGATCGCATACACGCACCCGGACGTCACGGGACGGTACCGGTGGGACGGGATCGGCGGGTACCGTGGATCCGGCCCGGACCACGGAAGACGCGCACAGACCACCGAGGGCCGAGGACCGAGGACATCGCAAGGAGCTTCAGGTGTTCAATGACATAGGACCGCTCGAGCTGGTGACGATCATCGTCCTCGCCGTGCTCGTCTTCGGTCCGGACAAGCTCCCGAAGGTCATCCAGGACGTCATGCGGACGATCCGGAAGATCCGAGAGTTCTCGGAGAGCGCCAAGCAGGACATCCGGCAGGAACTCGGCCCCGAGTTCAAGGACTTCGAGTTCGAGGACCTCAACCCCAAGACGTTCATCCGCAAGCAGCTGGAGAACGACGAACTGGGGATCAAGGAGATCCGCAACGGCTTCGACCTGAAGAAGGAGATGGCCGAGGTCACGGACGCCGTGCACGGCCGCGACACGGACTCCTCCGCGGGCGCGCCCGCGTCGCCGGGCAGTCGCGTGGACATGGCGAAGAAGCCCGAGGAGCCGCGGCGCGACGACCGTCCGCCCTTCGACGCGGACGCCACCTGAGCCCTTCGCCGGCCCCCTCTGAGCCGTCGCGGCGCCCTCTGAGCCGTACGGGGGAGCAATTCACCCTCGCCCGTACGTGACGCGTTTCATACGCGACACATCCGGCACCCGTTCCGTCCAGCCCTTTCGTGTCGTGTGCACGCTGTGTGGCGACGGCGCGGAAGCCCCGCGCGCCCGGCGCTTTCCGGGGAGTGTGCGCGGGTGTGGATATGCTGCCGAGTTGTTGTGCGGACCGGACGAGTACGCCCGAAGGGGGGCGGGCCGGTCGGTCCGAACTAGAGCGAGGAGGCGTCCGGCACATGGAGACGACGAGTAGGGGAGTCGCGCAGGCGCCGGCCGCGGAGGACGGACAACGGGCCGCCTCCGCCCGGCGCACGGTCGACGACTACCTGCGCGCGCCCTTCCCGTGGTACGGCCTCGACGAGGCCTTCACGGGTCGGCGCTGGCTGATGCAGGTCGGTGCCGCCGCCGACGGGGCCGTGGAGCACGGTTCGATCGGGCACGGCGACGAACCCTCGGTGCGCAACGAGTTCACGGCGGGCGGTGACCAGGAGGCCAAGGAGAAGTTCGCGGTCGTCGTCACCGTCGCCGCCAACCCCGTACGGCGCAGCCCGGACGGCACGGGCGTGCTGGAGGCCACATCGGTGTCCTCGGCGGCCTGGCTCGCGGGTGTCGGGCTGCTCACCTGCACATGGCCCGGCCAGGTGGACCACACCCTGCGGGACGACTGGCTGGAGCAGCAGACCGAGACGGCGTGGGCCCTCGCGGACGACCTGTCGGGGCCCGAGTGGTCGACGCTGTCGCTGCCGGTGGACGGGGTGCCGACGCAGTTCCACTACCGGGAGTCCGAGTTCGGCTGGGTGCTGGCCGGTTCCACCGGGGCCGGGGTGCACGTGGGGGCGTACGGGCGCGGCATGAGCGCGTACGGGCTGGGCTTCGCGGCCGTCAAGGACATCGCGCTCTACGCGTGACCGCGCCGTGCGCATGACCGTGCCGTACGCGCGACCGCCCCGTCCGCGTGAGCGCGTCGTCCGCATGACCGCCGCGTCCGCATGAGCGCGTCGTACGCGTGACGCACGGGGCGCCGCAGGACGCGGCGCCCCGGCTGCCGGGTCGGGGTCGTCCTAGAACTTGTTCTTCGGGGTGATTCCCAGGGACAGGCCCGACAGGCCGCGCTGCCTGCCGCCCAGCTTTCCGGCGATCGCGCGCAGGGCCGTGCCGGCCGGGGAGTCCGGGTCGGTCAGGACCACCGGCCGGCCCTCGTCGCCGCCCTCGCGGAGGCGGACGTCGATGGGGATGTTGCCGAGGACCGGGACGTTCGTGCCGGTCGTGCGGGTCAGGCCGTCGGCGACGACCTGGCCGCCGCCCGTGCCGAACACGTCGACCATCTCGCCGCAGTGCGGGCAGGGCAGGCCCGACATGTTCTCCACCACGCCGACGATCTTCTGGTGGGTCTGCACGGCGATGGAACCCGCCCGCTCGGCCACCTCCGCCGCCGCCTGCTGAGGCGTCGTCACCACGAGGATCTCGGCGTTCGGCACCAGCTGGGCCACCGAGATGGCGATGTCGCCCGTGCCGGGCGGCAGGTCCAGCAGCAGCACGTCCAGGTCGCCCCAGTACACGTCCGCCAGGAACTGCTGGAGCGCGCGGTGCAGCATCGGGCCGCGCCACACGACCGGCGCGTTGCCCGGGGTGAACATGCCGATCGAGATGACCTTCACGCCGTTCGCGGACGGCGGCATGATCATGTTCTCGACCTGGGTGGGGCGTCCGTCGGCACCCAGCATGCGCGGCACGCTGTGGCCGTAGATGTCGGCGTCGACCACGCCGACCTTCAGGCCGTCGGCCGCCATCGCCGCCGCCAGGTTCACCGTGACCGACGACTTGCCGACGCCGCCCTTGCCGGACGCCACCGCGTACACGCGGGTCAGGCTGCCCGGCTTGGCGAAGGGCACCTCGCGCTCGGTCTGGCCGCCGCGCAGCGCCGCCGCCAGTTCCTTGCGCTGCTCGTCGCTCATGACGTCGAGGGTGACGTCGACGCGGGTGACGCCCTCGACCCGCGAGACCGCCTCCGTCACCCGCTGCGTGATCGTGTCCCGCATGGGGCAGCCGGAGACCGTCAGGTACACGGTGACCGCGACCGCTCCGTCCGCACCGATCTCCACCGACTTGACCATCCCGAGTTCCGTGATGGGCCGGTTGATCTCGGGGTCGTTCACCGTCGCCAGTGCTTCGCGCACCGCGTCTTCCGTAGCCATGAGGACGATGGTACGGGGCTCGGCACCGGGCCTGGAAAGCCCCGTCAGCGGTCGTCTGCGTCACGTCGGCGCGGGTGGCCCGCCGGGAATACGCCGCGGTCGTGGTGGCCGTTGCCGCGCTCCTCCAGTTCCTTGATCAGGTCGTTGAGCTCGGAGCGGATCCAGTCGCGGGTCGCGACCTCGCCCAGGCCGATGCGCAGGGCGGCGATCTCGCGGGTCAGGTACTCGGTGTCGGCGATCGACCGCTCGTTCTGCTTGCGGTCCTGCTCCAGGTTGACCCGGTCGCGGTCGTCCTGCCGGTTCTGCGCGAGCAGGATCAGCGGGGCCGCGTAGGAGGCCTGGAGGGACAGCATCAGCGTCAGGAAGATGAACGGGTACTGGTCGAAGCGCAGTTCGCGCGGGGCGGCCACGTTCCACACCACCCACATCACGATGGCGACCGTCATCCAGAACAGGAACCGCCCGGTGCCCAGGAACCGCGCGATCCGCTCCGACAGCCGGCCGAAGGCGTCCGGGTCCCACTCGGGCAGGAGCCGGCGGCGCGGCGGGCGGGGCTGGTCCAGACGGGCCCGGGTCCGGCCCGCCGCCGTGGCCCCGGCGGGCGTCCGGTCACGGACCGTCTCGCGCTCAGGAGGCATCCGCACCGGCCTCCTCGTCCAGGTGGAACTCCGTCTCGCGCCAGTCCTCCGGCAGCATGTGGTCCAGCACGTCGTCCACGGTCACCGCGCCCAGCAGCGCCCCGGCCTCGTCCACGACGGGCGCCGCGACCATGTCGTACGCGGCGAAGAACCCGGCGACGACCGGCAGCGCGGCGTCCGGCGCCAGCGGCTGCAGGTCGTCGTCGATGATCGAGCCGACCAGCGTGTACGGCGGGTCGCGCAGCAGGCGCTGGAAGTGGACGGTGCCCAGGTACTTGCCGGTCGGTGTCTCGTCGGGCGGCCGGCAGACGTACACCTGGGCGGCGAGCGCCGGGGACAGGTCGGGGTTGCGGACCCGGGCGAGGGCGTCGGCGACGGTGGCGTCCGGGCGCAGCACGATCGGCTCGGTGGTCATCAGACCGCCCGCCGTGCGCTCCTCGTACGACATCAGGCGCCGCATGTCGGCCGCGTCGCCGGGCTGCATCAGGCTCAGCAGCCGCTCCTGCTCCTCGACGGGCAGCTCGCCCAGCAGGTCGGCCGCGTCGTCGGGGTCCATGGCCTCCAGGACGTCGGCGGCGCGTTCCTCCTGGAGCTTGCCGAGGATCTCGATCTGGTCGTCCTCCGGCAGCTCCTCCAGTACGTCGGCCAGCCGGTCGTCGTCGAGGGCGGCGGCGACCTCGGCGCGGCGCTTGGCGGACAGGTGGTGCAGCACGTTGGCGAGGTCGGCGGGGCGCAGCTGCTCGAAGGTGGCGAGCAGGCTCTCGGCGCTCTGTCCGTGCTCCTCCAGGGAGAAGCCGGTGACGGCGGACCACTCGACGGTCAGCGTCTCGCCCTTGCCGCGCCGGAAGGCGCCGCCCTTCTTGCCCCTGCGGACGAACACCCGGTCGATCACCCACTCGCGCCGGGCCGGGAGCTGCTGCACGGACAGGTCGAGGACGGTGACCTCCTCGTCGGTCTGCACGAGGGTGACGCGCCGGTCGAGGAGTTCGCCGAACACGAGGCGTTCGGTGGCCCGCTGCTCGAAGCGCCGGACGTTGAGCACGCCGGTCGTGATGACCTGGCCGGACTGGATGGCGGTCACGCGGGTCATGGGCAGGAAGATGCGGCGGCGGGTGGCGAGTTCGACCACCAGGCCGAGCAGCCTCGGGGGGCGCCGTCCGACGCGCAGCATGACGACGAGATCGCGTACGCGGCCCACCTGGTCGCCGGTCGGGTCGAAGACGGCGATCCCGGCGAGGTGCGAGACGAAGATCCGGGGCGCGCCGGCTGCCATGTGCCGCGCCTCCTTTCCGTACGGCGTCGCGTCCGTACTGCCGTGAACCGCATGGTCCGTTCCGGTTGCCCGAAGTGCCCGCCCGGTGGGGTTCAGGCTAGCCCGTACCGTTCGGATACGCCCTGGTGGGGGGTCCGGACGGACTGGCTCCGACGGGTGCGCACGGCCCCGGTACCCTGCGGTACGCCGTGCCGCCCGGTCCGCCCCGCAGGACCTGCCGGCTCCGTCACGTCCGTCAGTTCCGCCAGCTCCGTCAGAAAGGCAGCCCCACCAGTGACTGCGATTCCCCAGGGCCGTAACCGCAGGGCCGCGCTGGTGAGCGCGATGTGCGCACTGCTCGTCACGGGGACGGCGCTGACGGGGTGCGGCGAGCAGGACCCGAACGAGGGGACCAACGGGGTCGGCAGGCTCCCGGCCGACAAGATCCAGGCCAAGACCCGGAAGGCGGCCGAGGCCGCCGAGGCGGTACGTCTTCACGGAACAGTGGTCACCAGCGGACGCACGTACAAACTCGACATGCGCCTGAAGTCCGACGGCGGCACCGGCTCGGTCACCGCCAAGGGAATGACGTTCCAGCTGATGAGGACCGGCGAGGAACTGTTCCTCAAGGCGGACGCCGGCTTCTGGAGCGACGCGGACGGCGAGGGAGGCGGTTCCGACGCGGCGGCGGCCGAGAAGCTCAGCGGCAAGTACGTCAAGGTGCCGCAGGGCGACCCCTCGTACAAGAAGTTCAGCGGGTTCACCGACAAGGACCTGCTGCTGGACGGGCTGCTGACCCTGCACGGCACGCTCGCCACCGCCGGGCACCACGAGCAGGCCGGCGTCCGCACCATCCGCATCACCGGCGACGAGGGCTCCGGCGGCACGCTGGACGTGTCCCTGGAGGGCACGCCGTACCCGCTGCGGCTGGTCAGGGCGGGCAGCGCGGGCACGCTGCGCTTCTCGGACTGGGGCACGGACTTCGTCCTGAAGGAGCCGGCGAAGGACGAGATCCTCGACTACGGCAGGCAGTTGCCCTCGTCGTGACGCCGGCACGCTACTTCCGCTTGCGCCGCTTCAGCAGCAGCCGGGGCAGCCCCGCCGGAATCGGCTCCCGGGTCGTGGCGGGCGTCGGCAGCGGCGCCTCGGCCAGCGGACCGTCCGGCAGCGGCGCGACGTCCCCGGTCGGCTCCAGGCGCACGACACGGCACTCGCGCGCCCAGCGCTCCGGCACGGCCTCGCCGTCGGGGGCGTTGAGCCGCTTGCCCTTCAGCTCGGCGACCGCCGCCTGCCACGCCTCGGAACCGGGGCGCAGCTCGGCGACGCGGGCCGTCCAGATGACGAGCCGGCCGCCCTTGTCCTTGCTGCGCACCGTGACCTCGGCCGGGACGCCGTCGGTCAGCCCGTCGAGCGGCTGCTCCCCGGGCCCGTCGCCGACGAGGCACGCCGCGCCCTCGTGCCACACGTGCCACAGCGCGCGGTCCGGGACGCCGGGGGCCTTGACCCAGATGAGGCCGGACTTCTTCGTGGCCTCCTCGACGAGGGCCCGGTCGAGCAGTTGCCTTGTCATGCGCCCAGCCTATCGAGGGCCCGTCAGAGCCAGCCGTTGCGCTTGAGCGTGCGGTGGATGCCCAGACAGATGGCCACCGTGAACCCCAGGACCAGCGGATAGCCGTACTTCCAGCGCAGCTCGGGCATGTGGTCGAAGTTCATGCCGTAGACGCCGCACACCATGGTCGGTACGGCGATGATCGCGGCCCACGAGGTGATCTTGCGCATGTCCTCGTTCTGCGCGACGGACGCCTGGGCGAGGTTGGCCTGGAGGATGGAGTTGAGCAGTTCGTCGAAGCCGATGACCTGCTCCTGCACGCGCGCGAGGTGGTCGGCGACGTCCCGGAAGTACTTCTGGATGTCCGGGTCGATCAGCCGCATCGGCCGCTCGCTCAGCAGCTGCATGGGGCGCATCAGGGGCGACACGGCGCGCTTGAACTCCAGCACCTCGCGCTTGAGCTGGTAGATCCGGCCGGCGTCGGTGCCGCGCGGGGTGCCCTTGCGGCCCGGCGAGAACACCTCGGTCTCGACCTCGTCGATGTCGTCCTGCACCGCGTCGGCGACCGCGATGTAGCCGTCGACCACATGGTCGGCGATGGCGTGCAGCACCGCCGAGGGCCCCTTCATCAGCAGCTCGGGGTCGTCCTGCAGCCGGTGCCGCAGCGCCCGCAGCGAGCCCTGTCCGCCGTGCCGGACGGTGATGAAGAAGTCCCGGCCGGTGAAGCACATCACCTCACCGGTCTCCACGACCTCGCTGTTGGCGTCGAGCTGGTCGTGCTCGACGTAGTGGATCGTCTTGAAGACCGTGAACAGGGAGTCGTCGTAGCGCTCCAGCTTGGGCCGCTGGTGGGCCTGGACGGCGTCCTCCACGGCCAGCGGGTGCAGCCCGAACTCGCCCGCGATACCGGCGAATTCCTCCTCGGTCGGCTCGTGCAGGCCGATCCACACGAAGCCTCCGTCGCGGCGCACCTGGCGCATCGCCTCGGGCGGGCTGAGCGGCGACTCGGCCGGGACGCGCCGGCCGTCGCGGTAGACGGCGCAGTCGACGACGGCGGACGGCGACGCGGGGTCCCGTGTCGTGTCGTAGGTCCCGCCGTCCTTGCGCAGCGACACACGGGACGGACGGACAACGGCGCGCAGGTCGCGGATCATCGACATGAGCGGGCTCCTTCGCAGGCGGGCAACGAAAGGCGCCGACGACGGGTGGAACTGCCCGGAATGGGGACGTCCTGGCTGCGGAGGGTTTGGCACGTCCACAAAGCGGGGAGCACCGCACCGTCGCGGTGGCGGGTTTCGCTACTGATTCAGGTACTGATGTGGATCAGACAGATCAGGCACAACGAAACGAAGTGCTCTTCCGTGGGCACGAATGCGAGGTGGCAGGCAGCCGGCTGAAGCAGAGCAGCTGCGTCAGCGGTCGGAAGAGCGGGTAGTACTGCACGGTCGACTTCGATCCATGACAGCCCCACCTCCTCCGGCCGGTCCCTCTTGAGGGACGATCGCACTCCCTGGGGAGTCTCATCGGCGTCGGGACTGGATACGCGACGCTTCTGCGTGCTGCCCCGACACCGGGCAAGAGTAGCAGCCGACCAGCCTGTCAAGGTGCCGCTTGGCCCGGCCTGGACGAGTTCTATGCTCGCCGCATGGCTGATGTTCTTCCTCTTGTCGAGGCCCGGTTGCGCACTGCCCTGGGCGAGCCCGACGCGCGCGCGGCAGTCACCTTCCTCGGCACCGACCGCATCGAAGTGCCGCGCTTCACCGAGGGGGACGTCGTCCGCTACGCCACGCTCGGCATGTCCGCGCACCCCATGACCGACCCCACGGCCGTGGTCGCCGACCCCGTGCAGGGCCCCCGCGCCGAACTGGTCCTGTCGGTGCGGGCCGGCGCCGCCGACACCGACAAGGTGCTCCGCCCGCTCGCCGTGCTCGCCGCGTCCCCGCAGGTCGAGGGAGTCGTCGTGGCCCCCGGCGCCTCGCTGGACGTCGGTGAACCCCTGTGGCCCGGCGCCCCGTTCACCTCGGTGCTGGTGGCCGAGCCGGGCGGCCTGGTCGAGGACCTGGAGCTGGACGCGCCGCTCGACCCCGTGCGGTTCCTGCCGTTGCTGCCGATGACGCCGAACGAGGCCGCCTGGAAGCGGGTCCAGGGCGCCCAGGCGCTCCAGGAGCGCTGGCTGGCGCACAAGACGGACCTGCGCGACCCGGCCCGCAGGTCCGTCCCGCTCGACTGACGGGGCGCGTGACGGGGCGTGAGGAAACTCACCCCGCGCCCGCCGGGCGTCCGTCACGGCACTCGTGGGGCCCGTCGCCCCCCGGACGGGTGATCGTCCTTGACGTGACGGGGCAGGGGTAGGACCGTGGGGCTCTATGAGGGGCGAACCCAGTTGCCCGAAGTGCGGTGGCCGGGTCAGGGCTCCCGGTCTCTTCGCCGATTCGTGGCAGTGCGATGTCCATGGCGACGTGCACCCGCTGCAGCCGGTGATCCCGCCCAGTGTCGACGCCCTCAACGTCGTCGTGCGCCGTGCGCAGGTCCCGGTGTGGATGCCGTGGCCGCTGCCGGTCGGCTGGCTGTTCACGGGCGTCGCCTGTGCCGGTGACGACCGCAGCGGCGGCCGGGCCACCGCGGTGGCGTGCACCGGGCCCGGCCCGCTCGGCGGGATGGGCGAGATGGTCCTGGTCGCCGAGGAGCTCGGCGTCGGCCTCGGCGCGCGGTACGCCGGCATCGACGGCCCGGACCCGGGCCCCGGCATGAACGTCGAGAAGCCCGCCGAGGCCAAGGTGCTGGCCGCCGGACGCCCCACCCCGCTGTGGCACGTCTCCGGCACGCCGGCCGATCGCGCCGTCTTCGCGGGCGAGGCGCTCGGCCTGTGGCTCTGGGCGGTCGTGTGGCCCGAGCAGTCGGGCCTGCTGATGTACGACGAGCTGGTCCTCGCCGACCTGCGCGAGGCCGGGGCCGAGGTGGAGCTCGTGCCGTGCGGCGCGCTGTCGCCCCGGCTGCTGGAGGCCTGACACCCGCTGACCGGCCCCCGTGGAGGATGTGTAGGGGGCGCCAGGGGTGTACGGGTGTGACAGGTGTGTCCGGATCCCGGTTATCCTTTGAGCGTCCCCGTCCGTCCCGTCACCGCCTGGAGTCAGCGTCGTGCGCATCGATCTGCACAGCCACTCCACCGCCTCCGACGGCACGGACAGCCCCGCCGAGCTGGTCCGCACGGCCGCCGCGGCGGGTCTGGACGTCATCGCGTTGACGGACCACGACACCACGCGCGGCCACGCCGAGGCGCTCGCCGCACTGCCGGAGGGGCTCACCCTCGTCACGGGCGCCGAGCTGTCCTGCCGTGTCGACGGCATCAGCATGCACATGCTGGCCTACCTCTTCGACCCCGAGGAGCCCGCGCTGCTCGCCGAGCGCGAGCTGGTCAGGGACGACCGGGTGCCACGCGCCAAGGGCATGATCGCCAAGCTCAACGCGCTGGGCGTGCCCGTCACCTGGGAGCAGGTGTCCCGGATCGCCGGGGACGGCTCCGTCGGACGGCCGCACGTCGCGTCCGCACTGGTCGAGCTGGGCGTCGTGCCGACCGTGGGCGACGCCTTCACTCCCGAGTGGCTGGCGGACGGCGGGCGGGCCTTCGTGGAGAAGCACGAGACCGACCCCTTCGAGGCGATCCGGCTGATCAAGGGCGCGGGCGGAGTCGCCGTGTTCGCCCACCCGGCCGCCGCCAAGCGGGGCCGTACGGTGCCGGAGTCCGCGATCGCCGGGATGGCCGCCGCGGGGCTCGACGGCATCGAGGTCGACCACATGGACCACGACGCGGACGCCCGGGCGCGGCTGCGCGGCCTCGCCAAGGAGCTGGGCCTGCTGGTGACGGGGTCCAGCGACTACCACGGCAGCCGCAAGACGTGCGTACTCGGCGAGTACACGACCGACCCCGAGGTCTACGGGGAGATCACGCGACGCGCGACCGGAGCCTTCCCGGTCCCGGGGACCGGCGGAGCCTGAGGCGCTGCCCCGCTCCCACTCCCTCCCGCTCACTTCCGGCAAGGCCCTCACCGATGTTCGACGTCGCCGTCTTCGGCTCTCTCTTTCTGACCCTTTTCGTCATCATGGATCCCCCCGGGATCACCCCGATCTTCCTCGCGCTGACCGGCGGCAGGCCCGCCCGGACGCAGAAGCGGATGGCGTTCCAGGCCGTCTGCGTGGCGGCCGGCGTGATCACCGTCTTCGGGCTGCTCGGGCACCAGATCCTCGCCTACCTGCACGTGTCCGTCCCGGCGCTGATGATCGCCGGCGGGCTGCTGCTCCTGCTCATCGCGCTCGACCTGCTCACCGGCAAGACGGACGAGCCGAAGCAGACCAAGGACGTCAACGTCGCGCTCGTACCGCTGGGCATGCCGCTGCTGGCCGGGCCCGGGGCGATCGTGTCCGTCATCCTCGCCGTGCAGAAGGCCGACAGCGCCGCCACGCAGGTGTCGGTGTGGTCGGCGATCCTCGCCATCCATGTCGTGCTGTGGCTGGTGATGCGCTATTCGCTGGTGATCATCCGTGTCATCAAGGACGGCGGCGTGGTCCTGGTGACCCGTCTGGCGGGCATGATGCTGTCCGCGATCGCCGTGCAGCAGATCATCAACGGCGTCACCCAGGTGATCCAGACGGCCTGACACCCGGCCGGGCATGGGCAAAGCCCCGGCACGGCGTGTCCGTACCGGGGCTCCCAAGCGTATGCAGAGGCGTTCCAGCCGCCTATGAGGCCGAGGCTTCGGCCGGGCGGATCCACAGTCGCTGCCCGATGGCTGCGGCCTGCTGAACGATACGGTTGACGGAGGCGGCGTCCACGACCGTCGTGTCCACGGGGGTCCCGTCGACGTCGTCGAGACGCATGATTTCGAAGCGCAAGGGCTTCTCCCTTCGTCTGGTCATCCTCCTGAAGGAGAACTACTGGTGGCGGCCACGGTGCAGGAGTGCCCCGTGTTCCGTCGTAGTCAACGCGATGCGTGTTACAAACATTCCCTACGCTAAAGAAATTTTTCGAACGGCTAATTACTCTCCGGTAAGTAGATCGGTCATGACTAACGCAGCAGCGGGACGGGACTGAACGGGACCAGTTGTGTTCGCAGCGTGACCATCGGGACAATAGAGGCGATGAACGAAGACCACGCGGCCCTCACCGCCCGCATCGACCGCACGAACGAGCTGCTCCAGCGCATGCTCGCCGAGGTGGCCAAGACGCCCTCGACCCATGCGATCTTCGTCGACGCGGGGTACCTGTACGCGGCCGCGGGCCGGCTGGTCGCCGGCACCGAGGACCGGCGGGCCTTCGACCTCGACGCCGAGGGCCTCATCGAGGCGCTCATCGACCGCGCCCGCACGATCTTCGCGGACAGCCGGCTGCTGCGCGTCTACTGGTACGACGGCGCGCGACGCCGCATCCACACCGCGGAACAGCAGTCCATCGCCGAGCTGCCCGACGTCAAGGTCCGCCTCGGCAACCTCAACGCCAACAACCAGCAAAAGGGCGTCGACTCCCTCATCCGCTCCGACCTGGAGTCACTCGCCCGGCACCGCGCCATCAGCGACGCGGCGCTCCTCGGCGGCGACGAGGACCTCGTCTCGGCGGTGGAGGCGGCGCAGGGCTACGGCGCCCGGGTCCACCTCTGGGGCATCGAGGCCCCGGAGGGCCGCAACCAGGCCGAACCCCTGTTGTGGGAGGTCGACAGCCAGCGCACCTTCGACCTCGACTTCTTCAAGCCGTACGTGTCCCGGCGCACGGCCCAGGCCTACGAGGCGACCGCCGCCCGGCCCACCCGCGACGACGTCCGCTTCGTCGGCGCGCAGATCGCGGCGAAGTGGCTCGTGGCGCGGGGCAGGGAAGCGCTGATCGAACTGCTGCCGGGCCACCCCTATCTGCCCGGATCGGTCGACCAGGACCTGCTGGTGGAGGCGGAAGGCCTGCTCCAGTACTCCCTGCGCGGCCAGGCGGACCTGCGGCGCGCGCTGCGGGACGGGTTCTGGGACCACTTGCAGACGCAGTACTAGCCCTGCCGTCGTCCGGACCGGCTCGGCTGCTACCCCCCGGTGCTGTCCCAGAAGTCGGCGAGGGCGCGGGCCGTCGGCAGAGGCCGGTCGGTGTTGGGGGAGTGCTCGGCACCCGCGACGACCGTGCGGCGGGCGCCCAGCCGCCGGGCCATGTCGTCCAGCTCCGGCACCGGCCAGGTGTCGTCGTACGCGCCGGACACCACGTGGAACGGCAGCGGTACGGCGGCGAGTTCCGCCACGCGGTCCGGCTCCACGCACAACTGACCGCCCGTGGCGAGGAGCTGGGCCGGCTTGGTGCCCAGCCAGCGGCGGCGGAGCTCGGCCTGCTTGCCGGGGCCGCGGACCGGGCCGCCGATCTCCTCGGGCGGGCCCATGGCCTGAATCGCGATCCACACCTCGTCCATCGCCATCACGCCGAGCGCGTCCCGCAGCAGCTTCACGCGCTCCCGCTGGCTGTCGGAGATCCGCCCCGGGCCCGAGGACATCAGGGTGAGCGAACGGAACGGGGAGTGGTCCAGCAGCACGGCGGCACGGGCGATCTGCCCGCCGAGGGAGTGCCCGACGAGATGCACCCGGGTGCCGAGGGCGGCGGCCTGCGCGAGGACGTCCCGCGCGAGTTCCTCCTGCGCGTAGGCCGACTGGTCCTCGGCGGGGCCGTCCGACTCGAACTGCCCGCGCCCGTCCACGGCGACGGTCCGGTACCCGCGTGCCGCGAGCGGCTCGTGCAGCAGCGTGAAGTCCTCCTTGCTGCCGGTGAACCCGGGCAGCATCAGCGCGACACCCCTCGCCTCGACGCCGTCGGCCACGGGCGAGTCGACGACGGCGAACTCACCACGCGCGGTACGCAGCGCGTAGGCACGAGCACCGGGGGGCCGCTGGAAGGAGGCGTTCTTGCTCACGGGGGGAGGGTATCGGGTGGGGGGTGAGGGGGCGGCGGCCTGTGCGGAGGGCTGGGTGTGGGGCGGTGGCGTGGCGGGCCGGCTGGGGGATGGGGCGGCGGTCGGTGGGGTGGGGGCGTGGCGCGGCGGGTCTGTCGCCGGCAGGGCGGCGGGCCTCCGGCTCAGGCGGGGTCGGCCGCCACCGAGGCCACCCCGGAGCGGGACATGCCGGACGCCGGCTGGGCGGCACCGTCCCGGGCGCCCGGGACGGCACGGCGCCGGGGGTGACCAGGCAGCGGTGTCCGGGCGGGTGAACGGCAGCGGCCCGGCCCCACGCGATGTGGGGCCGGGCCGTCCGTCTCAGCGGGCTGTCAGCTCTCCGCGTGCTGGGCGGCCGCCGTGGCCTTGCGGGTGCGACGCACCCTCGGCTTCGCCTCCGCGGTGTCGTCGGCCGCCTCGGCGGGAGCCGCCGTCACGGCCTTGCGGGTGCGGCGGCGCGGCGCCGTGGCCTCCTGCGCGGCCTGCGCCGGGATGCCGACGGTCTGACCGGCCTCGGCCGGCTCGGCGGCCTTGCGGGTCCGGCGCGCCTTCGGCTTGGCCTCCGTGCCCTCGGCGGGGTCGACTGCCGTCTCGGCGGTGGCCGCAGCCTTGCGCGTGCGGCGCGGCTTGGTCTCCGTGGCCTCGGCGCCCTCGGTGGCTTCTGCCGTGGCCGCCGTCTTGCGGGTGCGGCGGCGCGGCGCGGTCGGCTCGGTGGCCTCGGCCGCCTGTGCCGCCTCCGTCACCTCCGTGGCGACGGCCGGCTCGGCCGTCTTGCGGGTGCGGCGGGTCTTCGGCTTGGCCTCCGTGCCCTCGGCGGTGTCGGTCGCGGCCTCGGCGGTGGCCGCAGCCTTGCGCGTGCGGCGCGGCTTCGGCTCCGTCGGCTCCTGGGCCTCGGCCGCTGCGGTGGCGCCCTCGGCCGTGTCGAGCGCCGTCTCGGCGCTCTGGGCGGTCGTGGCGGCCTTGCGGGTGCGGCGGCGCGGCTTGGTGGCCGGGGCCTCCGCGACCGGGGCGGCCTCCGCCACCGGGGCGGACTCGGTGGCCGGTGTGGCGGTCACGTCCGCCTCGGCGGGCGTCACCGCTTCCGGCGCCGACGCGGACTTCCGCGTACGGCGGCGACGGGGCTTCTCCGGGGCCTCGGCGGCATCGGCCGTCGTGCCCTCGGCCGTGGCCACGGCGGCCTCGGCGGCCGTCGGCTCAGGGGCCGTCTGCTCGGTGGCCGGCGCCTGCTCCGCCGGAACCCCGCCGCGCATCCGGCGGCGACGGCGTGGCGTACGTGTGGCCGTGGCGTCGTCCGGGGCGGCGACGGCGTCGGTCACCGGGGACTCGGCCGGAGCCGTACCCGTCGACGCGGCCTCGTCCAGCGGGGCCCCGCCGCGCATCCGGCGACGGCGACGCGGCGTGCGCTCCGCGCGCTCCCGCTCGGCGGGGCGGGACTCGGTCCTGGAGTCGGACCGGCCGCCACCCCGCGCACCGCGCCCGCGCGCTCCGCGGCCACCCGGTTCGCCCAGGTCCTCCAGCTCCTCCGCTTCGAGCCCGGCGCGCGTACGCTCCGAGCGCGGCAGGACGCCCTTGGTGCCCTCGGGGATGCCGAGGTCGGCGAACAGGTGCGGGGAGGTGGAGTACGTCTCCGGCGGGTCGGCGAAGCCCAGGTCGAGCGCCTTGTTGATCAGCTGCCAGCGCGGGATGTCGTCCCAGTCGACGAGGGTGATCGCCGTACCCTTCGCGCCCGCGCGGCCGGTCCGGCCGATGCGGTGCAGGTACGTCTTCTCCTCCTCCGGCGACTGGTAGTTGATGACGTGGGTCACGCCCTCGACGTCGATGCCGCGGGCGGCGACGTCGGTGCAGACCAGCACGTCCACCTTGCCGTTGCGGAAGGCGCGCAGCGCCTGCTCGCGGGCGCCCTGGCCGAGGTCGCCGTGGACCGCGCCGGAGGCGAAACCGCGCTGCTTCAGCTGGTCGGCGAGATCGGCGGCCGTCCGCTTCGTACGGCAGAAGACCATCGCCAGCCCACGGCCCTCGGCCTGGAGGATGCGGGCGACCATCTCCGGCTTGTCCATGTTGTGCGCTCGGTAGACGAACTGCGTGGTGTTCGCCACCGTCGCGCCCTCGTCGTCCGGCGCGGTGGCGCGGATGTGCGTGGGCTGCGACATGTAGCGGCGGGCGAGACCGATGACCGCGCCCGGCATGGTCGCCGAGAACAGCATGGTCTGGCGCCGGGCCGGCAGCATGTTGATGATCTTCTCGACGTCGGGCAGGAAGCCCAGGTCGAGCATCTCGTCGGCCTCGTCGAGGACGAGGGACTTGACGTGGTTCAGGTTCAGCTTCTTCTGCCCGGCGAGGTCGAGCAGCCGCCCCGGGGTGCCGACGACCACGTCGACGCCCTTCTTCAGGGCCTCGACCTGGGGCTCGTAGGCCCGGCCGCCGTAGATGGCGAGGACGCGGACGTTGCGTACCTTGCCCGCGGTCAGCAGGTCGTTGGTGACCTGCGTGCACAGCTCGCGCGTGGGGACGACGACGAGCGCCTGCGGGGCCTCGGTCAGGTCCTCGGGCTTGGCGCGGCCGGCCTCGACGTCGGCGGGGACGGTGACGCGCTCCAGGAGCGGGAGGCCGAAGCCCAGCGTCTTGCCGGTGCCGGTCTTGGCCTGGCCGATGACGTCCGTGCCGGAGAGGGCGACGGGGAGGGTCATCTCCTGGATGGGGAACGGGGTGACGATGCCGACTGCTTCAAGGGCCTCGGCGGTCTCGGGGAGAATCCCGAGCTCTCGGAACGTCGTAGTCAGGGTGCTGCCTCTTCTGTGTGCGCGGTGCGAGGCGAGCGCGGGGGTCGTGTCGGACCGTGCCAGGTCGTCGGCCGCCGTACGGTCGGGCCGTAGGCACGGGACCACTGCTGACGCTCTAGCGCTCGTACCGCTGAGGTGTCCCTCCGGTCGTCGTGCGCACTGGGGCGTACGGCCACGGAAGGCTGTCGGGTCGGAGCCGATCGGGCCACCGACCGGGCATCCTCATGCGTGCGCCCCGTCGAGATGCCTCTGAATGCCACTGAGTACTCGGCAGGCGCATTACCACCATACCCCGGATTCCCGCACACGCCATGGCCGATTTGGTCACGTAGTCGTCGTCACACTGGTTGACCAGGGACTTCCAGGGGCCGGAGAGCGGGCTATTGTGCGCTTCATGACGACCCCTGACAACGCCTCCGACGCGTCCGCCGCACCCACCGGAGTCGCCGCCGAGGACTGGGCGACGGCCTCAGCCGACCCGCAGTACCGCGCCGCGATCGTGGACCTGCTCGGCGCGCTCGCGTACGGGGAGCTGGCGGCGTTCGAGCGGCTCGCGGAGGACGCCAAGCTGGCGCCGACCCTGGAGGACAAGGCCGAGCTGGCGAAGATGGCGTCGGCGGAGTTCCACCACTTCGAGCGGCTGCGTGACCGGCTCACGGAGATCGGCGAGGAGCCCACCCGCGCGATGGAGCCGTTCGTCACGGCACTGGAGAGCTTCCACAAGCAGACGGCGCCCTCGGACTGGCTGGAGGGGCTCGTCAAGGCGTACGTCGGTGACTCGATCGCCAGCGACTTCTACCGCGAGGTCGCCGCCCGGCTCGACTCCGACTCGCGCCGGCTGGTGCTGGCCGTGCTCGACGACACGGGCCACGCCGGGTTCGCCGTCGACCGGGTGCGTGCCGCGATCGAGGCGGACCCGCGCGTGGGGGGCCGGCTCGCGCTGTGGGCCCGGCGGCTGATGGGCGAGGCCCTGTCGCAGTCGCAGCGGGTGGTCGCCGAGCGCGACGCGCTGTCGACGATGCTCGTGGGCGGCGTCGCGGACGGTTTCGACCTCGCCGAGGTCGGGCGGATGTTCTCCCGGATCACCGAGGCGCACACGAAGCGGATGGCGGCGCTGGGGCTGGCTGCCTGAGAACCGTCATTCCGTGGCGGTGGAGGCGTCCGCGGTGGGGCGGTGTCCGCTCAGGCCGTCGCCGAGCGTCCGCGCAGTCTTCCCGAGGGGCGCAGCAGCAGCGACAGGGAAGCGGCCGAGACGGCCACCGATCCCACGAGGGGCAGCAGGATGCCTCCGGCGTCGAGCGCGCTGTGCGTGAGGAAGGCGCCGAAGAGGGCTCCGGCGACACCGGTCGACAGCACGAGCGGGCGGGCCGGGAACCGGTGGGGCAGGCGGTGCGCCACCGTCCAGGCGAGGACGAGGCCGAGCACTGCGGCGCCGAGCGCTTCCAGGATCACGTCGGGGTCCCTCCCACATGGCCGACTCTGCCCAAAACGGTCCACGCCCGTCTTACCCCTGACCTGCGGAATTCAACCCTCCTTCACGGCGGGATGTGCTCCATTGGTGAAGAACCCGGTGAGAGCCGGGCCGGTGGAGGGCCCGCCCCTCACCGGGTTCGGGCCCGGTGGAGGGCCCGCTGGCACGGCGAAGAGCCCGGCGGTCTGCGCGACCGCCGGGCCCTCATGCCTGCTGCGCTGACTACAGCGCGCCGAAGCCCACCTTGCGCGGGGCCGGCTCACCGAGCTCGACGTACGCGAGGCGGTCGGCCGGGACCAGGACCTTGCGGCCGTGGTCGTCCACGAGGCTCAGCAGCTGCGACTTCCCGGCCAGCGCCTCGGACACCGCGCGCTCGACCTCCTCGGCACTCTGACCGCTCTCCAGAACGATCTCGCGCGGCGCGTGCTGCACGCCGATCTTGACCTCCACGGCTATGTCCCTCCGACGGTCAGTGAAGTGCGCGACCTTGCGCGCCGTACGCAGCACACATTAGCCCGGTGAGGGGACGTACACGCTGCGGCCGAGAACGCCAGGAGCGAACAGCGGGCGGGAATGCCCGGCGGGCCGCCGCCGGTCAGTGCTGCTGGTCGGTGCCGTGCAGCGGGAAACCGGCGATGCCCCGCCACGCCAGCGACGTGAGCAGCTGCACCGCCTGGTCGCGCGGCACGCTGCGGTCGCTGTGCAGCCACGAGCGGGCCACCACCTGCGCGAGCCCGCCCAGGCCGGAGGCGAGCAGCATCGACTCGGCACGCGACAGGCCGGTGTCCTCGGCGATGACGTCGCAGATCGCCTCGGCGCACTCGTTCGTCACCTTGTCCACGCGCTCGCGCACGGCGGGCTCGTTCGTCAGGTCCGACTCGAAGACCAGGCGGAACGCGCCACCGTCGTCCTCGACGTACGCGAAGTAGGCGTCCATCGTCGCGCGCACGCGCTGCTTGTTGTCGGTCGTCGACGCGAGCGCGTTCCGCACGGACTGGATCAGCGACTCGCAGTGCTGGTCCAGCAGCGCGAGGTAGAGGTCGAGCTTGCCGGGGAAGTGCTGGTAGAGCACCGGCTTGCTGACACCGGCGCGCTCGGCGATGTCGTCCATCGCGGCCGCGTGGTAGCCCTGCGCCACGAAGACTTCCTGTGCGGCGCCCAGCAGCTGGTTGCGTCGGGCACGACGCGGCAGGCGCGTGCCCCGCGGGCGTACCGCCTCTGTCTGCTCGATGGCTGTCACGCCGCCTCCCACTCGATCGTCCATGTGCGGTGTGCGCCGCGCCGCCATCGTACTTTTCGGTAACCGTGCTGTGCGCGGTGCGAGCGCAGAATTTCACGTACCGGACGGTGGCGACACCCGCGCGGACCGTTTCGAACAAGCCCGGAAGGGGCAGGGCACGGCCTTCCCCGCGGCGCCCCGGCTCAGCGGTAGTCGTCCTCGTCGAGCGCGACGATCCGGGCCTGCTCGACCAGGTCGGCCTCGTTGGCGCGGTCCGGGTTCACGCCGGTCAGCGGGTCGTCGCGGTGCGGAGTGACGTCCGTGCGCTGCTCCGCCGCGTCGACCTCCGGGGCCTCCACGCCGAACTCCTCGACTTCCTGCTCGTCGCCGTCCTCGAAGGTCTCGGGGTCGGTGGGATCAACAGCCATGACGGGCTCCCTTTCTTACGAACGTCCCTGGGAATGCAGGGGCCACACGCGGGTGCCCTCTGCACGAGCCTAGGAGACACCCGGTCCGCACACCATGCGATCCGCGTCCGGGGCGTTACGCGCTGCGCACGCCGAGGTCCGTGCGGATGAGTACCCACGGACGGGCCGGGTTCTCGCCACCCTGCCGATTCTGTGACCGCCAACACGTGAATCGGCACGTGATCGTCTCGTAACATTGCCGCATGTCTCCGACCGATCTCCCCTCCGACCCTCCTTCCGTGCAGGCACCCCAGGTCCTCCCCAAGGTGTCGCCGGTCAGGGTCGCGGAGGGTGAGCGGCTCAGGTCGGTCGAGCTGCCCGGGGTCACGCTGACGATCCGTTCGAGGCCGGCGGAGCGCACGGGAGCGCCGCCCGCGCTGTTCGTCCACGGGCTCGGCGGTTCCTCGCTGAACTGGTCGACGCTGATGCCGCTGCTGGCCGACGTGGTCGACTGCGAGGCCCTCGACCTGCCGGGCTTCGGCGACTCCCCGCCGCCGGACGACGGCGACTACTCGATCACCGGTCACGCCCGCGCGGTCATCCGCTACCTCGACGCGGCCGGACGCGGCCCCGTGCACCTGTTCGGCAACTCGCTCGGCGGCGCGATCACCACCCGGGTCGCCGCGGTACGGCCCGATCTCGTACGGACCCTCACGCTCGTCTCGCCCGCGCTGCCGGAGATCCGCGTCCAGCGCAGCGCCGTGCCGACCGGGCTGCTGGCGCTGCCCGGCGTCGCCGCGCTGTTCACGCGGATCACCCGGCAGTGGACGGCGGAGCAGCGGGTGCGGGGCGTTCTCGCGCTCTGCTACGGCGATCCCGGGCGGGTGTCGCCGGAGGGCTTCCGCAACGCCGTGGAGGAGATGGAACGGCGGATCAGGCTGCCGTACTTCTGGGACGCGATGGCGCGTTCCGCGCGCGGAATCGTCAACGCGTACACCCTCGGCGGGCAGCACGGGCTGTGGCGCCAGGCCGAGCGGGTCCTCGCCCCGACGCTGCTCGTCTACGGCGGCCGGGACCAGCTCGTGGGCTTCCGCATGGCCCAGCGGGCCGCCCGCGCCTTCCGCGATTCCCGGCTGCTGACGCTCCCCGAAGCGGGCCACGTGGCGATGATGGAGTACCCCGAGACGGTGGCGATGGCGTTCAAGGACCTCCTCGCGGACACCGAAGGCTCTAGCGTGGGTACGGACGCGTCCGCCGACCCGGACGCACGCGACGATGCGGACGGGGTGACGGGGGTGGCTGAAGTGGCCGGAGGGGCCGAGGGGGACGAAGTGGTCGAGAACGCCGGTGGGCCGGAGGTCGGCGCGGACGGCGCCGACGCGAGCGCGAGGGGCTGAGGCGCGAGGTGGGACGCCACAGCCGTCGCGGGCCCGTTCCCAAGGGCGGCACCGCGGACACGACGGGAACACGCACGGGCAGACCGTCCGCCGCCGACGCCGGCCGCTCCCATGCGGTCCCGACCGCCCAGGGCGGTCTGCGGCTCCCGGACGGCACGCCCGCGCGTGGCGTCCCCCGGCTCCCGGAGACCGGCCTGCCCGGCCTCGGCGTCCCCGGCCCGGCCGCCGGACTGTGGGGGCAGGGGAGCGGGGGCCCACGGATGCCGGGCGGGACGCCGACGGGGGGCGTGCCGTGGTCTCCTGACGGGACGCCTGCCCATGGTGTGCCGCGCTTTCCCGCTGGGACCCCTGCCGGTGGTGTGCCGCGGCTTCCCGAGGGGACGCCGGCTCATGGGGTTCCGCGCTTCTCCGACGGCACCCCGGAGCAAGGGAGGCCGCGGTCTCCTGACGGGACTCCGGCTCGTGGTGTGCCCCGTTTTCCGGACGGGATCCCGGCGCGAGGGGTGCCGCGTTTCCCCGACGGCACGCCGGCCCACGGTGTCCCCCAAGTGCGTGGTGGCCATCCCGAGCAGCGTGAAGGCGGCGGAGGATGGGGAGACCTGGGAGGGCGGGCCGGTGGCGGGTCCGGCGCCCCGGGTACTCCTGGCGTGCCGATTCCGCAGCAGCGGCAGGCGCCCCCGGCCGGACCGCGGCCGGAGTACCTCGACGCCTTCGACGAGGACGACGACGTGTTCGCACCCACTGCGTCCCGCACCCCCCGCTCTCCCGCCGACGGGGACACCACCGAGCCCCGTGCCCCCCTCACCGACGCCGACGCCGATGACGACGACGCGCCGCCGACCGGCGAGTCCGCGCAGGCCAAGGCCGGCAAGGGGCGGACGTTCACCGGCATCGCCGCCGCGGCCGTGACCACCGTGCTGGCGGTCGTCGTGGCCGGCCAGGTCGCCGACGGGCCCGACGGTTCCGAAACGCAGTCCCGGTCGGCCGCCGAGCAGTCCCGGGACACGAGCGACGCCGCCTCCCGCGGCGACGCACGGCCGGCGCCCTCCGCCGCCGTGCCCGCGCCGCTGACGTACGAGCAGAAGATGGGCAGGACGTACCCGCTCAGCGCGACGCTGAAGGCTTCCGGGGAGTTCGAGGCCGTCCCCGGGGTCGCCAAGGCGCCCGGGAAGGGGCAGAAGTACACCTATCGCGTGGACGTCGAGAAGGGGCTCGGGCTCGACGGCCGGCTCTTCGCCGAGGCCGTGCAGAAGACGCTGAACGACGACCGGAGCTGGGCCCACAACGGCGCCCGTACCTTCGAACGCGTCTATTCGGGCGAGGTCGACTTCGTGATCACCCTCGCCAGCCCCGGCACCACCGCCCACTGGTGCGCCAAGTCCGGCCTCGACACCACCGTCGACAACGTCTCCTGCGACTCGGCGGCCACCCAGCGCGTGATGATCAACGCCTATCGGTGGGCGCAGGGTTCCACGACGTACGGCGACAAGATCCACGCCTACCGGCAGATGCTGATCAACCACGAGGTCGGCCACCGCCTCGGCTACGGCCACGTGACGTGCGACAAGAACGGCGACCTCGCGCCGGTCATGCAGCAGCAGACGAAGTTCCTGGAGTACAACGGCATCCGCTGCCGGCCCAACGCGTGGCCCTATCCGGTCCGTTGACCGCCTGGCCGTATCCGGCCCGTTGACCGCCGGGCCGAACCGGGGTGTGGCCGGGGGCGTCGGCGTGCCTGCGGGCGTTGGCCGTGGCGTCACCCGGAGTATCCAGTCGATCTCTTAGCGCTACGGAACGCGACCCGCACGGGAAAGTTACGAGCGTTCACCCCTTCTGGTGGCGCGACGGACAACCGTCCGGCGCGGCGCCACCTCGTCCGCATACGTTCGTCCCGCTGCGAGCCGTCGGGTCAACGGCGGCTCCCTGGACGGAGATCGGGGGTGCACTCGTGCGCATCGGACTGCTTACCCACGGTGGCTACCCGTATGCGAATGGTGACGCCAGGCGCTGGTGCGAACGGCTCGTGCGCGGGCTCGGGCAGCACGAGTTCGACGTCTACGCACTCAGCCGCAGCCGGCGCCAGGAGGACGAGGGCCGGGTTCCGCTGCCGCCGCACGTCGGCCGGGTGCGCACCGCGCCCCTGTGGGCTGCCGAGGACGACGGGGTGGTGTACGGGCGCCGTGCGCGCCGGCGCTTCGCCGAGTGCTACGGCGCACTGGCGTCGGCCGTCTGCGCGCCGGGCGCCGTCGGCGGCCCCGCGGAGCCGCCCGCCCCTGAGGCGGACCGTTTCGGCACGTTCGCCGACGGGCTCTACGGCCTTGCCGAACTCGCCCGCGAGGAAGGCGGTCTCGTCGGCGCCCTCCGCTCGGAGACCGCCGTACGCGCCCTGGAGCGTGCCTGTCGTGCGCCCGGCGCCCAGCAGGCGGCGCGCGAGGCGCGCGTCCCTGATCTGCTCGCCGTCGCCGCGCACCTGGAACGCGCCCTGCGCCCCCTCTCCCTCGACTGGTACGAGGGCGACGGGCTCGGCGCGGTCGACCTGTGCCACGCGGCCTCCGGCGCCGCCGCACTCCCCGGGCTGCTCGCCGGGCACTTCCACGGCGTACCGCTGCTGGTGACCGAGTACGGGGTGCACCTGCGGTCGCACTACCTGACCACCGGCCAGGCCCCGCCCGCCGTACGGTCCCTGCTCGCCGCCTTCTACGGCCGGCTCGCCGCCGAGACCTACCGGCGCGCCGCGCTCATCACGCCCGGCAACACGCACGCCCGGCGCTGGCAGGAGCGCTGCGGCGCCGACCGCGCGAAGCTCCGCACCGTCTACCCGGGCATGGACGCCGGACCGTTCGCCGAGGTCGGCGAGGCGGCGGACGGCGCGGACCCGGACACGCTGGTCTGGGTCGGCCGGGTGGAGCCGGCGAAGGACCTGGTGTCCCTGCTGCACGCCTTCGCCGAGGTCCGCAGGGAGGAGCCGAAGGCCCGGCTGCGGATCGTCGGGGCCCCCGCCGGTGCCGAGGGCGCCGCCTACCTCGGCCACTGCCGGACGCTGGCCGCGCAGCTCTTCCCCGACGAGGCGGACGGGCCGCACTCCGTCGGCCGCAACCCCGTGTCCTTCGAGGAGATCGGCGGACCGGAACTGCCCACCCCTGCCGACGCGTACGCCTCCGGTGCCGTCGTCGTCCTGTCCAGCGTGGTCGAGGGCTTCCCGGTCGGCCTGGTCGAGGCCATGCTCTGCGGGCGCGCGACGGTGTCCACCGACGTCGGCGCGGTCGTGGAGGTCATCGGCGGTACGGGGCTCGTCGTACCGCCGCGCAATCCGCGGGCGCTCGCGGAGGCGTGCGGGACGCTGCTGCGCGACCCGGAGCGCCGTGCGCGCCTCGGCGCCGCCGCACGCGCCCGCGCGCTGGAGCTGTTCACCGTCGAGCAGAACGTCGCGGCCTTTCACGGCATGTATGTGGAGATCGTCTCGCACACCCCGGTCCGGCGTGTCCTCCTCGACGACGCCGGGGACCCGCTGCCGTTCGCCGCGCCGGCCGAGTCCCATGTGCCTGGCCGCTGGACCGTGCCGACGGCTCGGGTCGCGGCTCGCGCTGCGGCACGGGGTGGGCCGGGGTGGGTGTCGGTGGGTGGCGCGGGTCCGGTATCGGCTTCCGCTCCGGAGGGAGTGCGATGAGCGGTCTGGGAGAGCTGGACCTGCCCGGTACCCCGGACAGCCCCGGTGCGTGGGACGAGCGGTCGAGGGAGGCGATGAGGGAGAGGGGTATACCGGATGAATCGGCCGCCGTTCCCGTCGCCCGTGAGGCCGACTCGGCCTCGGGCGGCCCGCGGCGGGGCCCCGTCCGTCGCGCCGCCGCCGACCCGGTGAAGGCCCTGATGCACCGCCACCGCGAGCTGTGCCAACGCGCCGTCGACGCCCTGGAGATCGCGGCGGGCCTGGAAGCCCACGGCGTCACCGACCGGACGGCGGCACGCTTCCGTCACCGGGACGTCTTCTCGCTCGCCGAGGAGATGTACGCCCGTGTGCCGCGCGAGGCGAAGACGCCGCCGCCGCGCCCCGTCCCCCCGGCCGCCCCCGTGGCCCGCGCCCGCTGGGCAGTCGTCACCCTGCTCACCCTGTTGCCCGGGGCGCTGTGCGCGGCGGCCGTGGCCGCGCTCCGGATCACGGACGGGCAGGCCCGGCTGATCGCGGCCGCGGCGGGCACCCTCGCCGTCGTCCTGGGCCTGCGCACGGCACTGAAGCGTGGCCCGCTCAGCCGCGCGGGCCGGGGAACCCCGGTCGGCCGGCCCCGACACGGCACCGCTGCCTGGACCTGCTGGCTCGTCGGTTACGCCCTCCTCGGCGACGGTCTGCTGGCCGCCGCCGTCGTGGGCGGCCCCGACACCCTGCCCACCGGAGACACCGACGGCCCCTGGCCGCTCACGCCGGCGCCCGTCCTGGCCCTCGCCCTCGGCTGCGCGCCCGCCGCCTGGAGCGCCCACCTCTTCGCCTCGGGCGCCCGGCGCAGACTGGCGGCCAGCCGTGGCCTGGAGGAGTTCGCCGCCTCCGTACGGCCGTTGCTGTTCGGCGCGTTCGGGCTGTTCCTGGGCGCGCTGGCCGCCCTCGTCGCCCTGTGCGGCATCGCCCTGGGCGAACCCGCCGCCCACGCCGGGGCCCTCACCCTGGGCGCCCTGCTGTTCCTCGCCCGGCTCCTCACGGTTCACGGTTCCACTCACGCCCCGGGGCTGGTCCTCACCGCCGCCGCCTCGGCCGAAGGGCTGGCCCTCGCCACCGTGTTCGCCGGCCGCCTGCCCGGCTGCGGCGTGCTCGCCGTCCCCGTGGACACCCTCGTCACCGCCTGGGGCCTGTCCGCCGTACCCGCCCTGGCCTGCGGTGCGGCGGCCCTGACCCTGCTCATCCACGCGAACCGGACCCTGACCCGCGCCTCGGCGCACGCCACTGCGGAGCGCCCATGCTGACGCGCCCCACCGAGGCCGCCCCGCATCCGTCGCCCCCGCCGCGCCGGGTCCCGCGTACGGACCCGTCCGGCCAGGTCACCCGCCCCCCACCGCGACGAACCCTCGGCGGATCCCCACCGCCGCAGGGCGCGTAGGGCCTCGTCACCCCACCCAGGCAAGCAGACGGTCCTCCCGGCACCATCCCTTCGCCCCACCCCTTTGAAGGAGACCACCACATGACCACCTCCCGACCCGGCGCCCCAGCACTCGTCGGCGCACGCACCCCGGGAGCCGCACGATGAGGGTTCTACTGATCGGAGCAGGCGGCTACATCGGCCGCTACGTCGCCGACCGCCTGCTCGCCGACCCGGCCGTCCAGCTCACCGCACTGGGCCGTGGCGACGACGCCGACGTCCGCTTCGACCTCGCGTCCGGCAGCCCCGGCGCGCTCACCCGCTTCCTCGACGCCGTCCACCCCGGCGTCGTCATCAACTGCGCGGGCACCACCCGGGGCGGCGCCCGCGAACTCACCCGGCACAACACCGTCGCCGTCGCCACCGTCTGCGAGGCCCTGCGCCGCAGCGGCTGCGGCGCCCGCCTGGTGCAGATCGGCTGCAGCGCCGAGTACGGCCCCAGCCAGCCCGGCTCGTCCACGGCCGAGGACGCCGTGCCCCGCCCCGGCGGCCCGTACGGCGTGAGCAAGCTCGCCGCCACCGAACTCGTCCTCGGCTCCGGCCTGGACGCGGTGGTCCTGCGCGTCTTCTCGCCCGCCGGCCCCGGCACCCCCGCGGGCTCGCCCCTCGGCCGCCTCGCCGAAGCCATGCGCCGCGCGATGCAGTCCGGCGACGGCGAACTCAAGCTCGGCGGCCTCGGCGCCCAGCGGGACTTCGTCGACGTCCGTGACGTGGCCCGTGCCGTGCACGCCGCCTCCCTCTCCGCCGCGCAGGGCGTCATCAACATCGGCTCCGGCCGCGCCGTCCGGCTGCGCGACGCGGCCACGGTCCTCGCCCGCGTGGCCGGCTACGGCGGCGCCCTGCACGAACTCGACGGCCCGCCCGGCGGCCACCTCCGGCCGACCATCGGGCACCCCCGCAGCGACCCCGACCACGCGGCCCCCGTCGCCTATCCCTACCCCGACGGCTGCGGCAGCTGGCAGCAGGCCGACGTGCGCACCGCACGCGACCGGCTCGGCTGGCGGCCCCGTATCAACCTCGAAGAGTCCCTCGCCGACATCTGGATGGAGGCGGCATGCCGTATCTGACCAGCACCAGAACGGGCGCCGCGAGCACCGGCGTCCGCACCGGCCTCGGTGTCCCCGGCTATGCGCACCCGTTGCTCGCCCCGACCGAGTGGGCCCGGCTCACCCGCTCCGGCGCCCCCCTGGACTGGGTCGTCCTCAACGTCGCCGACGGCCCCGGCGAGCAGCCCGACCCGCACTGCCTGGAAGCCGCGGGCCGGCTGCGCAACGCGGGCGTCCGCGTCCTCGGCCACCTCGACGCGGCCCACGGGGCCCGCTCCTTCGGTGACCTGGTCTCCGAGGCGCACCGCTACCTCGGCTGGTACCAGGTCGACGGCTTCCTCCTGGACCGCTGCCCCACCGAGCGCGACGCCCTCCCCGAGGTGCGCCGCACCGTCACCACACTCCGCGCCATCCGTGACGATGCCCACATCGTCCTCGGCCACGGCATCCACCCGTACCCCGGTTACGCCGAGAACGCGGACCAGCTGGTCACCTTCTGTGGCCCCTGGAGCGACTACCGCTGGTCCCAGGTCGCCGAGTGGACGGAGGATCATCCGCCCGAGCGCTTCTGCCACTTCGTCCACGGCCTGCCCGGGCCCCACCTGGACGAGGCACTGCGCGTCGCCCGCTGGCAGGGCGCCGCGACGATCTTCTTCACCGACCGGACCCGCACCCCCCGCGGGCTCGCCGACCACGGCGGACACACCGAGCCCTTCGAGACCATGCCCGGCTACTGGGACGACATCGTCTCGCGCATCGGAACGGGTGTCTCGGAATGAAAAAACCCATGGCAGTGTTACCGGGAGAACAACTGTAGTGATTGACCGACCAACGGAGTCCCCGTGTCGCTGCCACCCCTGGTCGAGCCGGCTGACGAGCTCACCGTAGACGAGGTCCGCAGGTACTCCCGCCACCTGATCATCCCCGATGTGGGGATGGACGGGCAGAAGCGGCTGAAGAACGCCAAGGTGCTCTGTGTGGGCGCCGGCGGCCTGGGCTCGCCGGCGCTGATGTACCTGGCCGCCGCGGGCGTCGGCACGCTCGGCATCGTGGAGTTCGACGAGGTCGACGAGTCGAACCTGCAGCGCCAGATCATCCACAGCCAGGCCGACATCGGCCGCTCCAAGGCCGAGTCCGCCCGCGACTCGGTCAAGGGCATCAACCCGTACGTGAACGTGGTCCTTCACCAGGAGCGGCTCGAGGCCGACAACGTGATGGACATCTTCAGCCAGTACGACCTCATCGTCGACGGCACGGACAACTTCGCGACCCGCTACCTGGTCAACGACGCGTGCGTGCTGCTCAACAAGCCCTACGTGTGGGGTTCGATCTACCGCTTCGACGGCCAGGCCTCCGTGTTCTGGTCCGAGCACGGCCCGTGCTACCGCTGCCTCTACCCCGAGCCCCCGCCCCCCGGCATGGTCCCCTCCTGCGCCGAGGGCGGCGTCCTGGGCGTGCTGTGCGCGTCCATCGGCTCCATCCAGGTCAACGAGGCCATCAAGCTGCTCGCCGGCATCGGCGAGCCGCTGGTCGGCCGCCTGATGATCTACGACGCCCTGGAGATGCAGTACCGCCAGGTCAAGGTCCGCAAGGACCCCAACTGCGCGGTCTGCGGCGAGAACCCGACCGTCACCGAGCTCATCGACTACGAGGCCTTCTGCGGCGTCGTCTCCGAGGAGGCCCAGGCGGCGGCCGCCGACTCCACGATCACTCCGAAGCAGCTCAAGGAGTGGATCGACGACGGCGAGAGCATCGAGATCATCGACGTACGCGAGCCGAACGAGTACGAGATCGTCTCCATCCCCGGTGCCCGTCTCGTCCCGAAGAACGAGTTCCTCATGGGCACCGCCCTCGAGGGCCTCCCGCAGGACAAGAAGATCGTCCTGCATTGCAAGACGGGTGTCCGCAGTGCGGAAGTCCTCGCGGTCCTGAAGTCCGCGGGCTTCGCCGACGCCGTGCACGTCGGCGGCGGCGTGATCGGCTGGGTCAACCAGATCGAGCCGCACAAGCCGGTGTACTGACCGGCCCTCCCGGCCGGCCCGCCCGGCAGAACAGGCCCACGGTTCCGACGAGTTCGGACGCCGTGGGCCTCTGCCGTTGCCGACGGGGCCCGCCGAGAGCACGGTTGCCGACCGGCCCGTGTGCGGCCGGGAGTGGTCTCTCAGCGCAGGGTGAGGGCGGTCTCGGATTCGACGCGGGTCAGTTTCTCCGGGTTGCGGACGTAGTAGAGGCCGGTGATGCGGGAGCCCTCGACGTGGACCGCCAGGACGCCGTCCATCTCGCCGTCCAGACGGGCTATGAGCGCCGGGTTGCCGTTGACCACGGTGGGCACAGTGGTGACCTCGCTCTCGGTGCTGTCCAGGACACTGGCGAAGAAGCGGGCCACCTTCTCGGCGCCGACGACCGGCCGCAGCGCGGCATGCTTGTGTCCGCCGCCGTCGCTCACCAGGACGACGTCGGGGGCGAGCACGTCGAGCAGCCCCTGCAGGTCCCCGGTTTCCAGCACCCGCTGGAACGATTCCAGAGCCGCCCGGGTCTCGCCCGGGGAGACCACCTCGCGCGGGCGGCGGGCATCGACGTGCCGACGGGCGCGGTGGGCGATCTGGCGCACGGCCGCCGGGCTCTTGCCGACCGCCGCCGCGATCTCGTCGTAACTGACGTCGAAGGCCTCGCGCAGGACGAAAACGGCGCGTTCGGTCGGCGACAGCGTCTCCAGGACAAGCATCAGCGCCATGGACACGCTCTCCGCGAGTTCGACGTCCTCGGCGACGTCCGGCGCGGTGAGCATCGGCTCCGGCAGCCAAGGGCCGACGTACGCCTCCTTGCGGCGCTGCATCGTGCGCAGCCTGTTGAGCGCCTGCCGGGTGGTGATCCGGACCAGGTAGGCGCGCGGGTCGTGCACCTTGTCCAGGTCGACGTCCACCCACCGCAACCACGTTTCCTGCAGGACGTCTTCCGCGTCGGCCGCCGAGCCGAGCATCTCGTAGGCGACGGTGAAGAGCAGGTTGCGGTGGGCGACGAACGTCTCGGTCGCCAAATCAGTGACGTGGTCGATCATGTCTCGACTTCTCTCCTCGCTGCCGACCGACCTCGAACGCCAAGCTAGGCCGCCGGCCCGGCGGTGGCCGCTGCCCCGCCGTGCCGGGCCGCCAGCAACTGGCGGCGCTTGTCGTCCTTGTTCCATGTGAACGAACCGGGCTTGCGTGCCTCGTCCGCCAGTTGCTTGAGGGTGTGCCTGCAGATGACCTCCTTGAGCTTCGCGCCGGTACGCCCGCCGAGGTAGAGCCTCTTCGCGGTGTCGTCCCTGGAGGCGAACTGGAAGATGCCGGCGCGACGCCCCAGGCTGATGCACTGGCCGGCGAACCCGACGTTGACGGGTGCGGGCTCGTGAGCCGCGATCCTGCTGAGCACCGTGTCGGCGGCCTGCGCGCCCAGCGGACCGGCGGCCTGGCAGCTCATCCGGAACGGCAGGTCCGACGGCGCCGCCGCATCCCCGGCCGCGACGATGCGCGGGTCGTCCACGCTGGTCAGCGTCTCGTCCGTGAGGAGGCGGCCCAGGGCGTCGGTGCTCAGCCCGCTGCGGCCGGCCAGGTCCGGCACACCGAATCCGGCGGCCCAGATCGTCACGTCGCTCGCCACCTCGCGGCCGTCGCTGAGCTGCACGGCATCACGTGTCACGGCCGTCACCTGCGAGTCGGGGCCGTCGATCACGCTCACGCCGAGTTCTACCAGCCGCTTGGCAACCGAGCGCCTGCCACGAGGGTGCAGGTACGGGCCGAGCACCCCGCCGCACACCAGGGTCACCGTGCGGCCCGTCTCCGCCAGCTCGGCGGCGGTCTCGATACCGGTCGAACCGGCTCCCACAACCGTCACCGCGGCCGTCGCGGGCGCGGCGGCGACGACCGGCCGCAGCCGCTGCGCCTCCTCCAGGCCGGCGCTGGGGTGGGCGAACTCGGCCGCTCCGGGCACAACCGGGTCGGCGCTGCCGCTGCCCACCGCGTAGACCAGGTAGTCGTAGCCGAGAGAGCCGCCGCTCGACAGCGCCACGGCGCGCTCGGCCGCGTCGATCCGTGTCACGGTGTCGGTCACCAGGCGGACGCTGTCGGCCAGGACCTCCCCGAAGTCGACCACGGCGTCGTCGGACCCGCCCACCAGTTGGTGCAGGCGGATCCGCTCGACGAAGGCCGGGCGCGGGTTGATCAGGGTCACCGCAACGTCGTCGCGCTGCGTCAGCCGATTGGCCGCCATCACGCCCGCGTATCCGCCGCCGACCACGATCACGTCGGTGCTCTCAGCCATCGTCTCTCCCGTTGTTTCCTGGCGCCCGAACCTAAAGACACCGCCGGATCGATCTCTGTGACAGCAAGTGGGGCAGATCACGTCGCCCGCGCGGGCGGCCGACGGCGTCCGGGCGGAGGGCCCGCCGCCCTCATGGGCAGACCTTGCCGTCCTGGGGCACCGTGCCCCTGAGCAGGTAGGCGTTGACCGTGGAGTCGACGCAGGCGCTCCCGCTGCCGTAGGCGCCGTGGCCCTTGCCCTTCCAGGTGAGGACCACTCCGACGCCCTCGCCGAGCTCGTCCGCCATCTTCCGGGCCCCCTCGAACGGGGTCGCCGGGTCGCCCGTGTTGCCGACGACCAGGACGGGTGCCGCGCCGGGTGCGCTCACCTCCGGGTTGTCGTGCTGCCCGGACACGGGCCAGTCGTGGCACCAGCCGGCCGTGTCCCAGGCCAGGAACTCACCGAAGACGGGCGAGATGGCCTTGAAGCGCGGCAGCAGCTTCCTCGTCTTCTCGGCCGTCGGCCGCTGCTTGTCGTCCAGGCACGATATGACCCGCTGGGCGTGCGTCGTCGTGCCGTAGTGCCCCGACGGGTCACGGTCGTTGTACTGGTCGGCGAGCGCCAGCAGCTTGGAGCCGTCGCCCTCGTCAGCGGCATCGAGGGCAGCGGTCAGCTGCGGCCAGAAACTCTCGCTGTACATGGCGAGGGCTATGCCCGTCACCGCGAGGGTCTGCGTCAGCTTCCGGTCGGAGCCGGACGTCCCCATGGGCTGTGCGTCGAGCCGGTCCAGCAGTGCCGCGATCTCCCGCGTGCCCTGTCCGGGGTCCCGCCCGGTGGACTTCAGGTAGTCGTGCAGGGCGCGCTGGAAGCCCCGGGTCTGGTTCTCGGCGTGGCCCACCGTGTCGGCGGTCGGGTCGACCACCGCGTCGAGGACCAGGCGCCCGACGCGCTTCGGGAACAGGTGGGCGTAGACGCCGCCGAGTTCGGTGCCGTAGGAGACGCCGAAGTAGTGCAGCTTTTCGTCGCCGAGGACCTGGCGCATCAGGTCCAGGTCGCGGGCGGTGTCGGTGGTCGAGACGTGAGCCATCAGCCGGCCGGCGGACTTCTGGCAGCCCTTGCCGAAGTCCGCGGCGTCACCGAGGTACGTCCGCTCCTCCGTCGGGGTGTCCGGGGTGGCGTCCACGGACTCGGCGGCCCGGATCTCCTTGTCGCTGCGGCAGCGGACCCCCTCGCTGGCGGCCACTCCCCGCGGGTCCCAGCTCACCAGGTCGTACGTGTCGTGCAGAGCGGCGACGGTGTCGCCGTACGACGGCAGCGCGGACACGCCCGAGCCGCCGGGGCCGCCGAAGTTGAACAGCAGGGAGCCCAGGCGCTTTTCCCCGCGCGCCTTCGAGCGGATCAGGGCGAGGTCGATCGTCTCTCCGTCCGGTTTCGACCAGTCCAGTGGCGCCTTGAGCGTCGCGCACTGCCAGTCGCCGCCCGGGGCGGGGGAGTCAGCGGTCGACCTGCAGCGCCCCCAGTCGAGCCGTTGCTCCGTCAGCGGCCCGCTCGTCTTCTCCTTGTCGGACGCCTTCTCCTCGTCGGACGTGCCGTTGCAGCCCGCCGTCAGCAGTGCCGCGGCGGCCATCAGCGCCGTCCACCGTGCACAACGCCCCATTCCGTGTCCCCCCTCACAGGCCGGCCCGCATCGTGCAGCGGATGGCTTTCCCGTCATCGTAGACGGATCGCCCGAAGACCGTCGGAGCTTGTGGATAACGTTCTGACCTGCTCATTTGTCGTCATCCTGAGGGCCCGACCCGTTCAGGAGCAGACCGTGCCCGCCTTCGGCACCTTCCCGTCCAGCAGATAACCGTGCACGGCGTCCTGCACGCACGTGTTCTTGCTGTCGTACGCGCCGTGCCCCTGGCCCTTGTACGTCAGCTCGACCCCGACCCCCTTGCCGAGCGCCTCCGCCATCCTCCGCGCCCCCTCGTACGGTGTGGCCGGGTCGCCGGTGTTGCCGATCACCAGGATCGGCGCCGAACCGGGAGCGCTCACGTCGGGGTGGTCGGCGGCCCCCGGCACGGGCCAGTCGGTGCAGCCGAGCATGCCCCAGGCGAGGTAGTCGCCGAACAGCCCGGAGGCGGAACGGAATTCGGGGAGCTTCTGTGCCACGTACTCGGGGCTGTAACGGGGCTTGTCGTCGGCGCAGTTGACGGAGACGTTGGCCGCGGTGATGTTGCTGTACTCGCCGTTCTCGTTGCGCCCGTTCATCGAGTCGGACAGCAGCATCAGCACCTGGCCGTCACCGTCGTACGCCTGCTGGAGGCCCTCGGTGAGGTACTCCCAGAAGTCCTTCGAGTACAGCGCCTGCGCGATGCCGTTGGTCGCGGCCGTCTGGGTCAGCTCGCGCGGGAAGATGCCCGGCAGCGGCTTGCTGTCGAGGTCCTTCAGCAGCTTGGCGATGCGGTCCTCGACGTCCTGGGCGGTGTCCCCGACGGGGCAGTCCTCGGCCTTCGACACGCAGTCCTCGGCGTAGTTGCCGAGGGCGAGCTGGAAGCCCCTGGCCTGGCCGAGCGAGCCCTCCTCGGGGGTCTGTGTCGGGTCGACGACGGCGTCGAAGACGGCTCGGCCCACCTTCTTCGGGAACAGGTGGGCGTAGACCCCGCCGAGTTCGGTGCCGTAGGAGATGCCGAAGTAGTGCAGTTTCGCGTCGCCGAGGACCTGGCGCATCAGGTCAAGGTCGCGGGCCGCGTCGGTGGTCCGCACGTGCGGCAGCACCTTCTCGGAGTTCTTCTCGCAGGCCTCGTTGAACTCCTCGGTGTTCTCCAGGAGTTCGGTGCGCTCGGCGCGGTCGTCGGGCGTGGCGTCCTGCTGGAAGTACACATCGAGCTGCTGGTCGTCCTGGCACACCACGGGCGCGCTGCGGCCGACCCCGCGCGGATCGAAGCTGACCAGGTCGTAGCGGGTGCGCAGCTTCGCGTAGTCCGCGCCGAAGGCGGGCAGGGCGGTGATGCCCGAGCCGCCCGGGCCGCCGAAGTTGAAGACGAGCGAGCCGATCCGCTTCCTTTCGTCGCCGCTCGCCCTCGCCCTGATCAGGGCCAGGTCGATCGTTTCGCCCTCGGGTTCGTCCCAGTCGAGCGGGGCCTTCATGGTGGCGCACTGCCACTCGTCGCCGCCCGGCAGTGGTGACGGGCCGTCGCCCCCGCCCTGCTCCTGCGACGGCGCCGGGCAGTCCCTCCAGCTGAGTTTCTGGCCCTCCAGGTCCTCGTCCCCGGCGTCGTCGCCGCCGCATCCCGCGGCCAGGGCGCAGAGCAGCACGGCGGTGGCGGTCGGGGCAGCGGTGCGCATCCAGGACGGCTTCGGCATGATTCCATCCTGCGCTCGCGCCGGTCGCCTCGCTCGGGACGCGGGCCGGACGAGCTACAGCGCCGCCCGCGGTGCTACAGCGCGCCCTTGCGCGTGAGGTGGTTGAACGCCAGCCAGCCCGGCAGCACCGGCAGCCACAGCGTCAGCAGCCGGAACAGCAGCACGGCAGGGGCCGCGACCTCCTTGGGCAGGCCGACCGCGATCAGACCGACCGTCAAGGTGGCCTCCACGGCGCCGACACCACCCGGCGTCGGGGCCGCCGAGCCGAGCGCGTTGCCCGCGAGGAAGACGACGGCGACGCTCGCGATGCTGATCGAGGTCGTCTCGTCGCCGAAGGCACGGATCGAGGCGTCCAGGCACATCACGAAGCAGGCGGTCAGCAGCAGCATGCCGCCGATGCCGGTGACCAGCTTCTGCGGCCGCTGCAGCACGTCCAGCATGCGGGGCACGACACCCGCGAAAAGTGACCGCACGCGCGTGATGACGAATTTCCGCAGGAACGGCACCGACGTCACCACGAGCACCAGCACGGCCACCGTCAACAGGCCGCCGATCACCGTGCGGGAGGGCGACAGCGACGGCGTCTTCTCGGTGCCGGTCAGGTAACCGAAGGCCAGCAGCATCAGGATGTGGCAGCCGAGCCCGAACAGCTGCGAGGCACCGACGCTCGCCACCGCGAGCCCCGGCCGCACGCCCGCGCGCTGCAGGAACCGCGTGTTCAGGGCGACGCCACCGACCGCCGCCGGTGCGACGATCTTCACGAACGATCCGGCGACCTGCGCCGCGACCGTCCGCAGGAACGGCACCCGCTCGGGCACGAATCCCAGCAGCGCCATCGCCGCCGCGAAATAGCTGGCCGCCGAGAACAGCACCGCCGCGGCGACCCAGCCCCACTCGGCGTTCGCGACGAGCGGCCCGAACTCGATGTGCGTCAGCTGCGTCAGCAGGAAGTACGCACCGATGGCGCCGGCGATGAAACTGATCAGCGTGCGCGGCCGCACCCGCTCCAGACGGGCCGGCTCCACCGGCGCCTGCGGCCTGATGCGCAGCACCTCGTAGCGGATCTGGGTGAGCAGATCCTCCTCGCGCGCCTCGTCCAGGGCCTCGTCGATGGCCCGCTTCTCGGCCCGCGCCTCGGCCCGCTCGGTCTTCTTGTCCGGCTTCTCCAGCACGGGCCGCGCGGTGTCGTCGGCCGCCGCCAGGCGGGCCTCCTTGGCCTGCCGGGACGCCTCCAGCACCGCCTCGCGCTCGCGCTGCGTCCGCTCCCGGGCCAGCCTGCGCAGCGTCGCGCGCGTGGAGCGGCTCAGCGCGATGGGCTGGAGCATCGGCAGACAGTCCGCGACGGCGTCGGGGCCGAGGACGCTCACCGCCGAGGCCACCGCGCGCTCGGCGCCCACCCGCAGCCCGAGCGTCACCAGCAGCTGGGAGATGTCCATGCGCAGCAGCAGGTCGCCGGCCGCGATCTCGCCGATCCGCAGGTCGGTGAGGATCACCGTGCCGGAACGATCCACCAGGATGGCGTCGCCGACCAGCCTGCGGTGCGCGATCCGCCGGGACTGCAGCGCCCGCACCTGGTCCCAGGTGTCGCGCAGCAGATCGTCGGTGATCTCCTCGTCCGGCAGCGAGTCCAGGGAGCGCCCGCCGGAGTGCTCGTAGACGAGCATCACCGCGTCCGGGCCGAGCTCGGAGGTGGCGATCAGCTTCGGCGCGTTGGCGCCGGCCGCGATGGCCGCGTACGCGAGCAGCGCCTCCTGCTCCAGTGCCTGGCGCAGGGACTGCAGGCTGCTGCGGGTGGCGAAGCCGCGCAGGGTGAGATTGCGCCACGCGCGGTAGAAGAAGCCCTGCGCCTGCTGCTCCCGGTCGACGACCGTGACGTCCAGGGGTGGGCCGTCCTCCAGGGTGACGAAATAGCGCCGCCCACGGTCGCCGCTCTCGGCCGCGTCCGGGGCCTCCTCGCGGGAGGCGCTCACCGGGCGGAAGCCGACGGTCCGCAGGCCCGCCATCAGGGTCCGGCCGGTGGGACGGACGTTGGGCGAGCCGACCGCGTACAGCGTGCCGTAGGCGACGCTCCAGCCGATCAGCACCGTCAGGATGATCGAGAACGGCGTCGTGTAGCCGGTGACGAGCATCGAGAAGGCGTCCAGCAGCAGCACGATCCACAGCACCGCGCGCCAGCGCGGCCGGCGCGACATCCCGACGGCCGTCATGTACGCGATCACGGGCGCCAGATAGCCGTGCACCGGGTCGGTGAGGGCGGTGATGTCGCCGGGGGAGGGCTGGGTCAGCGCCTCCTGGATGGAGTCCGGGGCGGCCTTGGCGACCCACAGGTCCGTGGCGAGGGTCACGCCGTGCGCGAGGACGGCGGCGAGCACACCGTCGGCGATGCGCAGCCCGTCGCGTTTGATCAGCCGCTCGATGGCGAAGGCGACCGGCACCAGGAGGATCGCGATGCTGGACGCCAGCCCCGCGATCTTGATGAGCAGGTCGGGTGCCTGGCCGGTGCCCTTGTTGATGTCCTGTTCGAGGCCGGAGGTCGTGCCGTGCGCGAACGCGGCGATGGCCAGCAGGACGACCACGGCGAGGACGCCCACCAGCAGCCGCATGAGGTCCGAGGGGCGGTGCACGCGCGCGGGGAGCAGCGGTTCGTCGCCCTCGACCTCGCCGCCCTCGACTTCGTCGATACGGCCTTCGCCGGCCTCGTCGCCCTCGACCTCGTCGATGTGGCCCTCGTCGGCGTGCCGCCGGTCCGGCCCGGTGTCGGTGTCGTCGGCTCTCCGCGCGGTGTCAGGGCGCGACGAGGCGTCGGAGGAACCCTCCGGGCCGTCGGGGTGCGCACCCTGATGCTTCATCGTCTCTTCTTGGTCTCGTATCACCGGTCACCGCCCGCACGATGGTGGCATGCCGCACCGACACACGGGGGCATCAGGGTGCACATGCGGGGGCGGACAGTCTGCCCGAAGCGCCGCCCCCGGGCGAGGTGCCCGTCCGGGCGGGAGCGCTTCGGTTGTCGGTGGGGTGGGGCAGGATGGGGCGGATGAGCGAGGAGAGTCTTCCCGACGACATCGGCCCGGCGCACGCGGACGCGCTGCCCGAGTATGCCGAGCGGGTGCTGGATGTCACCGAGCTGATTCCACCGGGTCGCGTCATGACCTACGGGGACGTCGCCGAGTGGCTGGGCGAGGGCGGGCCCCGTCAGGTGGGCCGGGTGATGTCCCTCTACGGGAGCGCCGTGCCGTGGTGGCGCGTCGTCCGCGCGGACGGACTGCTGCTGCCGGGCCACGAACTTCAGGCGCTCGGCCACTACCGGGCGGAGGGCACGCCGCTGAAGGGCGCGAGCCGGGCCGCCGAGGGCCATCTGCCGCGCGTCGACCTGAAGCGGGCGCGGTGGGAGGGCGGCGAGCACGCGGAGGGTCACACCTGACAGCTTCCGCCTTCCGGCGGGCCCGGGAACGGCCTGTGACCCGTATGGGGGAAACCGGGGACGTCCGTGGCATGACGTACGTTCGTGGGACAAGGGGCGCCAGCGCCGCGAGCGCCGCCGGGGAAGAATCGGAAGCCCTGCTTCCGTGCCGTCCCGCGGCGTAGCGTCGGCCGCGGGTGCCCCGCAGACCCCGCCACCACCGCCGTGCACGCGGTGGTGTGCCAACCCGTACACCCACCAGGACCGGCGAACCACGTGAGCTCCTCTTCCTCCACCAGGCGCCTGCCGCACCCCGAGGTGCGACAGGGGAACCGTGGCGCTTACCGACTGGTGCGTACCCCACCGGCCCGGCCGGATCCCCCTCGTCTTGACGCCGCGCAGCGCGCCGTGGTTGACCACGTGACCGGACCGTTGCTCGTCCTCGCGGGCCCGGGCACCGGAAAGACCACCACGCTCGTGGAGTCCGTCGCCGCGCGGACAGCCGGCGGCACCGACCCCGAGCGGATCCTGGTGCTGACCTTCAGCCGCAAGGCCGCCGTCGAGCTGCGCGACCGCATGGCGCTGCGCATCGGGGCGGCGCGCGCCCCGCAGGCGACCACCTTCCACTCGTTCAGCTACGCGCTGGTCCGCGCGCATCAGGACAGCGACCTCTTCGTGGAGCCGCTGCGCCTGCTGTCCGGCCCCGAGCAGGACGTCACCGTGCGTGAGCTGCTCACCGGGCAGACGGACCTGGAGCGGCTCGGCCTCGCGCACGTGCGCTGGCCCGACGAGCTCCGCGCCTGCCTGACCACCCGCGGCTTCGCCGACGAGGTCCGCGCCGTCCTCGCCCGCAGCCGCGAACTCGGCCTGGACCCGGCCTCCCTGGACGCCTTCGCCCGCCGCATCGGCCGCCCCGACTGGCGGGCCGCCGCCGCGTTCCTCGCCGAGTACCTCGACGTGCTCGACCTGCAGGGCGTCCTCGACTACGCCGAACTCGTCCACCGCGCGGTGCTCCTCGCCCGCCGCCCCGAGGCCGCACGGCGGCTCGCCGCCCAGTACGACGCCGTGTACGTCGACGAGTACCAGGACACCGACCCGGCCCAGGTACGGCTGCTGCGCGCCCTCGCCGGCGGCGGGCGCACGCTGGTCGCCTTCGGCGATCCCGACCAGTCGATCTACGCGTTCCGGGGCGCCGACATGAACGGCATCCTGGACTTCCCGCACGCCTTTCCGCGCGCGGACGGCCGGCCCGCGCCCGTGGAGGTGCTGCGGACCTCCCGCCGCTCCGGCGCCGCGCTGCTCGCCGCCACGCGCCTGCTGACCCAGCGCATGCCGCTGCCCCGGCTGCCCGCCGACAAGGTGCGTGCCCACCGCGAGCTGACGCCGGTACGGGACGGCGGACGCGTCGAGGTGTACACGTACCCGACGCCCGGCACCGAGCTGGACAACGTCGCCGACATCCTGCGCCGGGCGCATCTGGAGGACGGCGTTCCCTGGAGTGACATGGCCGTCCTGGTGCGCGCGGGCTCGCGCACCATCCCGGTGGTCCGCCGCGCGCTCACCTCGGCCGGGGTCCCGCTGGACATCGACGGCGACGACCTGCCGCTGCGGCACGACCCGGCGGTCGCGCCACTGCTGACGGCACTGCGGGCGGTCGCCACGGCGGAGGCGGCGCGGGGCGGCAGCGTCGAGGCCGAGGCCGGGCGTGGTGACGGGGAGGGCGCCGCGCGCGCGGACGGGGAGTGCACCGCGCGCGCGGACGGTGTGGAAGCCGGCCGCGATGCCGCAGAAGAGGCCGCCCGCCGCGGCGCCGCCCAGGAATCCGAGCCCGGCGGCGTCGGGCCCGGGGCCGGGCGTGGTGGCGGCGGTGAGGCTGAGGCCGCTCGGGAACCCGATCCCGCCGATCCCGTCGACCCCGCCGACGCGGCGCCGGACGGCGAAGCCTGCTGGCTCGACACCGAGACCGCTCTCACCCTGCTCACCTCGCCGCTCGCCGGAATGGACGCCGCCGACCTGCGCCGTCTCGGGCGTGCCCTGCGCGACGAGGAACGGGCCGCGGGCAACCCGGTGCCGCCGCCGTCGGACGTACTGCTCGCGCGGGCACTCGCCGAGCCGGAACGCCTGGCCGTGCACGACCCCGCGTACGCGCGCGGTGCGCAGCGGCTCGGCGCGCTGCTCCGCAGGGCACGCGAGCGCCTGGCGAACGGCGGCACCGCCGAGGAGGCGCTGTGGGACCTGTGGGAGGGCACGCCCTGGCCCGGTCGCCTGGAGCGCGCCGCCCGCCGCGGTGGGGCCGCCGGACGCAACGCCGACCGCGACCTGGACGCCGTGTGCGCCCTGTTCGCGACCGCCGCGCGCGCGGAGGAGCGCACGGGCGGACGCGGCGCCCTGAACTTCCTGGAGGAGATCGACGCCGAGGACATCGCCGCCGACACCCTCACGCGGCGTGCCGTGCGCCCCGACGCCGTACGCCTGATGACCGCGCACCGCTCCAAGGGCCTGGAGTGGCGCCTGGTCGTCGTCGCCGGAGTCCAGGAGGGCCTGTGGCCGGACCTGCGCCGCCGCGGCTCCCTGCTGGAGGCCGACCGCATCGGCCGCGACGGACTCGCCGAGCCGCTCACCCCGGGCGCGCTGCTCGCCGAGGAGCGCCGCCTGTTCTACGTCGCCGCCACGCGCGCGCGTGAACGCCTGGTCGTCACCGCCGTACAGGCAGCCGCCGACGACGGCGACCAGCCGTCCCGGTTCCTGACCGAACTCGGCGTGGAGCCCAAGGACGTCACCGGGCGTCCGCGCCGCCCGCTGTCCGTGGCCGCGCTCGTCGCCGAGCTGCGGGCGACGACTGTCGACCCGCGCGTGTCGGACGCCCTCCGGGAGGCCGCCGCCCGCCGCCTCGCCCGCCTCGCCGCGCTCGCCGACGAGGACGGCCGCCCACTGGTGCCGGCCGCGCACCCGTACCGCTGGTGGGGCCTGTTCGAGCCGACCGAGTCCAAGGTGCCGCTGCGCGACCGTGACCAGCCAGTCGTGATCTCCGGCAGCGCCCTGGACCAGCTCGCCAACACGTGCTCCCTGCAGTGGTTCCTGGGACGAGAGGTGAAGGCCGACGCGCCCGCGACCGCCGCCCAGGGCTTCGGCAACGTCGTCCACGTCCTCGCCGACGAGGTCGCCTCCGGGCACACCCCGGCGGACCTCGCCGTGCTCATGGAGCGCCTGGACTCCGTGTGGAACGCGCTCGCCTTCGACGCGCCGTGGAAGTCGCAGCAGGAGAAGGAACACGCGCGCGTGGCGCTCGAACGCTTCCTGAAGTGGCACGTCATGGACCGTGCGGGCCGCACCCCGGTCGCCGGCGAACACGACTTCGACGTCACCCTGGCGGCGGGCGACTACGAGGTCCGCATCCGCGGCCAGATGGACCGGGTCGAGGCCGACGGCGAGGGCCGCGCCTACGTCGTCGACTTCAAGACCGGCAAGCAGGCGCCCACCGCCGCCGAGACGGCCCGCCATCCGCAGCTCGCCGTGTACCAGCTCGCGGTGCGCGAGGGGGCCGTGGACGAGCTGTTCGACGGTGTGCGCCCCGAACCGGGCGGGGCCGAACTCGTCCAGCTGCGGCAGGGCGCCGCCCAGCGCGACGGTGGCGAGATGCTGCCCAAGGTGCAGGCGCAGCAGCCCCTGGAGGGGGAGTGGGTCGGCGAACTGCTCGCCACGGCCGCCGGCAAGGTCCTCGACGAGCGGTTCACCCCGACGGCGGGCCAGCACTGCACGCACTGCGCGTTCCGGGCGTCGTGCAGCGCCCGGCCCGAGGGACGGCACGTCGTGGAGTGAGCGCACTGGTGTGACCGGTGTGGAGTGAGCTCACTGCTGTGATCGGTCGCACCACCCGTGCCGACCTGCGCTTCTCCCGGCCCGGCGGCCGATGGCGTCATCCGTTGTCAGTGCCCGCCGCTAGCCTCTCTCGGGTGCCCGCTCGTATCACCGACCCCGAACAGCTCAAGGAGCTCCTCGGCATCCCGTTCACCCCGGAGCAGACGGCGTGCATCACCGCGCCGCCCGCCCCGCAGGTGATCGTGGCCGGCGCCGGGTCGGGCAAGACCACGGTGATGGCGGCGCGCGTCGTCTGGCTCGTCGGCACCGGCCAGGTCGCCCCCGAGCAGGTGCTCGGCCTCACGTTCACCAACAAGGCCGCCGGCGAACTCGCCGAACGCGTCCGCAAGGCCCTGGTCAAGGCCGGTGTCACCGACCCCGACGCCATCGACCCGGACAACCCTCCGGGCGAGCCGGTGATCTCCACGTACCACGCCTTCGCGGGCCGTCTCCTGACCGACCACGGCCTGCGCATCGGCCTGGAGCCGACGTCCCGCCTGCTCGCCGACGCCACGCGCTACCAGCTCGCGGCGCGCGTCCTGCGCGAGGCCCCCGGCCCCTACCCGGCCCTGACCCGCTCCTTCCCGGACCTGGTGAGCGACCTCCTCGCCCTCGACTCCGAACTCGCCGAACACCTCGTCCGGCCCGAGGACCTGCGCGCCTGGGACGCCGGGCTGCTGCGGACCCTGGACGGCGTGAAGCTCAGCAACGCCGATCTGCGCAAGGTCCCCGAGGCCGCCGCCGCCCGGCACGAACTCGCCGACCTGGTGATGCGCTACCGCGCCGCCAAACGGGAACGCGACCTGCTCGACTTCGGCGACCAGATCGCCCTGTCGGCGACCCTCGCCCGGACCCGCCCCGAGGTCGGCGAGATCCTCCGCGACGAGTTCCGCGTCGTGCTGCTGGACGAGTACCAGGACACCTCGGTGGCCCAGCGCCTGCTGCTGGCCGGCCTGTTCGGGGGCGGCACCGGCCACCCGGTGACCGCCGTCGGCGACCCCTGCCAGGCGATCTACGGCTGGCGCGGCGCCTCCGTCGCCAACCTGGACGACTTCCCCGAGCACTTCGCCCACGCCGACGGCCGCCCCGCCACCCGCCAGGCCCTCAGCGAGAACCGCCGCAGCGGCGGACGCCTCCTGGACCTCGCCAACGGCCTCGCCGAACCGCTGCGCGCCATGCACGCGGGCGTGCAGGCCCTCCGCCCGGCCCCCGGCGCCGAACGCGACGGCCTGGTCCGCTGCGCCCTGCTGCGCACCCACACCGAGGAGATCGACTGGGTGGCGGACTCCATCGCCCACCTCGTCCGCACCGGCAAGGCACCCGGCGAGATCGCCGTCCTGTGCCGCACGGCGGCCGACTTCGCCGAGATCCAGGCCGCACTCGTCGCCCGGGACGTCCCCGTCGAGGTGGTGGGCCTGTCCGGGCTGCTGCACCTGCCCGAGATCGCCGACCTCGTCGCCGTCTGCGAAGTGCTCCAGGACCCCGGCGCCAACGCCGCCCTGGTGCGGCTGCTGACCGGGCCGCGCTGGCGCATCGGCCCGCGCGACCTCGCCCTCCTCGGGCGCCGCGCCCGGCTGCTCGTGTCGCACACGCGTGTGGACGACGACCCGGACCGGCGGCTCGCCGCGGCCGTCGAGGGCGTCGACCCCGCCGAGGTGACCTCGCTCGCGGACGCCCTCGACACGTTCCTGGAGACGCCGTTCGACGGCCGCGGAGACGACGACGGGCTGCCGTTCTCGCCGGACGCGCGCGTGCGCTTCGCCCGGCTCGCCGCCGAACTGCGCGACCTGCGCCGCTCCCTGTCCGACCCGCTGATGGACGTCCTGCACCGCGTCCTGACCGTCACCGGACTGGAGGTCGAGCTGTCGGCGTCGCCGCACGCGCTGGCCGCCCGCCGCCGCGAAACCCTGTCGAACTTCCTCGACGTCGCCGCCTCCTTCGCCGCGGGGGACGGCACGGCGACCCTGCTGGCCTTCCTGGGTTTCCTGCGCACCGCCGCGCAGTACGAGAAGGGCCTCGACAACGCCCTGCCGGGTGGCGAGAACACCGTGAAGGTGCTCACCGCGCACAAGTCCAAGGGTCTGGAGTGGGACGTCGTGGCCGTACCCGGCCTGGTCACCGGCGCCTTCCCCAGCTCCAAGGGCCGAGAGAAGTGGACGGCGCAGGGCAAGGTGCTGCCGCACGAGCTGCGCGGCGACGCCGACACGCTGCCCGACGTCGCCTCCTGGGACGCGCGCGGCCTGAAGGACTTCCAGCAGGCCATGAAGGAGCACCAGCACACCGAGGAACTCCGCCTCGGATACGTCACCTTCACGCGGCCCCGCTCCCTGCTCCTCGGCTCCGGCCACTGGTGGGGGCCCACCCAGAAGAAGCCGCGCGGACCGTCCGCGTTCCTGCGGGCCCTGTACGACCACTGCGCCGCCGGGCACGGCGAGATCGAGGCCTGGGCCGACGAACCCGCCGAGGACGAGGAGAACCCGGCCCTGCACCGGGCGACCGCCGACCAGGTGTGGCCGCTGCCCCTGGACGCGACGGCGCTGGCCAGGCGCAGGGCGGCCGCCGAGACCGTACTGGCCCACCTCGAAACCCTGGCGGCCTCCCACGACGAGGGCCACCCCGCGGCCACGCACGATCCGGACACATACGACGACCCCGACTGGCCCCCGCCGCCGGACGACGACGTTCCGGTCACGGACGAGGACCCCTTCGCGGACACCTCCGCAGGCCCCTTCGAGGGCTCTTTCGCCGGCGACCCCTACGAGGAGGACCCGGCCGACTGGGAGACCTGGACGACGGACCGCCCGGCCGTCCCCCACCAGGCGACGGCACCGGAGGCCACCGGCTCACCCGAGGACGAACGGCCCCGTCCGCCGCGGCCCGCCCATGGGCCCGAGCGGCCCGCCGACGGGCTTCCCCGCCCCGCCCATGCCCCTTCGCGGCCCGCCGACGGACTTCCCCGGCCCGCCGATGAGCCCGGGCGGCGGGCGGACGAGGCACCGCAAGCCGTCGGCCGCTCCTCGCTCACCCCCGAGGAGGCCCGCGTCGTCGCCTCCTGGGACCGCGACCTCGACGCCCTCGCCGGTGAACTCCTGCGCGCCCGCGCGTCCGTCACCGACGTCCCCCTCCCGGCCTCGCTCACCGCCTCCCAGCTGCTGCGCCTGGCCGCCGACCCGGACGGCCTGGCGCAGGAGCTGGCCCGCCCCATGCCGCGCCCGCCGCAGCCCGCCGCCCGCCGCGGCACCCGCTTCCACGCCTGGGTCGAGGCCCGCTTCGAGGAACTGACCCTGCCCATGCTGGAGCCGGAGGACCTGCCCGGCAGCGAGGCCGAGATCGCCGACGAACGCGACCTCGAAGCCCTCAAGGACGCCTTCGAACGCACCGAGTACGCGCACCGCACGCCCTACCGCGTGGAGGCCCCCTTCCAGCTCGCCGTCGCCGGCCGGGTCGTCCGCGGCCGGATCGACGCCGTCTACAAGGAGGGCGACGGGCAGGACGCGACGTACGAGATCGTCGACTGGAAGACCGGCCACGGCCGCACCGCCGACCCGCTCCAGCTCGCGGTGTACCGGCTCGCCTGGGCCGAGCAGCAGGGCGTGCCGCTGGAATCCGTCACGGCCGCGTTCCTGTACGTGCGCACCGGAGAGGTCGTACGCCCGGACGATCTGCCCGACCGGGCGGCCCTGGAGCGGCTGCTGCTCGAGGAGCCGTCCGGTGAGGAACCGCACTCCGAGGATGTCGGTGCGGGCCGATAGGCTCGTGACCATGAGCCAGACCCCGGACAGCGCCGTCCGTACGTACATCGAGCAGCACCGCACGGCCTTCCTCGACGACCTCGCCGAGTGGCTGCGCATCCCGTCCGTGTCGGCCCAGCCCGGCCACGCGGCGGACGTACGGCGCAGCGCCGACTGGCTCACCGCGAAGCTGAAGGAGACCGGCTTCCCGACGGTCGAGGTCTGGGAGACGTCGGGCGCCCCGGCCGTGTTCGCCGAGTGGCCCTGCGCCGACCCCGGGGCGCCCACGGTCGTCGTCTACGGCCATCACGACGTGCAGCCCGCCGCCCGTGAGGACGGCTGGGACAGCGACCCCTTCGAGCCCGTCGTCCGCGGAAACCGCCTCTACGCGCGCGGGGCCGCCGACGACAAGGGCCAGGTGTTCTTCCACACCCTCGGCGTCCGCGCCCACCTCGCCGCCACCGGCCGCACCGCCCCCGCGGTCAACCTGAAGCTGCTGATCGAGGGCGAGGAGGAGTCCGGCTCGCCGCACTTCCGGGCCCTCGTCGAGCAGCACGCCGACCGGCTCGCCGCGGACGCCGTGATCGTCTCCGACACGGGCATGTGGTCCGAGGACACCCCCACCGTGTGCACCGGCATGCGCGGCCTCGCCGAGTGCGAGATCCGGCTGTACGGCCCCGACCAGGACATCCACTCCGGCTCCTTCGGCGGCGCCGTCCCCAACCCGGCGACCGCCGTCGCCCGCCTGGTCGCCGCCCTGCACGACGAGCACGCACGCGTGGCGATCCCCGGCTTCTACGACGGCGTGGTCGAACTGACCGACCGCGAGCGGGAACTCTTCGCCGAGCTGCCCTTCGACGAGCGGCGCTGGCTCACCACCGCCAAGTCCCACGCCACCCACGGCGAGGCCGGACACACGACCCTGGAGCGCGTCTGGGCCCGCCCCACCGCCGAGGTCAACGGCATCGGGGGCGGCTACCAGGGCCCCGGCAGCAAGACGATCATCCCGTCCTCCGCGATGGTGAAGCTGTCCTTCCGGCTGGTCGCCGGCCAGGAGCCCGGCCACATCGAGAAGGCCGTCCGCGCCTGGGCCGAGGGACAGGTGCCCGCCGGAATCCGCTGCGACATCACGTTCGCCGCGGCCACGCGCCCGTGCCTGACCCCGCTCGACCACCCGGCGCTGCAGTCCGTGGTGCGCGCCATGGGCCGGGCCTTCGAAAAGCCCGTCCGCTACACGCGCGAAGGCGGCTCGGGGCCCGCCGCCGACCTCCAGGAGGTCCTCGGCGTCCCGGTGCTCTTCCTGGGCATCTCGGTCCCCTCCGACGGCTGGCACGCCCCGAACGAGAAGGTGGAACTCGACCTCCTCCTCAAGGGAGCCGAGACGAGCGCGTACCTGTGGGGCGACCTCTGCGAGCACTGGAGGCACGAGCCCTGACCGCCCCGAACCGTCCGGAGCGGCATCCCGCGCGGGGCACACCGGGAGGGCCGCCCCGCCCGACCGGACCCGCTCAGGCCCGGGCCGCCTCCCGCCGAACCGCCTGCTGAACCGCCGCCGACACACACCGTTCCACCGGGGGAGATGGAAGCACCCGTGACCACCTGGACCGACCACACCGCCGACCGCCCCATCTCACTCACCGCCCCGAGCGGCATCGACCGGGCCGCCCACCACCGGCTCGACGAGGCATGGCTCGCGGCGGCGTGGAGCCACCCCACGACGCGCTGCTTCGTCGTCTCCGGCGGCCAGGTCCTCATCGACGAGACACCGGACGGCCGCACCGAACTCGTCATGACCCCGTCCTTCGAGGCCCCCCTCACCGAGGCACACCGCTACTTCCTCGGCATCGACGAGGACGGCGTGCGGTACTTCGCCCTCCAGAAGGACTCGCTGCCCGGGCGCATGGACCAGTCCGCGCGCCCCGCCGGCCTGCGCGAGGCGGGCCTGCTGCTGTCGCCGCGCGACGCCGGCCTGATGGTGCACGCCGTCGGCCTGGAGAACTGGCAGCGCACGCACCGCTTCTGCTCCCGCTGCGGCGAGCGCACCGTCATCGCCGCCGCCGGACACATCCGCCGCTGCCCCGCCTGCGGCGCCGAGCACTACCCCCGCACCGACCCCGCCGTGATCATGGCCGTGACCGACGAGGACGACCGCATCCTGCTGGGCCGCCAGGTGCACTGGCCCGAGGGCCGCTTCTCGACGCTCGCCGGTTTCGTCGAACCAGGCGAATCCGTCGAGCAGTCGGTGCGCCGCGAGGTCTACGAGGAGGCCGGCGTCACCGTCGGCCCCGTCGAGTACGTCGCCAGCCAGCCCTGGCCGTTCCCGTCCAGCCTCATGCTGGGCTTCATGGCCCGCGCCACGTCCACCGACATCGACGTCGACGGGGACGAGATCCACGAGGCCCGCTGGTTCTCCCGCGACGAACTCACCGCCGCCTTCGCATCCGGCGAGGTCCTCCCGCCGTACGGCATCTCCATCGCGGCCCGCCTGATCGAGCTCTGGTACGGCAAGCCGCTGCCGACCCGGAGCGTCTGACACGCACGCCCGGCGCGCGGGAAGGCCCCGGCCGGCTGTCTCCGGCCGGGGCCTTCCCGCTGCGCGTCCCGGTGCGGTCAGGCGCCGAGCGCCTGCTTCACCTGCGCCAGGCTCGGGTTCGTCATCACGACCTCGTCGCCGCCGGCCTTGGGCAGCACCCGGACCGTCGGAACGGTCTGGTTCCCGCCGTTCGCCTTCTCCACGAAGGCCGCGGACTCCGGGTCCTGCTCGATGTTGATCTCGGTGTACGCGATGCCCTCGCGGTCCAGCTGGCTCTTCAGCCTGCGGCAGTAGCCGCACCACGTGGTGCTGTACATCGTCACAGTGCCCGACATGTCTTCTTGCGCTCCTTCGGCGGCTCGGGGATGCGTGGTCGCAGTGGAGGAACGTACGAGAGGGCGCGGCCATTCCCGCCCGGCGACGGGACGGGACGCTGCGTGACGTGACACCTGCCGCATCAGCGAACCTGCCGTATGAGGTGACGCCTGCCGCATTGATACGACTGCGAGGCCAAGCCTGTGGACAACCGGCTCACCCGTCTCTGGCGACCTGGCAGCATGGCGGTGTGACAGCAGCAACGCACTCCCCTCTCTTCCCGCAGGTACCGGAGACGGCCGACGCGGTGCTCGAAGGGCTCGACCCCGAGCAGCGCGAAGTGGCCACCGCCCTGCACGGACCGGTCTGCGTCCTGGCGGGCGCCGGCACCGGCAAGACCCGGGCGATCACCCACCGCATCGCCTACGGCGTCCGCGCCGGAATCCTCCAGCCCTCCAGCGTGCTCGCCGTCACCTTCACCAACCGCGCCGCCGGGGAGATGCGCGGCCGGCTGCGCCAGCTCGGCGCCCACGGCGTCCAGGCCCGCACGTTCCACTCGGCGGCGCTGCGCCAGCTCCAGTACTTCTGGCCGAAAGCGATCGGCGGCTCCATGCCCCGGCTCGTCGACCGCAAGATCCAGCTCGTCGCCGACGCGGCAGCCGCCTGCCGCATCCGCCTCGACCGCGGCGAGCTGCGCGACGTGACCGCGGAGATCGAGTGGTCCAAGGTCACCCAGACCGTCCCCTCCGACTATGTGCTCGCCGCCGCCAAGGCCGGCCGTGAGGCACCCCGCGCCCCGGCCGAGATCGCCCAGCTCTACGCCGCCTACGAGGACGTCAAGCGCGAGCGCGCCGTCATCGACTTCGAGGACGTCCTGCTGCTGACGGTGGCCGTCCTCCAGGACCGGGACGACATCGCCGACCAGGTCCGCTCCCAGTACCAGCACTTCGTGGTGGACGAGTACCAGGACGTCAGCCCTCTCCAGCAGCGCCTGCTGGAACTGTGGCTCGGCGACCGGGACAACCTGTGCGTGGTCGGCGACGCCAGCCAGACGATCTACTCGTTCACGGGCGCAACCCCCGACCACCTCCTCGACTTCCGCAACCGCCACCCCGGCGCCACCGTCGTCAAGCTGGTCCGCGACTACCGCTCCACCCCCCAGATCGTCCACCTCGCCAACGGCCTGCTCGCCCAGGCCCGTGGCCGCGCCGCCGACCACCGACTGGAACTCGTCTCCCAGCGCGCCCCTGGGCCCGATCCCGTCTACACCGAGTACACCGACGAACCCGCCGAGGCCGAGGGCGCCGCCCGCCGCATCCGGGAACTCGTCGCGTCCGGAGTGCCGGCCGGCGAGATCGCCGTCCTGTTCCGCACGAACTCCCAGTCCGAGACCTACGAACAGGCCCTCGCCGACGCCGGGGTGCCCTACCAGCTGCGCGGCGCCGAGCGGTTCTTCGACCGGCCCGAGGTGCGCAAGGCCGGTGTCGCCCTGCGCGGCGCGGCCCGCTTCGGCGGCAACGACTCCCTCCTGGACGACGCCGTCGACCTGCCCTCCCAGGTGCGCGCCGTCCTGTCGGGAGAGGGCTGGACGTCCGAGCCGCCGGCCGGTTCCGGTGCCGCCCGAGAGCGCTGGGAGTCCCTGACCGCTCTCGTGAACCTCGCCCATGACTTCGCCGCCGCCAGACCCGGCGCCACCCTGAGCGACTTCGTCGCCGAACTCGACGAGCGGGCGAGCGCCCAGCACGCCCCGACCGTGCAGGGCGTCACCCTCGCCTCCCTGCACTCGGCCAAGGGCCTGGAGTGGGACGTGGTGTTCCTGGTCGGCGTCGCGGAGGGCATGATGCCGATCACCTACGCAAAGACCGACGAGCAGATCGAGGAGGAGCGCCGCCTCCTCTATGTGGGCGTCACCCGAGCCCGCGAGCGCCTGCACGTGTCCTGGGCGCTGGCCCGCTCGCCGGGCGGGCGGGCCGGCCGCCGGCCCAGCCGCTTCCTCGCCGGACTGCGCCCCGGCTCGACGGGGACGGCCGGCTGCGGCGCCGCGGCCGGGACGGGCGGCGTCGAGCGAGGCTCCACGCCTGCCGCCGACGCCGCACCCCGGCGCACCCGGCGTACCCCGGCCCGCTGCCGGGTCTGCGGCCGCACCCTCACCGACGCCGGTGAGATGAAGCTGATGCGCTGCGAGGACTGCCCCTCCGACATGGACGAGGGCCTCTACGAGCGGCTGCGCGAGTGGCGGGCCGTCCAGGCGCGGCGCAGCGGGCAGCCCGCCTTCTGCGTCTTCACCGACAAGACCCTCATGGCCATCGCCGAGACGGCCCCCGAGGACGAGTACGAGCTGGCGCGCATCCCGGGAGTCGGCATGCGCAAGCTCAACCGCTACGGCGCCGACGTCCTCGCCCTGTGCGCAGGTCAGGACCTCGCGTCCGAGGACGAGGACGACCAGATGACGACTGATGCGAACTCGTCGAAAAAATAGTTTGCGCCTGCCCCAGCAAGCCCCATAGGTTCTTAGGCACGGGAACAGCGGCCTTCTCGGAGGCCCTGAATCCGTGTTGTACTTGCATATCCGCGGACTGGTTCACCCCAGTCCCCCGAGACGCCGAGAGGAGGCGATTCCAGTGATCAGCATCAACACCAGCTCCTTCAGCACCGTGAAAATGACCGATCCCTCGGTCGTCGCCTCCCTGTGCCTGCTCGGCGCCTCGAACCCGGGCACCGGTCTGTCCGGCATTCGTGCCGTCCGTCCGGCGTCCGCCGTGTCTCCTGCGGGTCTTCCCGTCCGTGAGCGCGATGAGCGACCGACCAAGGCACTGGAAGCTGCAGTAGTGGCACAGGCGCAGGCCTATGCCTTTACGGCGACCGGTGCCGGATTCCGGAAGCAGACGACGCAGCACCACCTGATGTGGGCCTTCCGTGGGCCAGAACCCTGGAGTGATCCAGCCTGATCTCGATCAGGCCGGCGCCTTCAGGGCCGCGGAACCCCACCCGGGATCCGCGGCCCTTCTGTTTGTCCGCGAACGTGGACAGCGGAGCGAAGGAGCCTCGGGACAAGAAGAGAACCCGGTACCCAGCCGACCCCGGCCGACCCCGGCCGGAACGAACAGACGAGGAAGACGATCCGTGCAACTCGAAGCGCACGCCCCGTCCGTACCGCCTTCCGACACGATCCCCAAGCCCGGCCTCACGGAGGACTCCACCTTGACTCCGCTCACCGCGCTCACCGCGCTCGACGACGCCATCGAGAACCTCGGCGTACCCGTCCCCTGCCGTTCCTACGACCCGGAGGTCTTCTTCGCGGAGTCGCCGGCCGATGTCGAGTACGCCAAGTCGCTGTGCCGCACCTGCCCGCTGATGGAGGCCTGCCTCGCCGGCGCGAAGGAGCGGCGTGAGCCGTGGGGCGTCTGGGGTGGCGAGCTGTTCGTCCAGGGTGTTGTCGTCGCCCGGAAGCGGCCGCGTGGCCGCCCGCGCAAGAACCCGGTCACGGCATGAACACCGCAGGAACGATCGACCGTCCCCTCACGCACGACCCCAAGAAGCAGGCCCCGATGAAGCCGTCCACTTACGAGCCCGCAGGCTCCGCTACCGAAGACGTCAACCTCAGTGACGCGAAGGACTCGCGTCAGAACAGGACCCGAGAAATGCAACTCATCCCAGAAGCCCTGGCACGTGCGCATATGCACGAGCGCCTGCACGAGGCCGAGGCGGAGCGTCAGGCCGTGCGCCTGGCTGCCGCCCGTCGGATGCAGCGTCGGGCGGAGCGTGCCTCCCTGCGCGCCCGCCGTGCGCTCGCCATGGCCGTCATGCAGTAACCATGCACGCCTGAAGCGGTGACCTCCCGGTGCGGGAGGTGAGCTTTCCCCGCGGGGGTCGGTCCGGCCGAACGGACCGGCCCCCGCGGCGCGTTGAGCCCTGTCGGCCTGTCGGCCTGTCGGCCTGTCGGCCGTGCTGGCCATCGCCGCTGATCTCGTCAGCCGTCGCCGGCCTCGCGGGTTATCGCGTCGGCGTCACGCCGGTGCGGCCGACTCCTCCTCGTCGGTCTCCTCCACGAAGCCCGGCAGCCACTCCTCCAGTTCGTCCCGCATCCGCACCGTCGCGCCCAGCTGGCACAGCACGCCGATCGTGCTCAGCGTCACCCGGTGGATCAGGAGGTAGGCCGGGGGGAGGTTGAGCTGCTTGGCCAGCTGGTAGGCGGGGGAGCGGGGGTCGGCTATCCGGGCCGCCTGGCCGCGCATCCAGCCCCGGCTGAAGGTGAACGCCTCGGCCTGCGTCGGCTCGATGATCGGCAGCAGGTAGTCGAGGACGGCGTCGGGGTCCAGCTTTATGTGCTCCTTGACGAAGCCCTCGGCGCAGAGCATCTCGTAGACGGCCTCCGCCTCGCCGTCGAGTGTCATCCGCAGTGACTCGCCGATCGTCGGCGGCAGGCCGCCGGGCAGGCGGTCGACCGTGCCGAAGTCCAGGACGCCGAGGCGCCAGTCGTCCTCGCCGCCGGGGCCGCCGGGCAGCAGGCGGAAGTTCCCGGGGTGGGGGTCGGCGTGCAGCAGGCCGGTCCGGGCCGGGCCGGAGAACAGGAAGCGGGTCAGAAGCTGGCCCGCCCGGTCGCGCTGCTCGTCGGTGCCGTCCGCGATCACCTCGGACAGCGGAACGCCGTCCATCCACTCGGTGACCAGGATCTGATCGCTCTGGTGCACCACGGCAGGCACCACGATGTCCGGGTCGCCCGCGAACTCCTCGGCATGCGTCTGCTGGGCCTGAGCCTCCAGGCCGTAGTCCAACTCCTCGGAGACCCGGTCCTTCAGCTCCGCGATCAGCGGCTTGATGTCCATGCCGGGCACGAGCGGGCCCAGCAGGCGGGCGAAGCGGCTCAGCTGGTTCAGGTCGGACAGCAGGGCCTCGCCCGCGCCCGGGTACTGCACCTTGACGGCCACCTCGCGGCCGTCGTGCCACACCCCGCGGTGCACCTGGCCGATGGACGCTGCCGCCGAGGGCTTGTCCTCGAACTCCAGGAACAGCTCGCGCCAGTCCGCGCCGAGCCGCTCCTGAAGCACCGCGTGCACCGTACGTGTCGGCATCGGCGGCGCCGCGTCCTGGAGCTTGGTCAGCGCCGCGCGGTAGGGACCGGCGACCTCCTCGGGCAGGGCGGACTCGAAGACGGACATCGCCTGTCCGAACTTCATCGCGCCGCCCTTGAGCTCACCGAGCACCTTGAAGAGCTGGTCCGCGGTGCGCTGCTGGAGCTCACGGCCGACGAGCTCCGCCGACTCGCCGACGATGCGCTTGCCGAGCCCCCAGGTGGCACGGCCGGCGAAGCCGAGCGGGAGCGCGGCGAGCTTGGCGGTCCGGGTGACCGCCTTGCGGGGAAGATCAGACATGCGCCCTCCAGGTCCCAGCCAGCCGCGCAGCGTCTGCCTGACGATGAAGCTCTTCTGACGGCTGTTGCTCTGCCATTGTCTCGTGCGATGCGCCGTTCTCAGGGGTGTGTTCCTGGTTACCTTTCTCCGCCGCTGCGCACGGGCACGCGGTGTGCGCCCGAACCGGCCGCGCACGCCAGTGCAGGTCCGGTGCGGACACCTCCCAGCGTGCGCCGGCAGCCGACGGTACCCGGCCGTCCAGGAAGGCCAGCGCGTGAGCCGCCGCCAGCCCCGCGACCGCTGTCGCCAGGGCCAGATCGCAGGCCCGCACCTGACGCGGCCTCGCCGACCGCCACTGGGCGAGCAGGCGCGGCCAGGCCTGGTCCCGGTCGGTGCGCTCCTCCTGCAGACAGCCGGCGCAGGCCGTCTCACCGGGCAGGACCAGCGGGCCGGCGACGCCCGTCCCCTCCACGACGCCCGCGTAGAGATGAGGCGTGCCGGATGCCATGAGCGGCTCCGCGGTCGCCGGGTCGGGCGCGTACACGGCGACGTCATCCCGCGGGGCGACGATCACCAGGGAGAAGCCCGGCTCGGGATCCTCCAGCCGCGACCGAGAGACCCGGCGTGCCGGGCGGTCCGGGGCGGCATCGCGCACCACACGCCTGGCCGCCTCGTCCCTGCGGTCGCCGACGGCCTCGGCCGGCAGTCCGCCCGGCGCGACGTCCCACGGCTCGACGCGTCCGCAGTCCCGCACGTCGACCTCCCCGACGCCGGCGCCCGACAGCAGCCCGGCCAGCACCGCGCCGACCCGGCCCGCGCCCCGCACCTGCACCCGCAGCGAGGCGCGCGCGGCCAGCAGTCTCATCGCGTCGCCCGGCTCCGGCGTGATCAGCGACAGTGAGGCCAGATCGGGGGACAAGCGGTCCAGGACGTCCGTCTTCTCCCGCAGGGCGGCGGCAGCCGGTCCGCCGCCCTGGGCGTCGTCGAGCAGCCCGGCCCGTGTCAGCCGCGCCACCAGCCGGTCGACATGGCCGTCCGGCAGATCCATCCGCCGCCCCTCCTTGCGCAGCAGGGGGAGCCCCCGGGTGCCGTTGAGCAGCTCCAGGAAGCTGCCCGTCGCCGTGTCGACCGGGCCGAGCGTCAGCGCGTGCGCCGGGCTCATCCCGAACTGCACCGTATTGAGATCACGCCAGCCGCGCCTGAGCGCGGGTTTCACCACTGGATGCATCGCAGGCCCCCGTATGCCACTGAACGTCCCCGTGCGCCGGGCGGGCTCGGTCGAAGCCGCCCCGGCAAGAGCCAGCATGCCCGACCCGGCCGCGAGGGCGTCGAGAGTTGTCCACAAGGAGACGTGATTAGTCGTACGAATCAAGCGGTCGGTGGGGATCGGGGCGGAAGGCCGCCCGGAGCCGGGACTTCCCCCACGCGGGACGGGTACGGTCGGGGCGTGTCCGCCGACCCACTGCACCGCGCCGGAACCCCACAGCGCAGCACGACGAGCCCGCCGCCCAGCGGCTCGAAGGCGAGCGCGATCGAGGTGCGCAGGAGTTCCCGTCGACGCAGGACGGTCTCCGCGTACCGGGAGGGCGATCGCACCGTCGTGCTCATCCCCGCCCGGATGTCCGAGGCGGAGGAGCAGCGCTGGGTGAGCGTCATGCTGGACAAACTCGCCGCCCAGGAGAGCAAACGGCTGCTCGGCGACGCCGAGCTGGCCCAGCGCGCCCAGCGGCTGTCGGAGCAGTACTTCGGCGGCCGTGCCAGGCCCGTCTCGGTCCGCTGGGTCACCAACCAGAACACCCGATGGGGCTCGTGCACCCCGGCGCAGGGCAGCATCCGCCTGTCGCACCGGTTGCAGGGCATGCCCGAGTACGTCGTCGACTACGTCCTCCTGCACGAACTGGCGCACCTTCTGGTGCCCGGGCACGGGCCGCGGTTCTGGCGACTGCTGGACGCGTATCCGCGCACCGAGCGGGCCCGCGGCTACCTCGAAGGGGTCGTGGCGGCCGAGCGGCTGCCGCACGTGCCCGGCCCGCCCGGCGAGTGATCAAGCCCTCCCCGGAGGCGGGTCCGGCACGGCCGGGCGAGGGTTGTGTACCGGGTCTGTACCGACATCGTCCGGTGTCCGAGTTTGCCGTTAGCCTGGCGCGACGCACTCACTTCCGGATGGGGGACGGTCGTTACGCATGGCCAGGGAATTCCAACGCGGCCACAAGGCCAGGGTCAGTGATCTCACCGCGGGGACGGATCTGTACGTGGGCGTGCAGATCTCGGGGCCCGGGCTGAGCTTCGACATCAGCTGCTTCGGTCTCGACGCGAGCGAGCGGCTCTCGGACGACCGGTACTTCATCTTCTACAACCAGCCGAAGTCGCCCGAGGAGTCCATCCAGCTCCTCGGTGCGCAGGCCGGTGACACCGAGTCCTTCCGCGTCACCCTCGACCGGATCCCGCCCCAGATCCAGAAGCTGTCCTTCACGGCGACGATCGACGGCGCCGGGCAGATGTCGCAGATCGGTCCCGGCTATCTGCGCATCGTCGCGGGCGGCGAGGAAGTGGCGCGCTACCCGTTCAGCGGCTCGGAGTTCAGCACCGAGCGCGCCGTGATGCTGGGCGACTTCTACCTGAAGGACGTGTGGCGGTTCGCCGCCGTCGGCCAGGGCTTCGACGGCGGCCTCGACGCGCTGCTGAAGAACTTCGGCGGCGAGGTGGCCGAGGAGGAGACGCCCGCCGCGCCGCAGCCGCAGGCCGGTGCCAACCCGGGGTTCGCGCCCCCCGGCGGTGTCCCCGCGGTGCCGCCCGCGTTCGGAGCCCCCGCGCCGCAGAACTCGGGCACGCCCGCTCCCGCCCCCGCGCCCGTCCCGCAGGCCTTCGCACCCCCGCCGGCTGCCACGCCCCCGCCGCAGAACGTGACGCCGCCCGTGCACACGGCGCCGACCGTCGTCGCGCCCCTGCACACCCCGCCCGGCGGCTCCCCGGTGCCGCCCCCGGCACCCGCCCCCTACGGGCAGCCCGGCCAGCAGCCGCCGCCGTACGGCCAGGCCCCGGGCCCCAGCGCCCCGCCGCCCCCGGGCTACGCCCAGCCGCAGGCACCGCAGGCACCGCAGGCACCGCAGGCACCCGCCCCGCCGCCCGGCTACGGGCAGCCGACTCCGCCGCCCGGCTACGGGCAGCCGACCCCGCCCCCCGGGTACGGACAGCCGGCCCCGCCGCCCGGTTACGGCCAGCAGCCGCCGTACGGCCGGCCGCCCGGTGACCCGGGCCGGCAGGCGCCCTACGGAGCACCGCAAGGTGTTCCTCAGAGTGTTCCCCAGGGCGCACCGCAGGGTCCCGGCGTGGCCGCCGCGCTCCAGCAGTTCCGGGAGACGCCCACCGGGCAGCGCTGGACGCAGCAGAACCGCAAGATGGTCCGCGTCGACCTCGGCATCGGCGGGCAGCCCGTGCTGGCTCGGCAGGGCAGCATGGTGCTCTACCAGGGCAAGGTCGACTTCAGCTACAAGGGCGCCGGATTCTCCGGCCGGGTCGTGGGCAACGCGACCGGCCAGGAGATGCAGCTGATGCGCTGTACCGGCCAGGGCCAGGTGTTCCTCGCCGAGAACTCGACGATGCTGCACCCCATCGAACTCCAGGGCGACGCCGTGTGCGTCTCCGCCGAGAACGTCCTCGCGTTCGACGAGACCCTCCAGTACGAGGTCCGCCGCATCGAGGGGCACGGCATTCCCGGCGGCGCGCTGTTCACGATGCAGTTCCAGGGCACCGGCACGATCGTGGTCAAGACGCACGGCACGCCCGTGGTCCTGCCCGTCACGCCCACCACGTTCGCCGACTGCAACGCCGTGGTCGCCTGGTCGGCCGCCGCGCAGGTGGTCGTCTCCAGCCAGGTGCGGATGCGCCGCAACGCCTACCCCGGCGACACCGGGGAGAGCGTGAACCTCCAGTTCCGGGCGGCGCCCGGCAACTTCGTCATCGTCCAGCCCTACGAGATCTGAGGGAGAGCCCGTTCATGAACCAGCCGCTCGCGGGCTACGCCCCCGCACCCGTCGCCGCCCGCATGGAGAACCACGGCAACCACATGCTGAAGGTCGCCATGCAGACCGGGCACGACCTCCTCGCGCGCGTGGGCTCGATGGTCGCCTACGAGGGGTTCGTCCAGTACGAGCCCAACCCGCCGGCCGTGCGCCAGATCGCCCGTGACTGGGTCACCGGCGAGGGCGCGCCCCTGATGAAGTGCTCCGGCGACGGGCTGCTCTACCTCGCCGACTACGGCGCGAACGTCGTCGTGATCAACCTCAACGGCGACGGGATCTCCGTCAACGCCACCAACCTGCTCGCCTTCGACGCCCACCTCCAGTGGGGCGTGGAGCGGGTCAAGGGCCTGGCGAAGTTCGCCGGGCAGGGCCTGTGGAACACCAGGATCTCCGGGCAGGGCTGGGTCGCGCTGACCTCCCGGGGCAAGCCCATCGTGGTCGACTGCGGCGGCGGCGAGGACGAGACGTACGTCGATCCCGACGCGCTCGTCGCCTGGTCCCCGAACCTCAAGGTGAAGGGCAAGCGCAGCTTCAAGGCGCAGTCGCTGATCGGCCGCGGCAGCGGCGAGGCCTACCAGATGGCCTTCTCCGGTCAGGGCATCGTCGTCGTCCAGCCCAGCGAGGACAGCACCGACCGTCTCCGGGTCCGGGGCTGAGGGGGAGCACCACACCATGCAGAGCCCGATTTTCGCCTACAACGACCAGCAGTCCCAGGAGCGCTGGAGCCTGCAGAACAAGCAGATGCTCCGCGTCACCCTGGAGGGCCACGACGACATCCTCGCCCGCAAGGGCACGATGGTCGCCTATCAGGGCCTGGTCGAGTTCGACGCCGAGTACCAGGGCAACGGCCAGGCACACACGCGTGCGCACACGGGAGAGGGCCTGGACCTGATGCGCTGCCACGGGCAGGGCACGGTCTACCTCGCCAACCTCAAGCAGCACGTGCACGTCGTCGACGTCGACCACGACGGCCTCACCGTCGACAGCAGCTACGTGCTGGCGATGGATTCCGGGCTGCACCACGACGTCGTCGCCGTGGACAGCCTCTACGGCATCTCCGGCTCGGGGAAGTACCAGCTCAACATCACCGGCCGCGGCAAGGTCGCGCTGATGACCTCGGGCATGCCGCTGATGCTGCGGGTGACGCCCGACAAGTACGTCAACTGCGACGCCGACGCGATCGTGGCCTGGTCCACGAGCCTGCGGGTGCAGATGCAGGCGCAGACGCACTCCTCGGGCGTGTGGCGGCGCCGCGGCAGCACCGGTGAGGGCTGGGAGCTGAGCTTCATGGGCTCCGGTTTCGCCCTCGTCCAGCCCAGCGAGCTGCTGCCGCCGCAGAACGCCCAGGCCGGGTCGGGCGTCGCCGCCCAGTACGGCATGGGACAGCAGGGGGCGCGCGGCCAGAACCAGGGCAACGTCTGGAACTGACCGCCCGGCCGGTCGAACGGACGACCGCCCGACCGGCCATCCGGAAAGCAGACGGACGGCACACGTAAGGGGCGCCCGCCAATGGCGGACGCCCCTTACGCGTGCCGATGAGCCCCGGGCTCACAGCCGCCGGCGCGTCGCCTCCAGCAGCCGTACGACCGAGTCGTCGGCCACGTCCGCGACCTCGGCGTACGGGAACCAGCGCAGGTCCAGGGATTCGTCGCTGATCGCCTCGACGGCCCCGGGCGCGGCCAGCGCGGCGTACTGCACGTCCAGGTGCCAGGCGCAGGGCGTGCGGTGCCGGTCCAGGCGCACCGGGCCGCCCGCGACCAGCGTCAGGCCCTCGATGCCGGACTCCTCGGTCGCCTCGCGCAGGGCAGCCGCCGTCAGCGTCGCGTCGCCCGGCTCGCAGTGGCCGCCCATCTGGAGCCACATGCGGAGCTTCTTGTGCAGGGTCAGCAGGACCCGCTCCCGCGAAGGGTCGACCACCAGGGCGCTGGCCGTGATGTGAGCGTCCGGGCAGGCCTTCCACATGCCGTCCGGGTGGGCGGCGAGATAGTCCAGGTAGACCTGGCGCAGCTCCGGCTGGTCCTCGTAGGCCTTCAGTACGAGAACCGCGTCGTCGTGCAGGCTCACTCGTCGCCCTTGCCGTCGCCCTCGCCGTGGTCCTTGCCGTCGGTCTTGCCCTCGGCCCGGTCGTGCTTCGTCAGGTCGGGCTTGCCGGCCGCCTCGCCGAGCATCTTGTCGAGCTCGGAGAAGTCGATCTGCTCGCGGTGCACGAAGCCGTCCGGGTCGTCCAGGTCGGTCGCCGTCGGCAGCATGTCCGGGTGCGCCCACAGGGCGTCCCGGCCGTCGACACCGCGCGCGTCCGTCAGCGACGCCCACAGCCGGGACGCGTCGCGCAGCCGCCGCGGGCGCAGCTCCAGGCCGATCAGCGTGGCGAACGTCTGCTCCGCGGGTCCGCCCGAGGCGCGGCGGCGGCGCAGCGTCTCGCGCAGCGCGTCCGCCGAGGACAGCCGCGGTTTGGCCGCGGCGTGCACGACGGCGTCCACCCAGCCCTCGACGAGGGCCAGCGCGGTCTCCAGTCGGGCCAGGGCGGTCTTCTGCTCCGGCGTGTCCTCCGGCTGGAACATGCCCTGCTGGAGCGCTTCCTGGATCTGCTCGGGGTTCTGCGGGTCGAACTGGCCGACCACGTCCTCCAGCTTCGCCGTGTCGACCTTGATCCCGCGCGCGTAGCCGTCGACCGCGCCGAACAGGTGCGACCGCAGCCACGGAACGTGCGCGAACAGGCGCTGGTGGGCGGCCTCGCGCAGCGCGAGATACAGCCGCACCTCCTCCTGGGGCACGCCCAGGTCCTTGCCGAACGCCTTGATGTTCACCGGCAGCAGGGCGGCGCGGCCGGCCGGGCCGAGCGGCAGGCCGATGTCGGTGGAGCCGACGACCTCGCCCGCGAGCACGCCGACGGCCTGCCCGATCTGCGTGCCGAACATGGCGCCGCCCATCGAGCGCATCATGCCGATCAGCGGGCCGGCCATGGCCTGCATCTCCTCGGGCAGCACGTCGCCCATGGCGGTGCCGACGCGCTCGGCGACCGGGTCGACCAGTTCCTGCCACGCGGGCAGGGTCGCCTCGACCCACTCCGCGCGGCTCCACGCCACCGCGGAGGCGGCGCCGGAGGGCAGGGACGTCGCGTCGTCCAGCCACAGGTCGGCCAGGCGGACGGCGTCCTCGACGGCGCTGCGCTCGGCCGGGCCGATGCTCGCGTCCTTGACGCCGTCCGGCGTGCCCTGGGAGACCGTCTGGCGGGCGATCTGCTTGGCCATGTCCCAGTTCACCGGGCCTCCCTCGTACGAGAGCATCTGGCCCAGCTGCTGGAACGCGGCGCCCAGGTCGGTGGGGTTCAGCGAGCCGAACATGGCAGCGAACGGATTGTCCGCGCCGGGGCCTGCGAAGCCCCCGGCTCCGGGCAGCCCGAAACCGAACGGGTTGGCCGGGTCCTGACCACCACCGTTCTGCTGGTCCTTCTTCTTGCCCTCGTCGCCGTCGTCCGGCTCCTCCGGCGGAAGGCCGAATCCGAATGGGGTGTCACTCACGGGGTTCCTCGGCTGGTAGGGCCGCCGGTTCTTTCCGGCGGCACGGCTGCCCGACAACACCACCCAGCGTAGACACCCGGGGCCGATCGGGCCTCGGTGCTTCGCCGACTGACCGCCTGGGGCAGGATGGATGCCACCTGGTACGTGCGCGTAGCGCGTGTTCGTACTGAAGACAACCGCTGGAGACGCCCGGTGAGTTCCCCAGATCCGCAGGTTCGCGCAGCGCGAAACCAGTCAACCAGTCCCCCGCGCAGAGGGCCCGTCGTGGCGGTCACCGGAGCCGCGTCCGGCATCGGTGCCCTGCTCACCGAACGGCTCGCCGCGTCGGACGAGATCAAGCAGGTCGTCGCCATCGACGAACGGCGCGGCGACTGCGAGCAGGCCCAGTGGCACATCCTCGACGTGCGGGACCCGGCCATCGCCGACAAGCTCCGCGGCGCCGACGTGGTGGTGCACCTCGCGCTCGACCTCGATCTGGAGACGGACGCTGCCGCCCGAACGGCCTACAACGTCCGGGGGACGCAGACGGTCCTGACGGCCGCCGCGGCGGCCGGCGTCCACCGGGTCGTGCTGTGCACCTCCGCCATGGTGTACGGCGCGCTGCCGGACAACGAGCTGCCGCTGTCGGAGGACGCCGAGCTGCGGGCCACGGCGGAGGCCACCGGCGTGGGCGACCTGCTGGAGATCGAGCGGCTGGCCCGGCGCGCGCCCCGGGCGCATCCGGGGCTCAACGTCACCGTGGCCCGTCCCGCCGTCCTGGTCGGCGGGACCGACACCGCCCTGACCAGGTACTTCGAGTCGCCCCGTCTGCTGGTGGTGGCCGGGTCGCGGCCCGCGTGGCAGTTCTGCCACGTCGAGGATCTGTGCAGCGCCCTGGAGTACGCCGTCCTGGAGAAGGCCGAGGGGGAACTCGCCGTCGGCTGCGACGGCTGGCTGGAACAGGAGGAGGTCGAGGAACTCAGCGGCATCCGGCGCATGGAACTGCCGTCGACCGTCGCCCTGGGGGCCGCGGCCCGGCTGCACCGGATCGGGCTCACCCCGTCCCCGGCCGGGGACCTGGCCTACACGATGTACCCCTGGGTGGTGAGCGGCAGCAGGCTGCACGACGCGGGGTGGCGGCCGCAGTACACCAACGAGGAAGTGCTCGCGCAGCTGCTGGAGGAGGTCGCCGGGCGGCACACCGTCGCCGGGCGGCGGCTCGGGCGCAAGGACGCGACGGCCGCCGGTGCCGCGGGAGCCACCGTGGCGCTGCTGGGCGCCGCCGCGGTGGTGCGGCGCGCGCGGAAGGCGCGCCGGCGGATCTGAGGCGCACCGCCCGCCGCTTCCGGCGTCCGCCTGTTGTAGGAGGCTCCAAACTGGCACGCGTGCGTGCCGGGGGATGGCGCTATTCCGCGTTGTCGGTGGGGTGGGGCACGATGGGGGCATGGCACCCACGAACGACCACCCCGGTGAGCAGGCGGCGCAGGACCCGATCAAGCTGATCGCCATCCGGGACAGCGCGCTCTCGCTGGACGAGGTCTTCCGCGCGGTGGGGGACGACGCCGCGGGCGGCACGGCCCTGTTCGTCGGCACTGTGCGCAACCACGACGGCGGCGCGGACGTCGACGAGCTCGGCTACTCGTGCCACCCCAGTGCCGAGGCCGAGATGCGGCGGGTCGCCGAGAAGGTCGCCGCGGACTACCCCGTGCGCGCCCTGGCCGCCGTCCACCGGGTGGGCGAGCTGGCGGTCGGGGACCTCGCCGTGGTCGTCGCCGTGTCCTGCCCGCACCGCGGGGAGGCCTTCGAGGCCTGCCGGAAGCTGATCGACGACCTCAAGCACGAGGTGCCCATCTGGAAGCACCAGAAGTTCTCCGACGGCACCGAGGAGTGGGTCGGCGCCTGCTGAAGCCGGCTGCCCACCGGATGCCTCCGGTTGCGTAACCGCCCCCCTGGCGTGAGCGTTGTCACTGCGGATGGTTAATCTGCTGATCAGTCAGTTGCGGACGCGCGACGGAATTGGGGAGGTCGGCATGGCGGCGCTTGCCTGGTTGCTGATTCCGCTGGTGGCTGCGATCGGCGCGGGCCTGTGGGGCAGTTGGGCCAACAGGACCCGCAGGGTGCGCAGCGACGGGCCCGAGCTGATCGGGTACGCCCGGTTCCGCGAGGCCATGGAGAAGACCGGCCCGAGGAGCTGAGCGCTGCCGGGTGCTCGTGCGGACGGCCCTGACGGTCACCTGACAGAAGCGTCCCGTACTGTCGTTCCATGCCACGCCGCACCGCGACGATGCTCGCCTCCACCCTGATGCTGATCGCGCTCCTGTGCGTCGGAGTGTTCATCCCCGTGCCGTACGCGGAGATGTCCCCGGGGCCGACGGTGAACACCCTCGGGCAGCACGACGGCGAGCCGGTTCTGCAGATCTCCGGACGGAAGACCTACGGGACGAGCGGGCACCTGAACATGACCACGGTGCGCGTGACCAGCGCCGACTACCGGATGAACCTCGTGGAGGCCGTGTACGGCTGGCTCGCGCACGACAACAAGGTCGTGCCGCACGACACCCTCTACCCGGACGGCAAGACGGAGGAGGAGTCCACCCAGGAGAACGCCGAGGAGTTCAGCCAGTCCCAGGAGAGCGCCAAGGTCGCCGCCCTGAAGGAACTCGGCATCCCGGTGAAGTCCTGGGTGATCGTCTCGACGGTCGTGAAGGACTCCCCGGCCGAGGGCCGGCTGCACGCCGGTGACGTGATCAAGGCCGTCGACGGCACGGCGGTCAAGCGGCCCGCGGACGTCGCCGAACTGGTGACCAAGCACAAGCCGGGCCAGGACGTCGTCTTCACGATCGTGCCCGCCAAGGAGCAGGCCGCGGCCGAGAAGGAGAACCGGGCGACGGCGAAGACGGAGGACGTCACCATCACCACCGCGGCGTCCGACGACGACGGCGAGAAGCGGGCCGTCGTCGGGATCTCCGCCGGGACCGATCACACCTTCCCGTTCACCATCGACATCAAGCTCGCCGACGTCGGCGGTCCCAGCGCCGGTCTGATGTTCGCGCTCGGCATCTACGACAAGCTCACCCCGGGCAGCCTGACCGGCGGCGCGTTCGTGGCCGGCACCGGGACGATCGACGACGCGGGCAAGGTCGGGCCGATCGGCGGCATCGAGATGAAGACCCTCGGAGCCCGCGACAAGGGCGCCCAGTACTTCCTCACGCCCGCGGACAACTGCGCGACCGCCGCCAGGGACGTCCCCGACGGCCTCTCCCTCGTCAAGGTGGACACCATCGACGACGCCCTCGACGCCCTGAAGGACATCCGCGCCGGGGACACCGCCGACCTGCCGGCCTGCTCGGCCAAGGGCTGACCCCGGCCCGCCGGCCGACAGCCGCCCGCACGTGGCCGGGGGCGCCCCGCACCGAGCGCGGCGCCCCCGGCCACGTGAAGGACAGCCGGACCGCTCAGTCCTCGAACGTCGCCGCCAGCGCCTCCGCCAGGCCCGGCACCAGGTCGGACCCGGTGAGGACCTCCGTCGGGGAGTCCTTCTCACGCAGCCGCAGGGCCGACTCGCGGGCGCCGTCGCGCAGCACCGCGACCGTCATCCGGACCTCCTGACGCTCGGGGTGCTCGGCCACCCACTTCGTCAGCTGCGCCTCGCTCAGGTCCGTGGGGACCTGCGCCTCGGCGGACGGCGGCAGCATCAGGCGCTCCACGGAGAGCGCGCAGCCCACCACCGCGTCGGGCCAGGCGATGGTGCCCAGGAACTCGTCGAGCGGCTTGTCCGTTGCAAGTTCGTCCTGCTCGATCGGGGTGAGACCGGAGGACTCCTGCTCATCCGTGAGACCGAGCCGGTCCGCGAGCGTGGGCTGCTCGGCCCGCAGCCGTGCGGTGTCGACAAGGGCGAAGAGGCGGGCGGGCTGGTCCCAGCCGAGACCGGAGACGTACTCGTCGATCTCCAGGACGGCCCGGGTGAGCGGGCTCGCCGCCATGGGGGTGTTGGACATGGTCACAATCCTGCCTCGTTCCCGCCCCGAATCGGGAACCGAGTAAAGGGTGAGTAAGTTGCATAGGTGTGGGGCCCAGATCAGGGGCCCGCACACACGGTCCACGAACACGCGGGCCTGACGGATCAACAGCGACTTCGAGGTGCGCACCTTGGCTTTCCAGATGCCGGACCGCGGCGGAGGCCCGACGGGGCCACGGATCAGAGTGGGCCGCCCGTCCCGGCGGGTCCGGACCCTGCTCATGACGTTGGGCGTGCTCGCCGTGCTTCTCATGGCGTTCACGATGTTCGCGGGCTTCTGGGCCGACTGGCTGTGGTACCGCTCCGTGGACTACTCGTCGGTCTTCACGACGACCCTGTGGACCAAGATCGGACTCTTCTTCGTCTTCGGCCTGCTGATGGCCGTCGCCGTCGGGCTCAACATCTGGCTGGCCCACCGGCTGCGGCCTCCGCTGAGCGCCATGTCGGCCGAGCAGCAGAACCTCGACCGCTACCGGATGGGCATCGCCCCGTACAAGACGTGGCTGCTCCTCGGGATCACCGCCCTGGTGGGTCTCATCGCCGGCGCCTCCGCCTCCAGCCAGTGGCGGACCTGGCTGATGTGGGTCAACGGCGTGCCCTTCGGCGAGAAGGACCCCCAGTTCCGGCTGGACGTGTCCTTCTACGCGTTCGACCTGCCGTGGTACCGGTTCCTGCTCGGCTTCGGCTTCGCCGCCGTGATCCTGTCCGTGATCGCCGCCGCGCTCACGCACTACCTGTACGGCGGCCTGCGCGTCACCAGCCCGGGCGCCCGCGCCACCGCCGCGGCCACCGGCCACCTCTCGGTGCTCATCGGTGTGTTCGTCGCCCTGAAGGCGGTCGCCTACTGGCTCGACCGGTACGGGCTGGCGGTCAAGTCCAGTGACTTCAAGGCCACGGACAACTGGACCGGCCTGAGGTACGTCGACGCGAACGCCTATCTGCCGGCCAAGACGATCCTGTTCTGCATCGCCGTCATCTGCGCGCTGCTGTTCTTCGCCACGCTGTGGCGGCGCACCTGGCAGCTGCCCGTGATCGGTCTCGGCCTGATGGTGCTGTCCGCGGTCCTGATCGGCGGCCTGTACCCGGCGATCGTCCAGAAGTTCCAGGTCCAGCCGAACGAGCAGGCCAAGGAAGCCCCGTACGTCGAGAAGAACCTCAAGGCCACGCGGGACGCCTACGGCATCGACGGCACGAAGGTCACCGACTACCCCGGGACGAGCCAGACCGCGGACAAGACCCGGCTGCGGGACGACGTCGACGCCACGGCGAGCATCCGCATCCTCGACCCGAACATCGTGTCCCCGACGTTCCAGCAGCTCCAGCAGATCAGGAACTACTACGCGTTCCCGACCAACCTGGACGTCGACCGGTACAGCAAGAACGGCGAGGACCAGGACACGGTCATCGGTCTGCGCGAGCTGAACCTGAACGGCATCCCGAAGAACAACTGGATCAACGACCACTTCCGCTACACCCACGGCTACGGCGTCGTCGCCGCCGAGGGCACCACCGCCGACTCCGAGGGCCGTCCGAAGTTCATCGAGTCGGACCTGCCGTCCAAGGGCGACCTCGGGACGTACGAGCAGCGGATCTACTACGGCGAGAAGACCACCTCGTACTCGATCGTCGGCGGTCCCCAGAAGGAGATCGACTACTCCGACGACAGCGGTGAGAAGACCTACAGCTACAAGGGCGACAGCGGGGTCAACCTCTCCAGCCCGGTCAACCGGGCCGCGTACGCGGTGGCGTTCAGCGAGCCGCAGATCCTCTACTCGGGTGCCATCGGCGAGGGGTCGCGGATCCTGTACAACCGCACGCCGAAGGAGCGCGTCGAGGCGATCGCGCCGTGGCTGACCATCGACGGCGATGCCTACCCGGCGGTCGTGGACGGCCGCATCCAGTGGATCGTGGACGCGTACACGACGACGAACGGCTACCCGTACTCGTCGCGGACGACGCTCGGCGACACCACGGCCGACTCGCTGACCGCCACCAACGACAACCGGGCGGTGGTGGCCCAGCAGAACCAGGTCAACTACATCCGCAACTCGGTGAAGGCGACCGTCGACGCGTACAGCGGTGAGGTCAAGCTCTACGAGTGGGACACCAAGGATCCCGTCCTGAAGACGTGGATGAAGGCGTTCCCCGGCACGGTCGAGCCCAAGGCCGACATCTCCGACGCGCTGATGGCCCATCTCCGGTACCCGCAGGACCTGTTCAAGGTGCAGCGCGAGCTGCTGACCCGCTACCACGTCAAGGACGCGCAGACGTTCCTGAGCGGCAGCGAGGTGTGGCAGGTGCCGGACGACCCGACCAACAAGGCGGGCAACGCGGTTCCGCCGTACTACCTCAGCATGAGGATGCCCGACCAGAAGTCCCAGGTGTTCTCCCTGACGACGACGTTCACGCCCAACGGGCGTGACAACCTGAGCGCGTTCATGGCGGTCGACGCCGAGGCGGGCACCAGCGGCTACGGCGCCATCAGAATCCTGAAACTGCCGACGAGCACCACGGCCGCCGGACCCAAACAGGTGCAGAGCCAGTTCAACTCCGAACAGGACATCGCCGAGACGATCAGGCTGCTGAGAGGCGGCGACTCCGACGTCGAGTACGGCAACCTCCTGGCCGTCCCGCTCGACGGCGGACTGCTCTACGTGGAGCCGGTCTACGTGCGCGGCGGCGGGCTGAAGTACCCCCTGCTGCGCAAGGTGCTGGTCACCTACGGGGGCAACACCGCCTTCGAGGACACGTTGGAGGAGGCCCTCGACAAGGTCTTCGGAGCCGCGGGCGCTCCGACCCAGCCGCCGCCGGACGAGGGCGGGGGGGAGACGCCGCCTCCGCCGAGGTCCGACAACCCGACGGTCCAGGAAGCGCTCGACGACGCCCAGAAGGCCTTCGAGACCGGCCAGGAAGCCCTGAAGAGGGGCGACTGGGAGGCGTACGGCAGGGCGCAGAAGGACCTGGAGGACGCGCTGAAGCGCGCCGAGGACGCACAGTCCCGGGCCGCGCGGGGCGGCGGCGCCGCTGGGGACGGCAAGGGCGACAGCAGCCCGAAACCGTCCGGCAGTCCGTCGCCGAAGCCCTCCGGCAGTCCGCAGAACAGCTGAGCCGACTGCCCACCCCGCGCCGTGATACGGTTGCAGAACAACGGCGCGGGGTGGAGCAGCTCGGTAGCTCGCTGGGCTCATAACCCAGAGGTCGCAGGTTCAAATCCTGTCCCCGCTACTGGAGTCGACGGTTTCGGCCGCACGACCACAAGGCCCGGATCCTTCAAGGATCCGGGCCTTTGTGCGTGTGCGAACTCATGTGCCCGGCCCTCCGACGGCCGCGCCGCCATGGGGAGTTGGGCGATCTGTGTTTGACTTGTCTCTCTGTGGGCATGTCGACAAAACGCTGAAGTGACCTCACTGGCTGCGGTATACCAGGTGTACCCGGGTTGCAGGTGGTGCGACGATGGACGTTATGGGGGACAAGGCAACTCTGTACGAGACAGGGCGATTTGTGCAGCCGTCCGGCGGGGACGAAGCCGGCGACGAAGCGGGTGAGGCGGCCGAGGAGCTGCGTCTCAGACTCGCCGCCGAGGTCGGCGACGTCGAGGCGATGAGCGTGCTCGGGGCCATGCTGCTGCGCCGCGGCGACCTCGACGGAGCCGAACCCCATCTGCGTGCCGCCACCGCCGCGGGTGACCGCGCCGCCGCCAACAACCTCGGCGTCCTCCTCCACCAGCGCGGCTACGCCGAGGAGGCCGCCAGCTGGTGGAGGATCGCCGCCGTGGCCGGATCCGCTGCCGCCGCGCACGCGCTCGGCCGCCACCACCGCGAGCGGGGCGACGAGCCCGCGGCCGAGTACTGGCTGCGCCAGTCCGCGGAACAGGGACACGTCCTCGGTGCCTACGCACTCGCCGACCTGCTGGAACACCGGGGCGACAGCGGCAGCGTGCGGTGGATGAGAGCCGCGGCGGAGCGCGGCCACCGCGAGGCCGCGTACCGGCTCGCCCGCACCCTGGACCGCAGAGCGACACAGGACACAGACGGCGGCGGCCCGGAGGCGGCGAAGGAGGCCGAGCAGTGGTACCGGCAGGCCGCCGCGCGCGGACACCGGCGGGCCGCGCTGCACCTCGGCGCGATCCTGGAGAAGCGCGGCGAACTCAAGGAGGCGGGGCGCTGGTACCTGACCTCGGCCAAGGACGGGGAGGCGCGGGCCGCCTGCGCGCTCGGCTTCCTGCTGCGCGACGCGGGCGACACCGAGAACGCCGCCGCGTGGTGGCTGAAAGCCGCCCAGGACGGCGACGGCAACGCCGCGAACGCGCTGGGTGCGCTGCACGCCGAGCGGGGCGAGACGCAGACCGCCGAGCGGTGGTACCGGGCGGCCATGGACGCCGGGGACGTCAACGGGGCGTACAACCTCGGGCTGCTCTGCGCGGAGCAGGGGCGGACCACGCAGGCCGAGCAGTGGTACCGGCGCGCCGCGTACGCCGGGCACCGCGAGGCGGCGAACGCGCTGGCCATCCTGCTGCTGCACGGCGGGGACGAGACCGGCGCCGAGCCGTGGTTCTCCAAGGCCGCCGAGGCCGGCAGCGTGGACGCCGCGTTCAACCTGGGAATCCTGTACGCCGGGCGCGGCGAGGAGAAGGCGGCGCTGCGCTGGTACGAGCGTGCCGCGCGCGCCGGGCACACCGAGGCGGCGCTCCAGGTCGGCATCGCGCGGCTGAGAGACGGCGACGAGCAGGAGGCGGAGCGGTATCTGCGCTGCGCTGCGGGGGGCGGCAGCGCGGAGGCCGCGTACCGGCTGGCCACGGTGCTCGACGCGCGCCGGCCGCCCGCGCCCGCGCACGAGCTGGGCGAGGCGGTGCACCAGAAGACCGAGTGCGAGGAGTGGTACGAGCGCGCGGCCTCGCAGGGGCACCGCCGGGCGCAGGTGCGGGTCGGCATGCTGGCCGCCGCGCGCGGTGACGTGGTCGAGGCGGCCCGGTGGTACCGCGAGGCGGCGGAGGCCGGGTCGCGCAACGGCGCCTTCAACCTGGGGCTGCTGCTGGCCAGGGAGGGCAGCGAGCCCGAGGCGGCGATGTGGTGGACGCGGGCCGCCGACGCGGGGCACGGGCGGGCGGCGCTCCGGCTGGCCCTGGTCTACGCCCGCCGGGGAGAGCTGGCGGAAGGGCAGCGCTGGGCGGACCGGGCGGCGTCGCTGGGGCCGGGGGCGGTCGCGCAGCGGGCGGAGCGGCTGCGGGACGCGCTGCGCGAGGAGCTGTCGGCGTGACACCGGTCCGGGGCGTCCGTCCCCGGCCGGGCAGCTGAGCGATTTGCTTCTGACGTCGGCCTTGACGTAACGTTGCATTCACCGACGCGGGGTGGAGCAGCTCGGTAGCTCGCTGGGCTCATAACCCAGAGGTCGCAGGTTCAAATCCTGTCCCCGCTACTGAAGGCCAAGGGCCGGAATCCTGACCACAGGATTCCGGCCCTCGGTCTGTTTGCCCACCTGATCCGCAGGTGGCCGAAACCTGCTGCTCGGCGGGCACGGCGAAGCCCCGGCACCGATGGGTGCCGGGGCTCTCGTCGTTTCCGTGCTGTGGCGCTCTATGCCGCCGCGCAGTTGGGGCAGACGCCGCGGTACGTCACCTCGACGTCCGAGACCGTGAAGCCGTAGCGCTCCGAGTCCGGGAGGTCCGCCAGCGGGTTTCCGCTCGGGTGCACGTCCCGGATCGCGCCGCACTGGGCGCACACCAGGTGGTGGTGCGGCCGGTGCGCGTTCGGGTCGTAACGCTTCGCGCGCCTGTCCGTGGCGACCTCGAGCACCTCGCCCAGCGAGACCAGCTCACCGAGGGTGTTGTAGACGGTCGCCCGGGAGATCTCGGGCAGCTTGGCGACAGCCCTGGCGTGCACCTCGTCGGCCGTCAGATGGACGTGTTCGCCGTCGAGGACCTCGGCCACGACGCGCCGCTGCGCGGTCATCCGCCATCCGCGTCCACGCAGTCGATCCAGAAGGTCACTCATGGCACCAGCCTAGCAGCCACCGGGACCAGGACGGGAACAGGTGTGACTTTGGAACACAGCTTGACTTAGACAATATCTATTGTAGGATCGAGAACGGCTTTGGCCACGGGACAGAAAAAGACGCAGTACCAGGAGGAGCAACGTGACGCAGGGACCGCTCACCACGGAGGCCGGTGCTCCGGTGGCCGACAACCAGAACAGCGAGACGGCGGGCGTCGGCGGCCCGGTCCTCGTGCAGGACCAGCTCCTCCTGGAGAAGCTGGCGCACTTCAACCGTGAGCGCATCCCGGAGCGTGTCGTGCACGCCCGCGGCGCGGGTGCCTACGGCACCTTCACGGTCACCGGCGACGTCACGCCGTACACCCGCGCCGCGTTCCTCTCCGAGGTCGGCAAGCAGACCGAGGTCTTCCTGCGCTTCTCGACGGTGGCGGGCAACCTGGGCGCGGCGGACGCCGTGCGCGACCCGCGCGGCTTCGCGGTGAAGTTCTACACCGAGGAGGGCAACTACGACCTCGTCGGCAACAACACCCCGGTGTTCTTCATCAGGGACGCCATCAAGTTCCCCGACTTCATCCACACCCAGAAGCGCGACCCGTACACCGGCTCGCAGGAGGCGGACAACGTCTGGGACTTCTGGAGCCTGAGCCCGGAGAGCACCCACCAGGTGACCTGGCTGTTCGGCGACCGCGGCATCCCCGCCTCCTACCGGCACATGGACGGCTTCGGCTCGCACACGTACCAGTGGAGCAACGCGGCCGGCGAGGCGTTCTGGGTGAAGTACCACTTCAAGACGGACCAGGGCATCAGGAACCTGACCGCCGAGCAGGCCGCCCGGCTCGCCGGTGAGGACCCCGACTCGCACCAGCGCGACCTGCGCCAGGCCATCGAGCGGGGCGAGTACCCGAGCTGGACCGTCGGCGTGCAGATCATGCCGGTGGCGCAGGCGGCGACGTACCGCTTCAACCCGTTCGACCTGACCAAGGTGTGGCCGCACGCGGACTACCCGGTCATCTGGTTCGGCAAGCTGGAGCTGAACCGCAACCCGGAGAACATCTTCGCCGAGGTCGAGCAGTCCATCTTCAGCCCCGCCCACTTCGTGCCGGGCATCGGCCCGTCCCCGGACAAGATGCTCCAGGGCCGCCTCTTCGCGTACGGCGACGCCCACCGCTACCGCGTCGGCATCAACGCCGACCACCTGCCGGTGAACCGGCCGCACGCCACCGAGGCGCGCACCAACTCCCGTGACGGCTACCTCTACGACGGCCGCCACAAGGGTGCGAAGAACTACGAGCCGAACAGCTTCGGCGGCCCGTTCCAGACGGACCGCCCGCTGTGGGAGCCGGTCCGGGTGACCGGCACCACCGGCAACCACGAGACCCCGTCGCACGCCGAGGACAACGACTTCGTGCAGGCGGGCAACCTCTACCGGCTGATGTCGGAGGACGAGAAGGAGCGCCTGATCGGCAACCTCGCGGGCTCCCTCTCGCAGGTCTCGCGCGAGGACATCGCCGAGCGCGCGATCAACAACTTCCGGCAGGCCGACGGCGACTTCGGCAAGCGGCTGGAGGCCGCGGTCCAGGCCCTGCGCGGCTGATCACCAGCACTGGACCGCTTGCCGCGGCGGACGGGCCGGGCCCTTCGGGGTCCGGCCCGCTTCGCGTTCCTCCCGGCGTCCCGGGCGGCTCTAGGCGGGCACCTGCTGCCGCAGCGGTGCCCAGCAGCGGATGATGTCGCGGACCGAGACGACGCCGACGGGCTCGCGGCCGTCGAGGACGACGAGGTGGCGGAAACCGCCGTGGGCCATGGCGCCGGCCGCCTCCTCCAGCGTCCAGGACGGGGCCGCGAACACGACGTCGGTGGTGGTGTGGGCGTGGGCGCGTTCGGTGTCCGGGTCCTGGCCGAGGCCCAGGGAGTTGAGGACGTCGCGTTCGGTGAGGATGCCGATGCCGCCGGCGTCGGGGTCGAGGACGACGGCCGCGCCGATCCGGCGGGCGGACATCAGGGTGGCGGCCTGGCGCAGGGTGTGGTCGGGGCCGATGGTGAGGACCACGGTGCTCATGGCGTCACGGACGAGCATGGATGGAGCCACCTCCTAGGGAATCCGGGAGCCAGTTCTCGGATTCACATATTCACAAGTGGGGGGACTCTCAGAGTGGCAGGCGACGCGGGGGTCAACAAGGGTCCCGGCGGGGGCAGCCGGAGCGGCCGGGCGGCGCCAAGGAGTGTCAGTAGCGCTGGTTGAGATACCCCAGCAACTCGTCGTGGAGCGGGCCGTTCGACGCCGCCGCGTTGCCGCTGTGCGGGCCGGGGCGGCCGTCGAGACCGGTGAAGGTGCCGCCCGCCTCGGTCACGATGATCGCGCTGGCCGCCATGTCCCACAGCGACAGCTCGGGCTCCGCGCACATGTCCACCGAGCCCTCGGCGACCATCATGTACGGCCAGAAGTCGCCGTACGCGCGTGTGCGCCACACCTCGCGGGTCAGGTCGAGGAAGCCGTCCAGGCGGCCCTGCTCCTCCCAGCCGCTCAGCGAGGAGTACGCGAAGGACGCGTCGGCGAGCTTCGAGACCCGGGACACCTGAAGCCGCGACGCGGTGGACAGGCTGCGGCCGGAGAAGGCGCCGTAGTCCTTCGCGGCCCACCAGCGGCGGCCCAGGGCGGGCGCGGAGACGACGCCGACGACCGGCTGGAAGCCGCTCTCGCCCGCTTCCATCAGGGAGATGAGCGTGGCCCAGACCGGGACGCCGCGCACGTAGTTCTTGGTGCCGTCGATCGGGTCGATCACCCAGCGGCGCGGGCCGGTGCCCTCGACGCCGTACTCCTCGCCGAGGATCGCGTCTCTCGGGCGGGCGCGCTGGAGCTGGCCGCGGATGAGGTCCTCCGCGGCCCGGTCGGCCTCGCTCACCGGCGTCATGTCCGGTTTGGTCTCCACCTTCAGGTCGAGAGCCTTGAACCGGTCCATCGTCGCGGCGTCCGCCGCGTCCGCGAGGACGTGGGCGAGACGCAGGTCATCGAGGTAGTCGGGCATGCAACGAACCGTATCTGGCAGCGGCCCGCCGGGGCTACGTGGGGCTCGCGGCACCGGACGGGGCGCCCGCGCCCACGGGAACCCTTGACAGTGCCTCACCCCGCGTCAAACCTGTCCGCAGAGCCGCTCGCCCCGAGGGAGGCGATGATGCCTGCAGCGCGGGAGTCCCTGCTGGACGCCGCTTACACGGCCCTGGCCCGCCGGCCGTGGTCCGCGGTGCGGATGGTGGAGGTGGCCGCGGCGGCCGGGGTGTCCCGGCAGACGCTCTACAACGAGTTCGGGAGCAAGGAAGGGCTCGCCCGCGCGCTCGTCAGGAGAGAGGCGGACGCCTACATCGCCGGTGTCGACCGCGCCCTCGCCGGGCCCGCCGACCCCCGCGACCGGCTCACCGCGACCGCGGAGTGGACCGCGTCGGCGGCCCGCGACAACGCCCTGGTCCGCGCCCTGCTCACCGGCTGCTGGAGCGAGCGGCTGCCCACACCCCGGCTGCGGCCGGTGCGGTCCTCCGCCGCCGTCCCGGCGCAGCGCCGCGCGGACGGCCCGCTGCCGTCGCCCGGCGACTTCGTGGCCCTGGTCCGCGACCGTGCCGTGGCCGCGCTGGCCCCGCCCGGCACGCCCCGCGCGGACACCGCCGAACTGGCCCGGTCCTGCGAACTCGCCGTCCGTCTCGCCCTGTCCTGCGTGGCCGCACCGCCGGCCGACGGAGGCGTCGCCGACCTGGTGCGCGGCGCGCTGGCACGCCAGCCGGCGTGAGCGCGGGGGTCAGTGGGCGGAGCCGGACAGCTGAAGGCCCACGACGCCGATGATGACCAGGCTGATCGACACGATCTTCAGCGTGGAGACGACGTCACCGAGGAAGATCATCCCGTAGATCGCGGTGCCCGTCGCGCCGATGCCCGTCCACACCGCGTAGGCCGGTCCGACGTCGAGCTTCTTCAGCGACAGCGTCAGCAGGCCGAAGCTGCCGAGGGCGAAGACGCAGAACGCGACGGTCGGCCAGAGCCGGGTGAAGCCGTGGGACAGCTTCAGGCAGACGGCGAAGCCGGTTTCGAGCACCCCGGCCACGATGACCAGCAGCCACGCCATGTGTCGTCTCCCTCGTGTCCGCGTCCCATCGGGCCCCGGCCGGACTGCGCACGGGCTCGGATGCGGCTGGGTGCGATTATGCCCCGGCCTTCGTACGCCGAGATGAACAACGCGAGGGTCAGTCGCCTTCCGTGCGCTCCCGCGTCGCCAGCAGCCTGCGCAGCGAGTACAGCCGCGCCGGGTCCGCGTGGCCCTGTTCCACCCACTGGTCCAGCGCGCAGTCCGGCTCGTCGTGGCCGCACGCGCGTGGGCAGCCCTCGGTGCCCGGCGCCAGGTCCGGGAAGGCGTGGATCACCCGGGACGGGTCGACATGGGCCAGCCCGAAGGACCGCACGCCCGGGGTGTCGATCACCCAGCCGTCCACGCCGTCCAGCGGCAGGGCCAGCGCCGAGGTGGTGGTGTGCCGGCCGCGCCCGGTCACCGCGTTGACGTGACCGGTCAGCCGGCGGCGCTCCTCCGGGACCAGCGCGTTGACCAGGGTCGTCTTGCCGACGCCGGAGTGCCCGACGAAGGCCGTGGCCTTGCCGCCCAGATGCTCGCGTACCCGGTCGGCGGCGTCGCCGTTCTCCAGTTCGTCGCGGCTGGTGACGACGTACGGGATGTCCAGGTCGCCGTACAGCTCCAGGAGTTTGTCCGGAGGGGCGAGGTCGGACTTCGTCATGACGAGCAGCGGGGTGAGGCCGCCGTCGAAGGCCGCGACGAGGCAGCGGTCGATCAGCCGCGGGCGCGGCTCGGGGTCGGCGAGCGCGGTGACGACGGCGAGCTGGTCGGCGTTGGCGACGACCACGCGCTCGAACGGGTCGTCGTCGTCCGCGGTGCGCCGCAGCACCGACGTCCGCTCCGCGATGCGCACGATGCGGGCGAGGGTGTCCTTCTTGCCGGACATGTCGCCGACGAGGGCCACCCGGTCGCCGACCACGGCGGCCTTGCGGCCCAGTTCGCGGGCCTTCATCGCCATGACGACCCGGCCCTCGACGAGGCAGGTCAGCCGGCCCCGGTCGACGGTGAGGACCATGCCCTCGGCGGCGTCCTCGTGCTTGGGCCGGATGTTCGTGCGCGGCCGGTTGCCCTTGCGGTTGGGGCGGCTGCGGATGTCGTCCTCGTCGGTGTGCTTGCCGTAGCGGCGCATGCGAACGTCCCTTACGCCCCGAGCATCCCGGTCCACAGTTCGGGGAAGTCGGGCAAGGTCTTCGCCGTCGTGGCGACGTTCTCGATCCGCACGCCCGGCACCGCGAGGCCGATGATCGCGCCCGCCGTGGCCATGCGGTGGTCGTCGTACGTGTGGAAGACCCCGCCGTGCAGCGGACGGGGGCGGATGTGCAGTCCGTCGGCGGTCTCGGTGACGTCGCCGCCGAGTTCGTTGATCTCCTTGGTCAGCGCGGCCAGCCGGTCCGTCTCGTGCAGCCGCAGGTGCGCCACGCCGCGCAGCGTGGACGGGGAGTCGGCGAGCGCGGCGACCGCGGCGATGCCCGGGGTGAGCTCGCCGACCTCGCTGAGGTCGACGTCGATGCCGTGGACGGCACCCGATCCGGTGAAGCGCAGGCCGTAGTCGGTCAGCTCGCAGGAGCCGCCCATTTCGGTGAAGATCTCCCGCAGCCGGTCGCCGGGCTGGGTGGTGCGGGCCGGCCAGTCCGGGATGACGACCCTGCCGCCGGTCACCAGCGCCGCCGCCAGGAACGGCTGGGCGTTCGACAGGTCCGGCTCGATGGTCAGGTCCCGGCCGAGCAGGGCGCCCGGCGTGACCCGCCAGACGTTCGCCTCGCCGCCCGACTCGGGCGTGTCCACCTGGGCGCCGACCGCGCGCAGCATGTCGACCGTCATGCGGATGTGCGGCATGGACGGCAGCGTGGCACCGGTGTGGCGGACCTCGACGCCCTGGTTGAAGCGCGGCCCGGACAGCAGCAGGGCGCTGACGAACTGCGACGAGGAGGACGCGTCGATCGCCACCGCACCGCCGTCCAGGGCGCCGCCGCCGTGCACCGTGAGCGGCAGCGCGCCGCGCCCGTCGTCGTCGATCCGGGCGCCGAGGCCGCGCAGCGCGTCGATGACGCCGTGCAGGGGACGCTCGTAGGAGCGGGGGTCGCCGTCGAAGCGGACGGGGCCGTCGGCGAGCGCGGCGACCGGCGGCAGGAAGCGCATCACCGTGCCGGCGTTGCCGACGTCGACCGTGGCCGGGCCGCGCAGTCCGGAGGGAATCACACGCCAGGCCTCGCCGGTGCCGTCCGGGCCCACGCCCTCCTCGATGCCGACGCCCATGGCGCGCAGCGCACCGGCCATCAGCAGGGTGTCCCGGGAGCGCAGCGGGCGGCGCAGCCAGCCCGGCTCGGAGGCGAGGGCGGCCAGCACCAGGGCGCGGTTGGTGACCGACTTGGACCCGGGCACGTGGACCGTCGCGTCGACGGCTCCGCTCGCGTGCGGGGCGGGCCAAAGGGCGGTGTGCGCAGGGTTAACGGTCATGCGCACCACTTTAGTGGTTGCGAATGACGGGAGATCTTGATCAAAAACGGCGAAATCGGAGCGAAACAGAGCTGTGGTACACGCGGCGGCTGCCCCGCATATATGCGTCCTCGCAGCCCACGACCGCGCCGCTCACGCCCCCTCGCGCCCTCTCGTGCCCCCTCACATCTCCAGCAGCCAGCGGCCCCCGCCTATCAGCGAGCACAGCGACACCGCGTGGAACAGGAACAGCCACAGCGCGGCCGGAACGTTCGTCAGCCGCGACAACTGGTCCGCGTCCGAGTCGCCGGCCCCGCCCCGCGACCGCTTCGCCTGCAGCTCGAACGCCGGACGCACCCCGCCGAGCAGCAGAAACCACACCACCGCGTACGCGAACGCCGCCTGCACCTGCGGCCCGGTCAGCCACGACACCAGGACGAACAGGGCGCCGGTGAGGATCACCGTCAGCGCCCCGTAGGCGTTGCGGATCATCACGAGCATCGCCACCAGCAGCACGGTCGCCAGCCACAGCAGCAGCGTGATGCGCCCCGAGTCGAGCAGGGCCGCGCCGCCGAGGCCGAGCAGCGGGGGAGCGGTGTAGCCGCCGGCGGCCGTGAGGATCATGCCGATGCCGTGCGGCTTGCCGCGGCTGACGGTCAGGCCGCTGGTGTCCGAGTGCAGCCGGATGCCGGTGAGGGTCCGGCCGGTGAGCAGCGCCACCAGCCCGTGGCCGCCCTCGTGGGCGATGGTGACGGCGTTGCGCGCCACGCGCCACGGCCCGTGCGGCACGACCACGGCGAGCGCCGCGACCAGGGACGCGATCACCACCCACAGGTCGGGGTCGGGCTGGGTGCCGGAAACCTCGTCCCAGAGCGGGGCGAGCGGGACGGATGCGAGCTGATGCATGTTCGGAAGGGGCTCCTCGTGGTCGCGCGGAGTCTGGCAGTGTGGCACGTATGTGCGGACGGTATGCAGCCAGTCGTAGGCCCGAGGATCTCGCAGGAATCTTCGAGATCGAGAAGTGGGACCCCGAGGAGACCCTGGCCCCCGACTTCAACGTGGCCCCCACCAAGGAGGTCCACGCCATCCTCGACCGGCCTGTGAAGGACGAGCCGGACCCACGGCCGGTCCGGCAGCTGAGGAAGCTGAAGTGGGGCCTGGTGCCGTCCTGGTCCAAGACGCCCGAGGGCGCCGCCCGCATGATCAACGCGCGCGCGGAGACCGTCCACGAGAAGCCGTCGTACCGCCGCGCCTTCGCGGCCCGGCGCTGCATCCTGCCCGCCGACGGCTACTACGAGTGGGTCACCGGCACGCAGGAGCGCGAGCTGGAGGTCGAGGGGAAGAGGAAGCGCCCGCGCAAGCAGCCCTACTTCGTGTCGCCCGCGGACGGCTCGGTGTTCGCCATGGCCGGGCTGTACGAGTTCTGGCGCGACAAGACGCTCCCGGACGACCACCCGGGGGCCTGGTGGGTGACGTGCTCGGTGATCACCACCGAGGCCGAGAGCACCCCGCTCGCGGTCGCGCCCGCCGAGGGGCCCCGCTCGCTCGCCGACATCCACCCGCGCATGCCGCTGATGCTCACCCCGGACCGCTGGGACGCCTGGCTGGACCCGGGCAGGACCGACCCGGACGACCTGCGTGAGCTGCTCGCGCCCCCGCCGCCCGGCCTGATGCGCGCCTACCCGGTGTCCACGGCGGTCAGCAACGTCCGCAACAACGGCCCGGAGCTGCTCAAGGAGCTGGAGGCGCCGGAAGAGGGCACACTCTTCTGATGTGACGACCGAGATCCCCGTGACCACCGAGACCGTCGAGACGGATGCGGGCACCGCGCGCGTCACCTGGCACCGGGCGAGGACACCACGGCTCGTGCTGGCCGCGAGCCATGGCGTCGGCGGCGGCATCGAGGCACGCGACCTGGCGGCGCTCGCCGCCGCGCTGCCCGCGCGCGGGGTGACCGTCGCCCTGGTGGAGCAGCCCTGGCGGGTGGCCGGCAAGAAGCTCGCCCCCGCCCCGAAGACCCTCGACACCGGCTGGCGCGGCGTGTGGCCCGCCCTGGCCGCGCCGGGCCTTCCGGTGATCTCGGGTGGTCGCAGCGCGGGCGCCCGCGTCGCCTGCCGCACGGCGGCGGAACTGGGCGCCGCCGGCGTCCTCGTGCTCGGTTTCCCGCTGCACCCGCCGGGCAGGCCCGGGTCCTCGCGCGAGCAGGAGCTGTTCGGCGTGCGGGAGGCAGGGATCCCGCTGCTGATCGTCCAGGGCGGCAACGACCCGTTCGGCCGACCCGAGGAGTTCCCCGAGGGATACCGGCCGCACGTCGTCGTGCCCCACGGCGACCATGGTTTCGCCGTGCCGAAACGGGCGGGCATCACCCAGGACGAGGCACTGGCGGTGATCGTCGAGGGGGTCGCCGAGTGGGCCGGATCACTGGGCTGACGGCCGGGAATGCGGAGCCGGCGGGCACTGTTGAGCCCGACGTACGTGCCGGTCACCGGCACAGCCGTCGTAGGAGAGGAAGTCCGCCGCATGGGTGCCACCTTCTGCCCGCGTCTCAGCAGCCGCGACCAGCTCGACTGGACGGTGCTGCCCGCGGCGAAGACCGTGCCGGGCCGTGCGTCGGGCGGATCGAATCGGCAGGCGTCCCCGACCACGGGTCGTCTATCCTCCGAATCGAGTGGGACCGGTCTTGGTTTCACGCCAACACTGGAGGAGGTGGGTCCGGTCGCCGGTACCGACGCAGGGACCGAGAACGGCCAGCCGGAGCAGCCCGAGGGCCGGGGTGCCGCGGAGTCGGCCGCGGAGCGCAGCGCGCGCTTCGAGCGGGACGCGCTGGAATACCTCGACCAGATGTACTCGGCCGCGCTGCGCATGACGCGCAACCCGGCGGACGCCGAGGACCTGGTGCAGGAGACGTACGCCAAGGCGTACGCGTCCTTCCACCAGTTCCGCGAAGGCACCAACCTCAAGGCGTGGCTGTACCGGATCCTCACCAACACCTTCATCAACTCCTACCGCAAGAAGCAGCGCGAACCCCAGCGCAGCGCGGCCGAGGAGATCGAGGACTGGCAGCTCGCCCGTGCCGAGTCGCACATGTCGACCGGTCTGCGCTCCGCCGAGTCGCAGGCGCTCGACCACCTGCCCGACTCGGACGTGAAGCAGGCGCTCCAGGCGATCCCCGAGGAGTTCCGCATCGCCGTGTACCTCGCCGATGTGGAGGGCTTTGCCTACAAGGAGATCGCCGACATCATGGGGACACCCATCGGTACGGTGATGTCCCGGCTGCACCGGGGACGCCGTCAACTGCGCGGCATGCTGGAGGACTACGCCCGCGAGCGCGGACTGGTCCCGGCCGGCGCGGGAGAGTCGAACGAAGCGAAAGGCTCGGGGTCATGAGCTGCGGAGAGCCGCACGAGACGGATTGCAGCGAAATCCTCGATCATCTCTACGAGTTCCTCGACCGGGAGATGCCGGACTCGGACTGCGTGAAGTTCGAGCACCACTTCGAGGAGTGCTCGCCGTGCCTGGAGAAGTACGGGCTGGAGCAGGCCGTGAAGAAGCTGGTCAAGCGGTGCTGCGGGCATGACGACGTGCCGGGCGACCTGCGGGACAAGGTCATGGGGCGGATCGAGCTGATCCGTTCCGGCCAGGCCGTCCCCGAGCACGACGTGACGGCGGCGCCGCAGGAGTCCTAGACCCCTCCGCGGCCCTGGACTCTCCACAGTCCCGGACTCCTCCACGGCCGGTCACGCCGAACGTCCTTTTTCACCCGAACGTGCTAACCCGCGGGGAACCGTCCGCGGTCCCCCCTGCCGCCGCCTAGGCTCCGGAGCCTGAAAGGCATGGCCGGGGGAGGGGCTCATGGATGCGGTACCGGCACGGGCACGTGCGTGCGTGGCCTGTGTCGTCCTCGCGGCCCTGTTCTGCCTGCGCCACCTTCCCGAACTCCACACCCCCTGGTACGCGGTCGCCCTGCTCGCCGCCCTGTACGCGGGCTGCGAGCACATCGCCAGGTCCCGGTTCGCCGGCACCTTCCACCCCGTGCTGCTCGCCGCGGCCTTCCTGCTGCCGCCGCCCGCCGCCGCGCTCGTCGCGGTGCCGGGCGCGCTGCTGTCCGGCGTCGCCGAGCGGCCCGCGGTGCTGCGGCGCGTGTGGCGGGCCGCGCAGCTCGTCGTCGCCGTGTGGGCCGCCGCCCGCGTGCACTGGTCCCTCGGCGGGCGCGACGCCGTCGTGGCGTCCGACTTCCGCTACGCCCTGCTGCCGGCCGCCGCCGCCGTGCTGGTGTTCTGCCTGGTGCTGACCGTGCTCGACGCCGCCGTCCTCGCGGCGGGCGCGGGCGCACCGCCCGCGCCGCTCGGGCAGCGGGACCGGGTGCCCGTGCGGCGGGCCTGGCGCGGGCTGTTCACGCGGTCGCTCGCGCCGGTCGCCGTGCACGGCCTCGTCGGGCTGATGATGGCCGTGCTGTGGCGCAGCCCGTACGGGCCGGTCGCCGCGCTGCTGGTGATGCTGCCGATGGGCGTGTCCTGGTGGGCGTTCGCGCAGTACCACCGGGAACGGGCCGCGCACCAGGCGACGATCCGCGCCCTCGTGCAGGCCGTCGACATCAAGGACGGCTACACACGCGGGCACGGCGAACGCGTCGGACAGGCCTCGATGATGATCGCCCGCGAGCTGGGCCTGGACGACGACCGCGTCGAGGTCCTGCGCTTCGCCGGGATCCTGCACGACGTCGGCAAGCTCGGCGTCCCGACCCGGCTGCTGCGCAAGGACGGCCCGCTCACCCCCGAGGAGCGGCGCGTCATCGAACTGCACCCGGAGTACGGGCACGAGATCGTCCGGGGCATCGGCTTCCTCGGGGAGGCGCGCGCCGCGGTGCTGCACCACCACGAGCGGATGGACGGCAGCGGCTACCCCTACGGGCTCGCCGGGACCCAGATCCCCGAGTCGGCGCGGGTGGTCGCGGTGGCCGACGCCTTCGACGCCATGACCTCCACCCGCTCCTACAGCCGGGCCCGGCCCGTCCCGGCCGCGCTGGAGGAACTCCAGCGGTGCGCGGGCAGCCACTTCGACCCGAGGATGGTCGCCGCCCTGGTCCGCGTCATCACCCGGTCCGGGTGGCGGCCCGCGGTCACGGCCGACGAGAGCGGCTCCCGTCCCCTCGGCCCGCCGCGGCCCCGCACCCCCAGCCGGCCCGGAGTGCACCGGTGACGCGGTGGCAGCGGCCCCTGCTCCTCGCCCTGGTGCACACCACCGCGGGGCTGCTCGCCGCCGCGAGCCTCGCCGTCACCCTCTGGGGCGGGCTGGAGGGACGGCCCGTCGCCGTCGCCTTCGGCGTGCTCGTCGCCTTCGGCGAGCTGACCCGCTGGACCGGCACCCGGGTCCGGGAGGCCGCCCCGATCGGCGCCGCCGCGGCCCTGGCCTACGCCCTGCTCGGCGAGGCCGCGGGTGAGCCCACCCGGCACGGTGTGGCGCAGGTCGTGACCGTCGTCCTCGTCGCCACCCTCATCGGCAGCGTGCCGCACACGGCGCGCGGCCGGGGCCCCACGGCCGACCAGCTCGCCCGCCGCACGCTCAGCGTCGGCTTCGCCGCCACCTGCTTCCAGCCCCTCTACAACCAGGGCGCCTTCGACGGCTGGGTCGGCCCCGCCCACGCCCTGCTGCTGCTCGCGCTGCTCGCGCTGACCGCCCTGTTCGACGCGGTCCTCGCCGCCGCGCTGGCCCACGCCCGGACCCGGTGGCCGTTCGCCCCGCTGCTGCGCGACGAACTGCGGGGCATGCTCGGCATCGGGGCCGCGGTGTGCGCCACCGGGGCCGTGATGGCGCTGGCGGTGGCCGTCGTCGGGCTCTGGGCGCTGCCCGTGTTCTCGGTGCCGCTGCTGCTGGCCCAGCTGTCCTACCGGCGGTACACCGCGGTGCGCGCCACCTACCGGCAGACCATCGCCTCCCTCGCCCGCGCCACCGAGATCGCCGGGTACACGCCGACCGGGCACGCCCGGCGCGTCGCCGCGCTCGGCCTGGCCGTCGGGCGGGACCTCGGGATGACCGAGCCGGAGCTGACCGTGCTGGAGTACGCGGCGCTCATGCACGACATCGGCCAGCTGAGCCTCGTCGACCCGGTGCCGGCCGGGGCCACCGCCGGGCTGCCCGTCCCGGAACAGCGGCGCATCGCGCTGCTCGGCGGGGCCGTCGTGCGGCAGACCGGGGTCGACCCGGCCGTCGCCGTCGTCGTGGAGCGGCAGGCCGACCCGTGCCGGGAACAGCCGCTCGCCGCACGCATCGTCCGCGTGGTGAACGCCTACGAGGAGAAGGCGCGGGGTGCCGGGCCGGGCGGCGCGCTCACCGCGCTGGAGGAGCTGCGGCTGGCCGCCGCCGGGGAGTACGCGCCGGAGGTGGTGGCCTCGCTGGCGCGGGTGCTGTCGCGTGACGCGGGCCTCCTGGCGCGTGAGCACACCGGGTGAGGACGCCGGAGCCTGTCTGACCCGGTGCGAGGCTGGGTAACCCATGGGTAATGAGCGCCCTTCCAGCCGTACGTGGTTTGATGCGCAGGAAAGGGTGTCCGGGGGCGCAGAGCGGCACAGCCAGCCCACTTGACGGAACTGGCAGGCGGGAATCGTGAGGATCTTCGGCAAGGGACGGCACCGGCCCTCCGCCTCCTGGCGGCAGGCCACGGACCGCGCGTTCACTCTCATCGGCGACGGCCGGTACGAGGACGCGGGCGCGCTGCTGACGCGGGCCGCCGACCTGGAACCCTGGCTGTCGGAGTCCTGGTTCAACCTCGCCCTGCTGCACAAGTTCCGGCACGACTGGGAGCAGGCCAGGGCGGCGGGCCTCAGGGCCGTCGCGCTGCTCGACCGGGACACCGGGGCACCCGACTGGTGGAACGTCGGCATCGCCGCGACCGCCCTGCAGGACTGGCCGCTGGCCCGCCGCGCCTGGCAGGCGTACGGCCTGCGGGTGCCCGGCGCGGCGACCGGCTCCGGCGAGCCGGTCGGCATGGACCTCGGCAGCGCGGCCGTACGGCTGTCGCCCGAGGGGGAGGCCGAGGTCGTGTGGGGGCGGCGGCTGGATCCCGCCCGGATCGAGGTGCTGTCGATTCCGCTGCCGTCCTCGGGGCGGCGCTGGGGCGAGGTCGTGCTGCACGACGGTGTGCCGCACGGCGAGCGGACCACCACCGCCGGGCACACCTATCCGGTGTTCGACGAGATCGAGCTGTGGGCGCCGTCGCCCGTCCCGACCTGGGTGGTGCTGCTGGAGGCGGCCACGGAGGCCGACCGGGACGCCCTGGAGCAGCTGGCCGCCGACGCCGGGTTCGCCGCCGAGGACTGGTCGTCCTCGGTGCGGCTGCTGTGCCGGACGTGCTCGGAGTCGCGGATGCCGTCCGACGAGGGCGACGGTGAGCATCTCGACCCGCACGACCACAGTGAGCCGGGGCAGCCCGGGCCGCTCGGGCACCGGACGGACGGGCAGCTGTGGGTGCCGGAGCGCGAGTGCGGGGTGGCCGCGCCGGCGTCGCTGGTCCGGGGGCTGCTGGACGGATGGGTCGCGGACAGCCCGGAGTCCCGGGACTGGCGGGACCTCGAAGAGGTGTGCTGAGGGCCGCGGCCGGATCCCGCTCTGCCGCGGCGGGTCGCGCCCGCGCGGCGGGGTCGTGTGTCAGCCATGGTCCGGCACCCCCTCGGGGTGCTTCCCCGTACCCTGTATCAGCACCTACTCCCCGTTCATGTCAGGAAGGCGTACGTCGGTCATGGCGCAGCAGGACACCGATCAGCAGCACGTGGGCGTGCTCCCCGTCGACGACGAGGGCTTCGTCGTGGACACGGAGGACTGCGAGGCGCGCGAGTCGGACTGGCGGGAGCGCGGCACCTCGCGGCCGATCACCGTCGTCGGGAACCCGGTGCTCCACAAGGAGTGCAAGGACGTCACCGACTTCGGCGAGGAACTCCAGCAGCTGGTCGCGGACATGTTCGCCAGCCAGCGCACCGCCGAGGGCGTGGGCCTGGCCGCCAACCAGATCGGCGTCGACCTGAAGGTGTTCGTCTACGACTGCCCGGACGACGACGGTGTGCGGCACGTCGGCGTCGTCTGCAACCCGAAGCTGGTCGAACTGCCCGCCGAGCGGCGCCGGCTGGACGACAGCAACGAGGGCTGCCTGTCCGTGCCGACCGCGTACGCCTCGCTCGCCCGGCCGGACTACGCCGAGGTGACCGGGCAGGACGAGCAGGGCAACCCGATCAAGGTGCGCGGCACCGGCTACTTCGCGCGCTGCCTCCAGCACGAGACCGACCACCTGTACGGCTACCTGTACATCGACCGGCTCTCCAAGCGCGAGCGCAAGGACGCGCTGCGGCAGATGGCCGAGGGCGAGCCGCGCTACCCCGTGGTCGCCAACGACTGACGGCCCCCGGCCGCGTCCGCCCAACTGCCTTGTGGACGGCGACCGTTCAGGTTCCTCCTCCTGACCGGGCGCCGTTCGTGCGTGCGTCGCCCGGTCGATCCGGTGCGCTCCCTGCTGATCACACATGCGTCATGCAAGGGAGAATCTCGGCACAGAGGCGCAATGAATGCAGCAAATCCGTTCCCAAATCGGTCAGTTGTGGTGCTGAATAGGAAGTGCGGGGATACGCACCGGCGCACGTCCGGCACAGCGGGCGGGCCTGTGCCAACAGGCGGCTGAGAGGGGTTTGTTCGTGCAGGCTTTCCCACACGGCTCCACTACGACATCGACCGTGGTCGCAGTCCCACCCTCACTCCGGCTCCCGGTGATCGAGGCGGCTTTTCCCCGGCAACTGCATCCGTATTGGCCCCGGCTCCAGGAGAAGACCCGCACCTGGCTCCTCGAAAAGCGTCTCATGCCGGCGGACAAGGTCGAGGAATATGCCGACGGCCTGTGCTACACGGACCTCATGGCGGGCTACTACGTCGACGCCGCCGACGACGTTCTCCAGGCGACAGCGGACTACAGCGCCTGGTTCTTCGTCTGGGACGACCGTCACGACCGCGACATCGTGCACCGCCGTCCGGTGGCCTGGCGGCGTCTGGCCGAGCAGTTGCACACGGCACTCGAGGCACCCCAGAACCACCTGCACCACCGGGACCCGCTGGTGGCCGGGTTCGCCGACAGTGTGCTGCGGCTGTTCTCGTTCCTGCCGGTGACCTGGAACGGCCGGTTCGCCCGGCACTTCCACGCGGTGATCGACGCGTACGACCGGGAGTTCCACAACCGCACCCACGGAATCGTCCCCTCCGTCGAGGAATACCTGAGGCTGCGGCGGCTCACCTTCGCGCACTGGATATGGACCGACCTGCTGGAGGCGAGCGCCGGACAGGAACTCCCCGACCGGGTGCGGAAGCACCCCGCATTCCGGCGGGCGGCACTCCTGAGCCAGGAATTCGCCGCCTGGTACAACGACCTCTGCTCACTTCCCAAGGAAATAGCGGGGGACGAGGTCCACAACCTCGGCATCAGTCTCATCACCCACGAAGGGCTGACTCTCGAAGCGGCGATCGTGGAGCTGAGACGGCGCGTCGAGGAATGCATATCCGAATTCATAGTCGCGGAACAGGACGCGTTGCGGTTCGCCGGCGAACTGGCCGACGGCACCGTGCGCGGAAAAGAACTGAGCGCGGCGGTGCGGGCCTGTGTCGGCAATATGCGGAACTGGTTCAGCACCGTCTACTGGTTCCACCACGAGTCCGGCCGGTACATGGTCGACAACTGGGACGACCGGTCCACTCCCCCGTACGTCAACAACGAAGCGGCAGGTGAGAAATGACCGTCGAGTCGGTCACACCCCAGAGCGGGACCGGTGCAGGAGCCGAGCTGCGTGAGCCGCCCGTGGCGGGCGGCGGGATTCCGCTGCTCGGCCACGGCTGGAGAATGGCCCGCGACCCGCTGGCCTTCATGGCCCGGCTGCGCGACCACGGCGACGTCGTACGGCTGAAGCTCGGCCCGAAGACGGTGTACGCGGTCACCACGCCCGCGCTCACCGGCGCCCTCGCGCTCAGCCCGGACTACATCATCGCCGGGCCGCTGTGGGAGTCCCTGGAGGGCCTGCTCGGCAAGGAGGGGGTGGCCACCGCCAACGGCCAGCTCCACCGGCGGCAGCGGCGCACCATCCAGCCGGCGTTCCGGCTCGACGCGATCCCGGCGTACGGGCCGATCATGGAGGAGGAGGCGCACGGGCTGGTGGCGCGCTGGCGCTCCGGCGAGGTGATCGACTGCACCTCCGAGGCGTTCCGTGTCGCCGTGCGCGTCGCGGCCCGCTGCCTGCTGCGCGGCCAGTTCATGGACGAGCGCGCCGAGCGGCTGTGCGGCGCGCTCGCCACCGTGTTCCGCGGCATGTACCGGCGGATGGTCATCCCGCTGGGCCCGCTCTACCGGCTGCCGCTTCCGGCCAATCGCGCATTCAACCGGGCGCTGGCCGATTTGCATCTGCTCGTCGACGAGATCGTGGCCGAGCGGCGGGCGTCCGGTCAAAAGCCGAACGATTTGCTGACGGCTCTGCTGGACGCCCACGACGACAATGGCGAGCCCATCGGGGAACAGGAGATCCACGACCAGGTCGTCGCGATACTCACCCCCGGGAGCGAAACCATCGCCTCCACGATCATGAGTCTGCTGCAGGTGCTCGCGGAACACCCGGAACACGGCGACAAGGTGCGCGACGAGGTGGAATCCGTGACCGGCGGCCGGCCGGTGCGATTCGACGACGTGCCCCGTCTCACGCACACCAACAATGTCCTCGTGGAGGCGATGCGACTGCGCCCGGCCGTCTGGATTCTCACCCGCCGCGCGGTCGCCGACACGGAACTCGGCGGCTATCGCATTCCGGCCGGTGCCGACATCATCTACAGTCCGTACGCGATCCAGCGCGATCCGAGGTCGTACGCACACCACTTGGAGTTCGATCCGGACCGGTGGCTTCCGGAGCGGGTCACGGAGCTGCCGAAATATGCCATGCGGCCGTTCGGCGTGGGCAATCGGAAGTGCCCGAGCGACCACTTCTCGATGGCGATGCTCAGCCTGGTGACGGCGGCGCTGGCGAGCGCGTACCGCTTCGAGCAGGCGCCGGGCTCCGACGGCAGCGTCCGGATCGGCATCACGCTCCGCCCCGACGGGCTGCTGCTGAGGGCCGTGCCCAGGTGAGGCGGCGCGGGTGAGGCGTGCGCGGCGAGGCGGCCGGCGCGCGGTCAGGCGGCCTGCGGGCCCCGGAACGCGCGCCGGTAGGCGTTCGGCGTGGTGTTCAGCGCCCGGACGAACTGGTGCCGCAGCGCCGCCGCGGTCCCGAAGCCGGTACGGGCGGCGATCGCGTCCACCGTGTCGTCCGTGCCCTCCAGCAGCTCCTGGGCCAGCAGCACCCGCTGGCGCAGCAGCCAGCGGTAGGGGGTGGTGCCGGTCTCCTGCTGGAAGCGGCGGGCGAAGGTGCGCGGCGACATGTGGGCGCGGGCGGCGAGCTGCTCGACGGTGACCTCCCGGTCGAGGTGCCGCTCCATCCAGGACAGCACCTCGCCGACCGTGTCGCAGCGCGACCGCGGCAGGGGCCGCTCGATGTACTGGGCCTGGCCGCCGTCGCGGTGCGGCGGCACCACCATGCGCCGCGCGATCTTGTTGGCGACCTCGGTGCCCTGCTCCTTGCGTACGATGTGCAGGCAGGCGTCGATCCCGGCCGCGGTGCCGGCCGAGGTGATCACAGGGTCCTCGTCCACGTAGAGCACGTCCGGCTCCACGATCGCCCGCGGACACTGCCGGACCAGCTCCCCCGACTGGCGCCAGTGCACCGCGCACCGCCGCCCGTCCAGCAGCCCCGCGGCGCCGAGCACGAACACGCCCGAGCACACGCTCAGCACCCGCGCCCCGTGCTCCACGGCCCGCACCAGGGCGTCGAGCAGCGCCGGCGGATACTCCCGCCGGGCGTAGTCGCTGCCGGCCGGCACGGCGATCAGGTCGGCCTCGTCCAGCCGGTCCAGGCCGTGCGACGTGGTCACGGTCAGCCCGCCGACGTGGGTGCGCAGCGCCGGGCCCTCGGCGGAGACCACCGCGAAGTCGTACACCGGGAGGTCCTCGTCGCTGCGGTCGATGCCGAAGACCTCGCAGACGACGCCGAGTTCGAAGGGGTGCACGCCGTCCAGCAGGACGGCGGCCACGTTGGTCAGCATGCTGCCAGTGTGCCTCGGTTCTGGCAGGAAATCGAGGGTGCGCGGCAGTCCTGCCACTGTCAGGAGTGTCATGGCGGTACGAGACTTACGGCATGAACGCATTCCTCGGATACCTGACCGTCCTGGCCCTCTTCGCCCTCGTCGCCGGCCCGGCGCTCGTGGGGCTGCGCCACGAACGCCGGATCGACCGCCAGCTCGACCCGCGGCCGGGGACTCAGAAGTCCTCGTCCAGGTCGACGGCGCCCTCCACCGCCACCTGGTACGCCGACGGGCGCCGCTCGAAGAAGTTGGTCAGTTCCTGAACCCCTTGCAGCTCCATGAACGAGAACGGGTTGCCGGAGCCGTACACCGGAGCGAAGCCCAGGCGCGTGAGGCGCTGGTCGGCGACGCACTCCAGGTACTGCCGCATCGACTCGGTGTTCATCCCCGGCAGGCCGTCGCCGCACAGGTCGCGCGCGAACTGCAGCTCGGCCTCGACGGCCTCCCGCAGCATCCCGGTGACCTCCTCGCGCAGCGCGTCGTCGAACAGCTCCGGCTCCTCCTTGCGGACGGTGTCGACCACGTCGAACGCGAAGCTCATGTGCATGGTCTCGTCGCGGAACACCCAGTTGGTGCCGGTGGCGAGACCGTGCAGCAGGCCCCGGCCGCGGAACCAGTAGACGTAGGCGAAGGCGCCGTAGAAGAACAGGCCCTCGATGCACGCGGCGAAGCAGATGAGGTTCAGCAGGAAGCGGCGCCGGTCGGCCCGGGTCTCCAGCCGGTCGAGCTTCTCCACCGAGTCCATCCACCTGAAGCAGAATTCGGCCTTCTCGCGGATCGAGGGGATGTTCTCCACGGCCGCGAAGGCGGCGGCGCGGTCCTGAGGGTCGGGGAGATACGTGTCCAGCAGCGTCAGATAGAACTGGACGTGGACGGCCTCCTCGAACAGCTGCCGCGACAGGTACAGCCGCGCCTCGGGCGAGTTGATGTGCTTGTAGAGGGTCAGCACCAGGTTGTTCGCCACGATCGAGTCGCCGGTGGCGAAGAACGCGACCAGCCGGCCGATCAGGTGCCGCTCGCCCGGCGTCAGCTTCGCCAGGTCGGCGACGTCGGAGTGCAGGTCGACCTCCTCCACGGTCCAGGTGTTCTTGATGGCGTCCCGGTAGCGCTCGTAGAAGTCGGGGTAGCGCATCGGGCGGAGGGTGAGCTCGAAGCCCGGGTCGAGGAGATTCCGGGTGCTGGTCATCACTGGCAGGCCTCGCAGGACTCGGGGTTCTCAAGGGAGCAGGCGACCGCTTCGGCCTCCCGCGCGGGGGCGGCGGCGCGGGCCGCGCGGGCGATGCGGGTCGCCGGGCGGGAGCGCAGGTAGTACGTCGTCTTCAGACCCTGCTTCCACGCGTACGCGTACATCGACGAGAGCTTGCCGATGGTCGGGGTCTGGAGGAACACGTTCAGGGACTGCGACTGGTCGAGGAACGGCGTGCGGGCCGCGGCCATGTCGATCAGGGCGCGCTGCGGGATCTCCCACGCCGTGCGGTACAGCCGCCGGACGTCCTCGGGGATCCACGTGAAGTCCTGCACCGAGCCGTTCGCCTCGCGCAGCGCCTCACGGGTACGGGCGTCCCACACGCCGAGCCTCTTGAGGTCCCGCACCAGGTACGGGTTGACCTGGAGGAACTCGCCCGACAGCGTCTCGCGCTTGAACAGGTTGGACACCTGCGGCTCGATGCACTCGTACACGCCCGCGATGGAGGCGATGGTGGCCGTCGGCGCGATCGCGAGGAGCAGGGAGTTGCGCAGGCCGGTCGCCGCGACGCGGGCCCGCAGCGCGGCCCAGCGCTCCGGCCAGGCGAGCTCGACGTCGTAGTGGTCGGGGTGCAGGACTCCGCGGGCGGTACGGGTCGCGTCCCAGGCCGGGCAGGGGCCGTTGCGCTCGGCGAGACCGGCGGACGCCTCGTACGCGGCCAGCATGATCCGCTCGGCGATGCGGGTGGACAGGGCCCTGGCCCCGGGGGAGTCGAAGGGCAGCCGCAGCTGGAAGAAGACGTCCTGCAGGCCCATCACGCCCAGGCCGACCGGGCGCCAGCGGGCGTTGGAGCGGCCCGCCTGCTCGGTCGGGTAGAAGTTGATGTCCACGACGCGGTCGAGGAACGTGACGGCCGTGCGGACGGTCTCGTCCAGCCGCTCCCAGTCGATGTCCGCGCCGCGCACGAAGGCGCCGAGGTTGACCGAGCCCAGGTTGCAGACCGCCGTCTCCCCGTCGTCGGTGACCTCCAGGATCTCCGTGCACAGGTTGGAGGAGTGGACGACCCGGCCGGGCTCGGCGGTCTGGTTGGCGGTGCGGTTGGCGGTGTCCTTGAAGGTCATCCAGCCGTTGCCGGTCTGCGCGAGGGTGCGCATCATGCGGCCGTACAGGTCACGGGCGGGCAGTGTCTTCCTCGCCAGGCCCCTCGCCTCCGCCGCCCGGTACGCCGCGTCGAACTCCTCTCCCCACAGATCCACCAGCTCCGGCACGTCCGACGGCGAGAACAGCGACCACGGCCCGTCGGCGTCCACGCGCCGCATGAACTCGTCCGGCACCCAGTGCGCGAGGTTGAGGTTGTGCGTGCGCCGGGCGTCCTCGCCGGTGTTGTCGCGCAGCTCCAGGAACTCCTCGATGTCCGCGTGCCAGGTCTCCAGGTAGACGGCGGCGGCCCCCTTGCGCCGGCCGCCCTGGTTCACGGCGGCGACCGAGGCGTCCAGCGTCTTGAGGAACGGCACGATGCCGTTGGAGTGGCCGTTCGTGCCGCGGATCAGCGAACCCCGCGAGCGGATCCGGGAGTAGGCGATGCCGATGCCGCCCGCGTGCTTCGAGAGCCGGGCGACCTGGTGGTACCGCTCGTAGAGGGAGTCCAGCTCGTCCTTGGGGGAGTCGAGGAGGTAGCAGGACGACATCTGGGGGTGCCGGGTGCCCGAGTTGAACAGGGTGGGGGAGGAGGGCAGGTAGTCGAGGCGGCTCATCAGCCGGTACAGCGCGGCGACCTCCTCCACCGCGCGGGGCGAGTCGTCCTCGGCGAGACCGGCCGCCACGCGCAGCAGGAAGTGCTGGGGCGTCTCCACGGCCTTGCGGGTGACCGGGTGCCGCAGCAGGTAGCGGCTGTGCAGGGTGCGCAGCCCGAAGTAGCCGAAGCGGTCGTCGGCGGCCGGGTCGATCAGCGCGTCCAGCCGGGCCGCGTGACGGCGGACGAACGCGGCGGTGCGGTCGGCGACGAGGCCCTCGCGGTGGCCGGTGGCGACGGACTCGGTGAAGGCGGTCACGCCCTGCGAGGCGGCCTCGGCGCGGATGCCGAGGGTGAGCAGCCGGGCGGCCAGCTTCGAGTAGGCGGGGTCCTCCGAGATCAGGCCGGCGGCGGCCTCCGTGGCCAGCTCGCGCAACTCGGCCTCGTCCGCCTGCGCCGACCGGCCGCGCAGCGCCGCCGCGGCGACCCGGCCGGGGTCGGCGTCGGGCAGGTCGGCGGTCAGCTCGGTCAGGGTCCGCAGGAGGGCGGCGGCGGGGCGGTCGCCGGGGTGCCGGGGCGTGGGGGCTGGAGCAACACCCGGGACGGAAGCCGGACTTGAGGCCGGGTCTGAAGCCGAAGCAGCATCCGGGGCCGAAGCCGGACTTGAGGCCGGGGCTGAAGGCGAAGCATCCGCTGGACTTATGGCCGCGGCTGAAGCGGAAGCAGCGGCCGGGCCCGGACTTGAGGCCGGATCGGCTGGCGCGATGGTCACGTGGGGCTCTCCCTCGCTCGGCACGAGGCCTCGTCGAGGGGCGGGGGCAGCTCACGAGCGCACGCGGCGTCGCGTCCACCGGCCCATTCCACGAGGCCCGGACGTCAGGCGCCGGGCCGGACGGCCGGGCGCACTGCCGGCAGGTCCTCGGACTGACCAGGCGTGCGGAAACACGCGGGTACACCGTTGCGGGACAGTTCCGGATTCGCACCGGATTCCCCTGCGGCGACAGCGAGCACGAGCATACATCTTGTGTCGGGCCGTGAAAGCACCCCCACATCTTGTGTCACAGTGTCAGTCGGTAGGCGAGAAGCTCGATGTCGTCGACCTCCGGGAGGGGGTTCCAGTCGCGCTCCGGTGTGCGGACGAAGTCCAGCCGCTCATAAAGCCGGTGCGCGGTGTGCATGGTGCGCTGCGTGGACAGCACGACGGCCACGCAGCCCGGCAGGGCCCGCGCGCGGTCGACGCAGGCCCGCACCAGAGCCTCGCCGACCCCGCGGCCCCGGGCCGCGTGCGCCACGGCGAGCATGCGGATCTCGGCCTCCGAGGGGCCGGCGATCTCGGCCATCGGCCCGCCGGACGGCACGAACGTCACGCCGCCCAGCACGTCGGCGCCCCGGACGGCGGCCAGCACCTCGGCGTGCGCCGCGCGCTTCGCCACGTCGCGCAGCTGGGTGAGGTAGGAGTCGCCCTCCCCGAAGTCCAGCAGGCCGTCGCGGAGGTAGGCCTGCGCGGTGATCTCGCCGACGGCCGCGTACTCGGCGGGCCGGGCCCGCCGTATCACGATGTCCATGCGGTGAGTGTGCCCGACGGGTACGGCAACGGGCCGCCGGATCACCCCGGCGGCCCGTGGCAAGAGCCCGTCAGTGGGCAGAGCCCGTCAGTGGGAGGAACCCGCGGTGGCCGGCGGGAGTTCCACCTGGACGCCCGGGTCGCCCGCGTCCGCCGTGTAGTCCTCCGGCTTCGTCTCGTCGACGCCGTCGGGGGCCTTCGCGGCCCTGAGGACGAAGGTGAGGACCACCGTGACGACGACGTTCAGCACGAACGCCGTGAGACCGATGTAGCCGATCTCGCCGATGCCCGGGATCTCCTTCGAGGAGCCGCCGAAGTGCTTCTGCGTCGGCGAGGCCACACCGTACGCGGCGACCGTGCCGTAGATCATGCCGACCGCCCAGCCGGCGAGCAGCGCCCAGCGGTGGAACCAGCGGGTGAACAGGCCGCCGACCAGGGCCGGGAAGGTCTGCAGGATCCAGATGCCGCCCAGCAGCTGGAAGTTGATGGCGACCGTCTTGTCCATGGTCAGCACGAAGGCCAGTGCGCCCACCTTCACCAGCAGCGAGACCACCTTGGAGACCTTGGTCTCCTCGGCCGGCGTCGCGTCGGGCTTGATGAAGTCCTTGTAGATGTTGCGGGTGAAGAGGTTCGCCGCCGCGATGGACATGATGGCCGCCGGGACCAGGGCGCCGATGCCGATCGCGGCGAAGGCCACGCCCGCGAACCAGTCCGGGAACATCGTCTCGAACAGCTGCGGGATCGCCAGCTGCCCGTTCTGCACCTTGATGCCGGCCGCGATCGCCATGAAGCCGAGCAGCGCCAGCAGGCCCAGCATCAGCGAGTAGAGCGGCAGGATCGTGGTGTTGCGGCGGATCACGTCACGGCTGCGCGAGGACAGCGTCGCCGTGATCGAGTGCGGGTACATGAACAGCGCGAGCGCGGAGCCCAGCGCCAGCGTGGCGTACGTCCACTGGCCCGCCTCCGACGGCACCAGCGAGCCGCGGGGCGCGCCCGTCGCCGGGTTGGTCTCGGAGAACGCCTCGCCCGCCTTGGAGAAGATGTCGTCGAAGCCGCCCAGCTTGATCGGGATGTAGATGATCGCCACGGCGATCACGATGTAGATCAGGGTGTCCTTGACGAAGGCGATGAGCGCCGGGGCCCGCAGGCCGGACGAGTAGGTGTACGCCGCGAGGACACCGAAGGCGATCAGCAGCGGCAGGTCCTTGATGAACCAGTTGGTGTTCTCGCCGCCGCCGATCCCCATCACGTCCAGCACGGCCTGGATGCCGACCAGTTGGAGCGCGATGTACGGCATCGTTGCCAGGATGCCGGTGAGCGCGACGGCGAGCGACAGGCCCTTGGAGCCGAACCGGCCGCGCACGAAGTCGGACGTCGTGACGTAGCCGTGCTTGTGCGACACCGACCACAGCCGCGGCAGGAACGTGAAGATCAGCGGGTACACCAGGATCGTGTACGGCACCGCGAAGAACCCGGCCGCGCCCGCCGCGTAGATCGCCGCCGGTACGGCCACGAAGGTGTACGCCGTGTAGAGGTCGCCGCCGAGCAGGAACCAGGTGACCCAGGTGCCGAACGACCGGCCGCCCAGGCCCCACTCGTCGAGGCTGTGCTCGTTCTCCGCCTTGCGCCAGCGCGCGGCCAGGAAGCCCATGGCCGTGACGAGCAGGAAGAAGAAGATGAAGACGGCGAGGGCCACGCCGTTCACGCCGTCGTTCATTCCGCCGCACCCCCCTTGCGGCCGGAACGGGCGCGCTGGTCACGCTGCCACAGCTTGTACGCGATCATGGTCAGCCCTGTGGACAGCAGCACCCACATCATCTGGTACCAGTAGAAGAACGGCATGCCGATGAACGTCGGGTCGGTCTTCGCGTACGAACCGACCCACAGCATCGCCACGAAGGGCGCTATCAGGCAGAGAGCGATGACGACGCGCACGGGCGTCACCACCGGCTCTCTGTTCACCTTTGGGGCTTGTGACATCTGACGGCTCCGTCCCTCGACCGATCGCCCGGGTAATGCGCAGGAAATCTAGGTCAGGGAAGTCGCCAAACGGAACCCCTCGTCCGCATTCCGGTCCTGAGCAGCGGCGCAGCCCTTGCCGGGGGTTCTTCTTCCGTGCGGCGGGCTCAGTCCTGGGGCCGCTTGAGCCGTGCCACGAACTTGTAGCGGTCGCCCCGGTAGACCGACCGCACCCACTCCACCGGCTGGCCGTCCCGGTCCAGGGAGTGCCGGGAGAGCATCAGCATCGGCAGGCCCACGTCCGTGCCGAGCAGTCCGGCCTCGCGCGGGGTGGCCAGCGACGTCTCGATGGTCTCCTCGGCCTCCGCGAGATGGACGTCGTACACCTCGGCGAGCGCGGTGTAGAGGGACGTGTACTTCACGAGGCTGCGGCGCAGCGCGGGGAAGCGCTTGGCGCTCAGGTGCGTGGTCTCGATGGCCATCGGCTCGCCGTTGGCCATGCGCAGCCGCTCGATGCGCAGCACGCGCCCGCCGGCCGTGATGTCGAGCAGCCCGGCGAGCCGGTCGTCGGCCGTGATGTAGCCGATGTCGAGGAGCTGCGAGGTGGGTTCGAGGCCCTGGGCGCGCATGTCCTCGGTGTAGGAGGTCAGTTGCAGCGCCTGGGAGACCTTCGGCTTGGCGACGAAGGTGCCCTTGCCCTGGATGCGCTCCAGGCGCCCTTCGACGACCAGTTCCTGCAGGGCCTGGCGGACGGTCGTGCGCGAGGTGTCGAACTCCGCGGCCAGCGTGCGCTCCGGCGGGACGGGAGTGCCCGGTGCCTGCGTCTCCGTCATGTCGAGCAGGTGCTTCTTCAGTCGGTAGTACTTGGGCACGCGCGCGGTACGGACGGTCGCCCCAGCCTCGTTCTCCGCACTGCTGACGTCGGTGCTCATGCTCTGCCTTCCCGGCTTCGAGTGCCGAAGCGACCGACACCCCATCGGCCACGGCTCACATCGTGGCACGGCCGCCCGCGGGGATGGTCCCCGCAGGCTCCGTGATCTCCCCTGTATACCGCCGGGACCCCCGTTGGTCTAGTCCACACGGCCGGTGCGGCGCGGTGGTCCACCGCCGCAGTGGTACGTCCGATGTGTCGCTTGCGGAATGAAAGATCCTTGCATATCTCGGTCGCATCACGGACCGCGACAGCCCGCAGGAACACCCTTGACAGGCCTATTGGTCTGGGCCAAGCTCCCCCTACTGGTCTACACCATTGGTCCAGGTCCCGGCCCCATGGGCGGTCGTCAGTCACCGCGGGGAGCAGGGGGGTTTGTGGCATCCCTGAGGAGGGTGGCGTGAAGCGCAAGCTGATATCCGCGATCGGTGTCGCGGGCATGATGGTCTCCATCGCGGCGTGCGGGGGCGACAGCGGCAGTGAAGAGAAGAAGGCCGGGGCGGACGGCTACAAGGGCCAGACCCTCACCGTGTGGGTGATGGACGGCTCGTCGCCGGATCAGTGGCAGAAGGACCTGACCGCCGAGTTCGAGAAGAAGACCAAGGCCAAGGTCAAGTTCGAAGTCCAGCAGTGGAACGGCATCCAGCAGAAGCTGACCACCGCCCTGTCGGAGGAGAACCCGCCCGACGTCTTCGAGATCGGCAACACCCAGACCCCGGCCTACGCCAAGACCGGCGGCCTCGCCGACCTGGGCGACCTGAAGGCCGAGATCGGCGGCGAGTGGACCGAGTCCCTCAACGAGTCGTCCGTCTTCGAGGGCAAGCAGTACGCGGCGCCCTGGTACTTCGCCAACCGCGTCGTCCTCTACAACAAGGAGATCTGGGCCGACGCCGGCATCAAGGGCACCCCGAAGACCCGTGACGAGTTCTACGACGCCCTGAAGACGATCGGCGAGAAGACCGAGGCCGAGCCGATCTACCTGCCCGGCCAGAACTGGTACCACTTCGTCGGCCTGGCCATCGGCGAGGGCGCCGAACTGGTCAAGAAGGACGGCGACAAGTACGTCTCCAACCTCGACGACCCGAAGGTCGCCGCCGCCATGGAGACCTACAAGAAGTTCCAGTCCCTGTCCAAGGCACCCAAGGACAAGGACGAGGCCACCCCGCAGCAGGGCGAGGTCTTCGGCAAGGGCAACGTCGGCGCCTTCATCGGCATGGGCTGGGAAGCCGGCATCGCGATCAAGGCCAACCCGAAGATCGAGAAGGAGATCGGCTACTTCACCATCCCCGGTGCCACGGCCGACAAGCCCGAGGGCGTCTTCGTCGGCGGCTCCAACCTCGCCGTCGCCGCGGGCAGCAAGAAGCAGGAGCTGGCCAAGGAGTTCCTGAAGATCGCTCTCTCCGACAAGTTCGAGGGCCAGCTCGCCAAGCTCAACGGCGTCATCCCGAACAAGGAGTCGCTGCAGAGCAACCTCAAGGGCAACGCCGTCGCCGAGGCCGCCGCGCCGGCCGCCGCGGGCGGTGGCACCACGCCGCTGATCCCGGAGTGGGCCGCCGTCGAGAACGCCCCGAACCCGATCAAGACGTACATGACCGCCGTTCTCAACGGCAAGTCCCCGGCAGCCGCCGCCAAGCAGGTCGAGGACGAGTTCAACAAGCGCCTGGCACAGCAGCAGTAGGGGAGCTCGAGCCGGGGCGGGGCCGCCGTCGCGCGGCCCCGCCCCGGCGACCGCAGGCAGGTCGAGAAGAGAGATCGCGAGCATGACCGTGCAGACCGAACGGCCGCCCTCCGGCCCGGCGGACGTCCGCAAGGCGGACGGCGGGGGAGCCGGCCGACCCACACCGCGAGCCGCGTCACGCGCCGGCGCGCTCGCCCCGTACCTCCTGCTGCTGCCCGCCTGCGCGGCCACCGTGCTGCTGCTCGGCTGGCCGCTGCTGAAGGACGTGCTGCTGTCGTTCCAGAACCTCAACATGACGCAGCTGATCCAGCACGTCACCGAGTGGAACGGCGTCGACAACTACAAGGAGGTCCTCACCGGCGAGGACTTCTGGCGCGTCACCCTGCGCTCGATCCTGTTCACGGCGGTCAACGTCGTCCTGATCATGATCGCGGGCACCCTGGTCGGCCTGCTGCTCGCCCGGCTCGGCAAGCGGATGCGGGTCACGCTGCTGCTCGGCCTGGTCCTGGCCTGGGCCATGCCCGTGGTCGCCGCCAGCACCGTCTACCAGTGGCTGTTCGCCCAGCGCTTCGGTGTCGTCAACTGGGTGCTGGACAAGCTCGGCTGGCACTCCATGGCCGACTACAGCTGGACCGGCAGCCAGATGTCGACCTTCTTCGTCGTCACCCTGCTGATCGTGTGGATGTCGATCCCGTTCGTCGCGATCAACCTCTACGCGGCGACCACCACCATCCCCAACGAGCTGTACGAGGCCGCGGCCCTGGACGGCGCCGGGGCGTGGCGCAGCTTCACGACCGTGACCATGCCCTTCCTGCGGCCGTTCCTCTACGCGACGACGTTCCTCGAAATCATCTGGGTCTTCAAGGCGTTCGTGCAGGTCTTCACCATCAACGGCGGCGGCCCCGACCGGCTCACCGAGATCCTGCCCGTCTACGCCTACGTCGAGGGCGTCGGCAACCAGCACTACGGCATGGGCGCGGCGATCGCCGTCCTGACCATCCTGATCCTGCTCGGCCTCACCGCCTACTACCTGCGGATCGTGCTCAAGCAAGAGGAGGACGAGCTGTGAAGCGCTCACTCTTCGGCCGCCTGTGGCCCAACGCCACGGCCGTCGTCCTGTTCGTCGGCTTCGTCTTCCCCGTCTACTGGATGTTCGCCACGGCCTTCAAGCCGACCGGCGACATCATCTCCGAGGACCCGGTCTGGTTCCCGACCGACGTCACCTTCGAGCACTTCACCACCGCGACCGACGCCGACCACTTCTGGACGTTCGTCACCAACTCGCTGACCGTCACCGTCCTCGCGGTCGTCTTCTCGCTGGTCATCGCGCTGGCCGGGGCCTTCGCCCTGGCACGGATGCGGTTCAAGGGGCGGCGCGGCTTCATCATCGGCTTCATGCTGGCCCAGATGGCGCCCTGGGAAGTCATGATCATCGCGATGTACATGATCGTGCGGGACGCCTCGATGCTGAACAGCCTCGTGCCGCTGACCGCCTTCTACACGATGATGATCCTGCCCTTCACGATCCTGACGCTGCGCGGCTTCGTCGCCGCCGTCCCCCGGGAACTGGAAGAGGCCGCCATGGTCGACGGCTGCACCCGCAACCAGGCCTTCCGCCGGGTGATCCTGCCGCTCCTCGCGCCCGGCCTCATGTCCACGTCGATGTTCGGCTTCATCACCGCCTGGAACGAGCTTCCGCTGGTCCTGGTCCTCAACAAGGAGGCCGAAGCCCAGACGCTGCCGCTGTGGCTGACCAGCTTCCAGACCGTCTTCGGCAACGACTGGGGCGCCACCATGGCCGCCTCGTCCCTCTTCGCCATTCCGATCCTGATCCTCTTCGTCTTCCTCCAGCGCAGAGCCGTCAGCGGCCTGACCGCCGGCGCCGTGAAGGGATAACGCCCCCCGATGACGACATTCGCCAGCGGAACCGACACCCTCACGCGCGACGCGCTGACGGTCCTCCAGCCCGGGTTCACCGGGACCACCGCGCCCGACTGGCTGCTGCGCCGCCTCGGCGAGGGCCTCGCCTCGGTCGGCCTGTTCGGCCGCAACATCGCCTCGCCCGAGCAGCTCGCGGCCCTCACCGCCCAGCTGCGCGCGGAGCGCGACGACGTCCTGGTCGCCATAGACGAAGAGGGCGGTGACGTCACCCGCCTGGAGGTGCGGACCGGTTCCTCCTTCCCCGGCAACCACGCGCTCGGCGCGGTGGACGACGTGGAACTGACCCGGGAAGTGGCCGCCGAACTGGGCCGCCGCCTCGCGGCCTGCGGAGTCAACTTCAACTGGGCCCCCTCCGCCGACGTGAACTCCAACCCCGGCAACCCGGTCATCGGGGTCCGCTCCTTCGGCGCCGACCCCGCCCTGGTCGCCCGGCACACCGCCGCCTACGTCACCGGCCTGCAGTCGGTGGGCGTCGCGGCCTGCACGAAGCACTTCCCGGGCCACGGCGACACGGCCGTCGACTCCCACCACGCGCTGCCGCGCATCGACGTGGGCGCCTCGGTGCTCACCGACCGCGAACTGGCCCCCTTCCGCGCCGCCATCGCCGCCGGCACCCGCGCGGTGATGAGCGCCCACATCCTCGTCCCCGCGCTGGACCCGGAACGTCCCGCCACCCTGTCCCGGCGCATCCTGACCGACCTGCTGCGCGGCGAACTCGGCTACGACGGCCTGATCGTCACCGACGGCATGGAGATGCAGGCCATCGCCGGCACCTACGGCATCGAACGCGGCAGCGTCCTCGCCGTCGCGGCCGGCGCCGACGCCATCTGCGTGGGCGGCGGCCTCGCCGACGACGAAACGGTACGGCGCCTGCGCGACGCCCTCGTGGAAGCCGTCCGCACGGGCGAACTCCCGGAGGAGCGCCTGGCCGACGCGGCAGAACGCGTACGCCGCCTGGCCCGCTGGACAGCGGCGGCGGCAGCGGGCACCACCGCGGAGCCGCGGCCTGCGGGGGGTGCCGGCTCGCGGCAGGCGGCGAGGGCTGGTCAGGTACGGCTGAACGGGGCCGAGGGCCGGGAGCGGGGTGCGGCTGGTGCCCTCGGGGTGCCGACTGCGACCGGTGGCCTTGTGACGCCGGGCAACGTCGATGACCCGGTGGCGGCGACTGTGGGGGCCGGCTTCGGGGCGCCGACTGCGACCGGTGACCCTGTGGCGGCGGCTGCGGCTGATGGCTTCGGGGTGTCGGCCGGCGCCGGTGAGTCTGTGGCGGCGGCTGGGGCTGATGGCTTCGGGGTGTCGGCCGGCGCCGGTGAGTCTGTGGCGGCGGGTGTGGGTGACGGCCTCGGGGTGTCGGTTGCCGCCGGTGCCCCGGTGGCGCCGAATGTGGACGACGGCCTTGAGGTGCCAGCCGGCGCCGCTGCCCCTGTGGGGCCGGCTGCCGCTGGTGGTCCCGTGGCGCCGACTGCCGCTGACAGCCTCGTGACGCCGGGCGCCGTCGGTGACCCCGTGACGCCGACCGGCGCCGACGACCTCACGGCACCGGTTGCCGCCGACGACCCAGTGGGCCTGCACGCCGCGCGCCGGGCGCTTGTCGTGACCGGCGCCGACGGGTTCACGCCGCTCACCGAGGCGCCCTACGTCGCCGCGCTCACCCCCGTGGCGAACATCGCCGTCGGCGACGAGACGCCATGGGGCGTGGCAGCGGAACTCTTCCACCTGCTCCCCGGCACCGAGACGGGCAGCTTCGCCGGAGCGGACGCCGGGCACGACGCGCTGGCGGCGGCCGGGCCCCGCCGCATCGTGGCCGTCGTCCGCGACGAACACCGCCACCCCTGGATGGCGGCGGCCCTCGACACCCTGCTCGCGGCCCGCCCCGACACCGTGGTGGTCGAAATGGGCGTCCCCCAGGCAGCCCCCCGCGGCGCTCTCCACATCGCCACCCACGGCGCGGCCCGAGTCTGCGGCAGGGCAGCGGCGGAGATCATCGCGGGCGCGTGAACGCATGCTGCGCAGGGCCGAGCCGATCGTGCTGCCGAGGCGCCGTTCCGCATAGGGGCGGCGCCTCGGCGGTGGGGCGGTGGGAGGCCCTTGCACAGCTTGGCGCCAGCGGCAGTCACCGGCCTCCCGCAGTCTGGCGCCGGCCGAAGTCACCGGCCCCCCCTGCCCCGCGCCAGCGAAAGTCACCGGGTCTCCGCAGCATGGCGCCAGTGGAGTCGCCGGGTCTCCGTAGCCTGGCGCCGACGGAAGTCACCGGTTTCCCACAGCTCGGCGCCGACCGAACGCACGGCCTCCCACAGCCCGGCGCCGGCACAAGGCACCGGCTTCCCGCAGCCTGGCGCCGGCACAAGGCACCGGCTTCCCGCAGTCTGGCGCCGGCCGAAGTCACCGGCCTCCCCCCCGCCCCGCGCCAGCACAAGGCACCGATTCAGCCCGTCGCCAGCCAAGGCATCGGCTCTCCCCAGCCCGGCGCCAGCCAAGGCACCGGCCTGCCACCCCCCGTCCCCAGCCGAGCAAACCCACCCCCACCCACCCCCGCACAAGCAGAAGGCGCCGGTCCCCCCGGAACCGGCGCCTTCTGCCCGTGGTGGGCGGGGCGTCAGATCCCCTGCCAGTCCGGCTTGTTGGCGTACGTGTGGCGGAAGTAGTCGGCCAGCTTCAGCTTGCTCGCGGCGGCCTCGTCGACCACGACCGTCGCGTGCGGGTGCAACTGCAACGCCGACGCCGGGCACACCGCCGCGACCGGTCCCTCGACGGTCGCCGCGACCGCGTCGGCCTTGCCCTCGCCGGTCGCCAGCAGCACCAGGTGCCGCGCCTCCAGGATCGTCCCGATGCCCTGCGTGATGACGTGGTGCGGCACCTGCCCGATGTCGCCGTCGAAGAAGCGCGCGTTGTCCACCCGGGTCTGCTCGGTCAGCGTCTTGATCCGTGTGCGCGACGCCAGCGACGAGCACGGCTCGTTGAACCCGATGTGCCCGTCGGTCCCTATCCCGAGCAGCTGAAGGTCGACCCCGCCGGCCTCGGCGAGCGCCCTGTCGTACGCCTCGCACGCCCTCTGCACGTCCTCGGCCGTGCCGTCCGGGCCGAGGAACTTGTCCATCCCGATGCCGAGCGGCTCCAGCACCTCGCGCCGCAGCACCGAGCGGTACGACTCCGGATGGTCGGCCGGCAGCCCCACGTACTCGTCGAGCTGGGCGATCCGCACCCGGGAGGCGTCCACGGCACCGGAGCGCGCCTTGGTGGCCAGCGCCTCGTACACGGGCAGCGGCGTGGACCCGGTGGCCACGCCGAGCAAGGCGTCGGGCTTGCGCCGGAGCAGCTGCGCCATGGCCTCGGCGACGAGCTCGCCACCGGCCTTGGCGTCCGGAACGATGACAACTTCCACGCTGGGCCTGCCGATCTGGAAAGGGGACTCAACTGGACCCGTAGGGGCCATGTGGTTTAGACCAATCTAGCAGGCTGGGCCCCTCCCTCCCAGCGTTCCCACCCCCTCGCCACCCCGCGACCGGACGCCACCGGAACCGGCACCGCAACAGTCGCCGCGCCCCGGACCGCACCGGCCACGGCGCCGCCCCGGAACCGGCCCACCACCCCCTACGGAATCGACCCCCCTGTCGCATCCACCCAGCTCCCCGTCACCCACCGCCCCGCGTCCGACGCCAGGAACGCCACCACGTCCGCCACGTCGGCCGCCGTCCCCACCTGCCCGAGCGCCGATATCGCCTCGGCCCGCGCCCAGCCGTCCTCCGTCCCGCGCAGGAACGGGGCCGTGTTGTCCGTGTCGATGATCCCGGGCGCCACCGAGTTGACCCTGATGCCCCGCCGTCCCAGCACCTTGGACAGGTCCCGGGAGAGCACGTCCAGCGCGCCCTTCGTCATCGCGTACGCCATGTTGTGCGGCATGACCGCGGTCCGGGCGAGGCCCGAGGAGATGTTGACGATGCGGCCGCCGTCACGCAGGCGCGTCATGCCGTGCTTGACGATGAAGAAGGGCGCCCTCACGTTCACCGCGAACAGCCGGTCGTACTCCTCCTCCTCGATCTGGTCGATCGGCCGGGAGCTGCCGATCCCCGCGTTGTTCACCAGGATGTCCAGCCCGTCCGCGTGCCGGTCGAACTCCGCCCACAGCGCCTCGGCGTCCCCCGGCACGCCCAGTTCCACCCCGACGGTGAACGCCGAGCCGCCCGCCGCCTCGATCGCGGCGACCGTCTCCTTCGCCGCCGCCTCGTCCCTCCCGTAGTGCACCCCGACCCGCGCGCCGTCGCGCCCCAGCCGCTCGGCGATTCCCCGCCCGATGCCCCTGCTCGCCCCCGTGACGAGAGCCGTCCTGCCCTTGAGCACGCCCATGTCGGCGCCCCCTTCGCATTTGTTTAGCGGTCGCTACAGAAAAAAACCGTACAACAGTCCGCCGACACTTCTCTAGTGCCCGCTATAAAATCCCCTCCATGGTGAGCAGCAGCGAGAAGACCGGCGGGACGGCGACAGGCGGTCGCCGGACCCGCGGACGCCCCCGTTCCTTCGACCGCGCTACCGCCCTGGAGAAGGCCCTCATGGCCTTCTGGGAGCACGGCTACGAGGCGACCTCCGTCTCCGACCTCACCCGCGTCATGGACATCGGCGCCCCGAGCCTCTACGCGGCCTTCGGGGACAAGCGCTCGCTCTTCGAGGAGGTTGTGCGGGAGTACGGCGAGAAGTACGGCTCCTTCGCCGAGCGGGCCCTGGCCGAGGAGCCCACCGCGCGGGCCGGCGTCGAGCGGATGCTGCGCGAGGCCGCCGCCGTCTACACGCAACCGGGCCGTCCGCACGGCTGTCTCGTCATCCACGCGGCCGCCAACTGCTCGACCCCGGAGATCGAGGAGGCCTTGCGGGAGCGGCGCAATGCGAACATCGCCGCGTTCAAGAGCCGTATAGAAGCCGACGTCGCCGCAGGTCTGCTCCCTCCGGACACGGACGCCGGAGCCCTCGCCCGGCACACCGGCGCCATGATCCAGGGCATGTCCCAGCAGGCGCGCGACGGCGCGAGCCGGGCCGAACTCGAAGGGCTCGCGGAAATTGCCCTGTCCATCTGGCCCCGCACATGACCGGACAGGGTTAGGCTTTGCGCGGTGCTGGGACGTCCGACCAGTCGGCGGAATGGGACGCGAACTCACATCCTCCGACGCATGGACACGGACAGTGGTCTAGTCCACAATGTCCGCAGAGGCACTGTGACACGAGGTGAACGCAAGGCTTCCGCTCTCCCCGCACAGGAGGGCGGACCGAGGAACCGGAGCTCTCTGCCCTGACTGCCCCGGCTCCTCATCCTTCGGCCGACCGGGACCGCACACCCCACGGCCGATATTGCTCCGGGCTGCGGTGCCGGGAGGGTTGAGGGTCCCTCCCAGGCGCCGCGGCCCGCGGGTGTTTCCGGGCCCGTGACAGCCGGCCGAACCGCCCGCAGCGCCACAAGAGCGGCACCCGTCCGCGGCCGCGCTCGAGAAGTCGGCGAAACGGTCTGCAGCGGCGCCTGAGCGGCTGATTTCCAGCGGTGTCCGAACCGCCAGGTACGCTCGCACTCGTGCCGTCCATGAACGAACTCGTACGCCAGCACACCGGCCTCGACGATTCCGATCTCGAGTGGCTCCACCTGCTGGTCTCGGAGTGGCAGCTGCTCTCCGACCTCTCCTTCGCCGACCTGGTCCTGTGGGTCCCCACCCGCGACGGCACGCGCTACGTCTCGGTCGCCCAGATGCGCCCCAACACCGGCCCGACGTCCTACCAGGACGACATGGTGGGCCACCTCGTCCCGCGAGGCCGCCGCCCCATGCTGGACGCCGCCCTCGACGAGGGCCGCATCGTGCGCGAGGGCGACCCCGAGTGGCGGGAGGAGGTCCCCGTCCGGGTGGAGTCCATCCCGGTGCGGCGCGACGGCCGCGTCCTCGGGGTCATCGCCCGCAACACCAACCTCCTCACCGTGCGCACGCCGAGCCGCCTGGAGCTCACCTACCTCCAGAGCGCCTCCGACCTCGCCCAGATGATCGCCGCCGGCGCCTTCCCGTTCGCCAACCAGCAGGTCGACATGGACGCCTCGCCCCGCGTCGGCGACGGCCTGATCCGGCTGGACGCGGACGGCATCGTGCAGTACGCCTCACCGAACGCGCTCTCCGCCTACCACCGCCTCGGCCTCGCCGCCGACCTCGTCGGCCACCACCTCGGCAGGACCACCGCCGAACTGGCCCCGTCACGCGGCCCGGTGGACGAGGCGCTGGCCAAGGTCGCCAGCGGCTGGGCGCCCCGCGAGTTCGAGATCGAGTCCGCCGAGGGCGTGATCCAGTTCCGCGCGATCCCGCTCAAGCCCAAGGGTCCCCGCATCGGTTCGCTGGTCCTGCTCCGGGACGTGACGGAACTGCGCCGCCGCGAGCGCGAATTGATCACCAAGGACGCGACCATCCGGGAGATCCACCACCGGGTGAAGAACAACCTCCAGACGGTCGCGGCCCTGCTCCGCCTCCAGGCCCGCCGCATCGAGTCCGAGCGCGGCCGTGAAGCGCTCGAGGAGGCGGTGCGCCGGGTCGGCTCGATCGCCATCGTCCACGAGACGCTGTCCCAGAACCTGGACGAGCGCGTGGAGTTCGACGAGATCGCCGACCGGGTTCTGGCGATGGTCGCCGAAATCTCACCCGGCAAGGTCACCGGCCGGCGCACCGGACGCTTCGGCATCCTCGACGCCGAGGTCGCCACCCCGCTGGCCATGGTGCTGACCGAGATCCTGCAGAACGCGCTGGAGCACGGTTTCCGCCAGGGCGACACCGGCACGGTCGAGGTCTCGGCGGTCCGCGGCGGCACCACGAAGCAGGCCCGCCTCCTCGTCACCGTCCAGGACGACGGCGTCGGCCTGCCCGAGGGCTTCGACCCGCACCGCGCGGGCAACCTCGGCCTGCAGATCGTACGGACGCTGGTCGTGGGGGAGTTGGGGGGAACGTTCGACATGGTCCCGGCGCCGGAGCGCGGGACGCGCGTGATCCTCGACATTCCGGTGTCGGCCGACAAGTAGCCGGGCGCCCCCGGACAGCAGTGAGCCCCGGACCACTGGGTGGTCCGGGGCTTAAAGCTCTTGCTTGCTGTACAAGCGCGATGTGGGTCCCCCCTGCTCGAGCGGAGCTTGGGGAGCATCGGGGGTACTGCGCGCTGCGGCTCGGGGGCGGGAGATGCGTACTCGCTGTACGCGCCGCCAAGCTCAGGCTGTTAGCGGGGCGGGTAGGTCAGGCGGAGGCCTGACGGGCCCGGTTGCGGGCGGCGCGGCGCTTCATTGCGCGGCGCTCGTCCTCGCTGAGACCACCCCAGACGCCGGAGTCCTGACCGGACTCGAGCGCCCACTGCAGACACTGCTCGATCACCGGGCAGCGGCGGCAGACGGCCTTGGCTTCCTCGATCTGCAGCAGCGCAGGACCGGTGTTGCCGATGGGGAAGAAGAGCTCGGGGTCTTCCTCGCGGCAAACGGCGTTGTGACGCCAGTCCATGGCTGCTACCTCTCCTTGGTATTACGTGCAGGGATGCTTGTGAATGTGAACGCTTTCACGAATCCCTCAACAGGTGAAGGGCCGACCGCCGGGTTCCCTGGCGTGGTCCTTGGTTTGAAGAGGGGTTCCGGTGATCTGTGGAGGCCGGTGTTGCGGGCCGTCCCGATCGCCACGTAGAGACTCGCAAACCTCGGCGGCGGATACAACCCCTTCTGGAAAGTTTTTTTTGATTCTTCGGTGTCGACTAGGTCACAGCCGTACTTCCATGGGGTGGACCCTGGCCTAAACGTTCGAGTGAAAGGATTTTGGCCTTTTCTGCTCACACAATCACACGCAGTGCACGGCGTACACCTGTGAACGTCACGCTCGTACGCAGCCCCAGGTGGTCACCGTCCATCTGGAGGGGGAGCGGGGCCTTCGAATGCAAGGTAAACCGGGTCTGGTCGTGCAGTGTGACCGCGTGCTTGCCGTGCGGGCCGCGCTGCGGGGACGAAGCGAGCAACTGCGTGCCATACCGGGCAACCGTCCTCGTGGAAAGCCGGCTCAGGCCGAATACGTCGAGGCCCGTGTCGAACGAGGCTTTAGGCGACGCGTAGATCGGGCGATTCCCCAGAAACGTCCACGGAGAGGTGTTCGAGACTATGGACAGCACCAGATCGGACACCGGCTCCGCGCCGTCCCGCTCAAGCGTGATGTGACCGTGTCTCCGGTTCGGCTCGCCGAACAACTGGCGTACCACCTGGCGCACATAGAGGGCGTGCGTCGACTTCTTGCCGCGCTCCCGGTGCTGCTCCACCCGCCCCACCACACCGGCGTCGAAACCGAGCCCGGCGTTGAAGGTGAACCAGCGGGCGGGCACGCCCTCGTCCTCCGTGCCCGGCGTGCCCGAGGTCAGGCCCAGGCCGACCGTGCGCTCCCGGCCCTCGCGCAGCGCGTCCAGCAGGGCACCGGTCGCCTCCACGGCGTCGTTCGGCAGGCCGAGCGCGCGGGCGAAGACGTTGGTGGAGCCGCCGGGGACCACCGCGACGCCGGGCAGGTGCTCCGGGTCCGGGCCGGCGTGCAGCAGGCCGTTGACGACCTCGTTGACCGTGCCGTCACCACCGAGGGCCACGACCAGGTCGACGTCCGAGCTCTCCGCGGCCTGCCGGCCCAGGTCGCGCGCGTGGCCGCGGTACTCGGTGGTGACCGCCTCCAGCTTCATCTCGCTGGCCAGCGCGTGGATCAGTACGTCGCGTGTGCGCGCACTTGTGGTGGTTGCCGCCGGATTGACCACGAGAAGAGCACGCATGAGGTGCAGCGTACCTACTGGGTGGTACCCGGCCCAGACCGAGGGGCGGATCCGGTCACCCGCCGGGGCTGTGAGCCTGCGGCCGCAGCGCGGGCGACGGCGGCTACCCTGCAAGGGTGAGCAGCGAGCAGATCTCCACGACCCCCGACAACAGCGGCCCCCGCCCGCCCCGCCTGACGTACGCCGCGGCACTCGTCGGCCTCGAAGGGCTCGCGCTGCTCGTCGGTGGCGCCTGGATGCTCGTCCTCGGCGTGACGGGACACCCGGACGACCGGCAGCAGGCCGTCACCGGGGGAGTCACGCTGATGGTGATCTCGCTGCTGCCGCTGCTCGCCGCCCGCGGCCTGCTGGCCTGCCGCAGCTGGAGCCGGGGCCCGGCCGTCGTGACGCAGCTCATGGCGCTGCCCGTGGCCTACAACCTGCTGCAGGCCGACAGCGTCGCGATCCCGGCGGGCATCGCCCTCGCGGTCGTCGCGGTCGCCGCGCTGGTGCTGCTGGTCAACCCGGCGACGACCCAGGCCCTCGGCATCAGGGGACCGGGCCGCGCCCAGGACGGCGAGCGCTAGCACCGCCCGGGGCGCTCTACTCCTCCACCAGCAGCTTCTCCCGCAGCTGGGCCAGCGTCCGGGCCAGCAGCCGGGACACGTGCATCTGGGAGATCCCGACCTCCTGCGCGATCTGCGACTGCGTCATGTTGCCGAAGAAACGCAGCAGCAGGATGCGCTTCTCACGCGGCGGCAGGTCCTCCAGCAGCGGCTTGAGCGATTCCCGGTACTCGACGCCCTCCAGCGCCTCGTCCTCCGCGCCGAGGGTGTCGGCGACCGCCGGGGACTCGTCGTCGGTGTCGGGGACGTCCAGGGACAGCGTGGAGTAGGCGTTCGCCGACTCCAGCCCTTCCAGGACCTCCTCCTCCGAGATCGCCAGCTTCTCGGCGAGCTCGTGCACCGTCGGGGAACGGCCGTGCTGCTGCGACAGCTCCGCCGTCGCCGTCGTCAGCGCGAGCCGCAGCTCCTGGAGCCGGCGCGGCACGCGCACCGCCCAGCCCTTGTCGCGGAAGTGCCGCTTGATCTCGCCGACGACCGTCGGGGTCGCGTACGTCGAGAACTCCACGCCGCGGTCCGGGTCGAAGCGGTCGACCGACTTGATGAGGCCGATCGTGGCCACCTGCGTGAGGTCGTCCAGCGGCTCGCCGCGGTTGCGGAAGCGGCGTGCGAGGTGCTCGACGAGCGGCAGGTGCATGCGGACCAGCCGGTTGCGCAGCTCCGCGTACTCCGGGCTGCCGTCCGGCAGCGTGCGCAGCTCCAGGAACAGGGCCCGCGCTCCGCTGCGGTCGTGCGGGTCGTGCCGCGCGCTCTGCGCGTCGTCCTCGGAGTTTCGCTCGTGCTCGCTCATCGTCCCGCCCGTCGCCCTTCCCCGAGCCCCCGCCTCCTTCCCCGCCCGCTGTCCCGCGCGCGTGGGAGGGCCGTCCTGGGCGGGGGAGACCCCGGTCCGCCCGTCCGCAGGCGCGCTCGGCGCGGCACCCTCCCGGCCTTCCCGCCCGTCGCCCGGCAGGACGGGCGTGGTGGCCTCGTCCTGCGGATGGGGCCGGGCCTGCTCGGGGATGCCGTCGATGCCGTCCATGTGCCGGGATCCGCTCGCGCTGCCCGCGGCCGAACCCCCGGCCGGCAGCTCCCGTGTGCCGCGCTCTTCGTCCCGCACCGGCCCGTCCCCGTTCCTCACGCCGGCCCGGGTCCCGCGCCGCGCTGTTTGTAGAGGCTGATCGAAACGGTTCTGTCCTCGTCCACGGCGGAGGAGACCTTGCCCGCGAGCGCGGACAGAACGGTCCAGGCGAAGGTGTCCCGCGAGGGCGCATGACCGTCCGTGGTCGGCGCCGAGACGGTGACCTCGAGAGAGTCGTCGACGAGCCGGAACACACAACTGAGCACCGAGCCCGGCACGGCCTGCTGGAGCAGGATCGCGCACGCCTCGTCGACGGCGATGCGCAGGTCCTCGATCTCGTCGAGGGTGAAGTCCAAGCGGGCCGCGAGACCGGCCGTGGCCGTGCGCAGCACCGACAGGTAGGCACCCGCGGCCGGCAGCCGGACTTCGACGAAGTCCTGGGTCGCGGGCTCGCCTGCGATCTGGGACACCCTCACCTCCATGGTGGTACAAGCGTTGCAGGGCCGAGGGTCGCCCCCCGGAGTAACGCGATACGTGGTTCAGCGATGACGCTATCGCGCTCCGAACTTTCCTGTCCCCGGGACCCCAACCCCTTGCTGTCACTCATAGTAAACACACGGATACGCTCCGTGGCTAGGGGTCTGCGGGCCCAATTGGGAAGAGCACGCGCCGCTTTGACGTACCCGGACGTCAGACGGTCGAACCGTCCCGGCGCGCTGTGATCCACTTCAGACCAGTACGTGATCGACGAAGCACCAGCGCCAGCTCTCGCCCGGCTCGAACGTCCGCACCACCGGATGACCGGACCGTTGGTGGTGCCGGGTCGCGTGCCGTCCCGGCGAGGAGTCGCAGCATCCGACGTGGCCGCAGGTCAGGCACAGCCGCAGCTGGACCGGGTGGGTGCCCTCCGCGAGGCACTCCGGACAGGTCTCGGTCAGCGCCTCGGGTTCCGGGTGCGGCAGCGCGTCGGCGTGCGTGCACTGTTTCATGATTGCCAGGTTACGACGGCTGTGCGCAGGGCCGCGCGGACAAAGAGGGCGGGCGGGACGATGGACGTGATGCCACTGCTGTTGCTGGTGGCGGGCAGTGCGGCGGTCGCCGCGGCCGGCCGGCGCACCCCGGTGCCGGCGCCGCTGCTGCTGGTCGCCGCCGGCCTGGCGGTCAGCCGCCTGCCCGGCGTGCCGGACTACGCCCTCGACCCGCACATCGTGCTGCCGCTGCTGCTGCCCCCGCTGCTGCACCTGGCGGCCACCGACAGCTCGTACCTCGATCTGCGGGCCCAGATCCGGCCGGTGGCGCTGCTGTCCGTGGGCTACGTGCTGTTCGCGACCTTCGCCGTCGGCTGGGCGCTGTACCTGATCGTGCCGGACCTGCCGCTGCCGGCGGCGCTGGTGTTCGGCGCGGTCGTCGCACCGCCGGACGCGGTCGCGGCCACCGCGGTGGCGCGCCGGGTCGGGCTGCCGTCACGGATCACCACCATCCTTCAGGGCGAGTCACTGCTCAACGACGCCACCGCGATCACCGCCTTCAAGGTGGCGCTGGCGGCCGCCGTCGGCGCGGGCGCGACCTGGACCGGGGCAATCGCCGAGTTCCTGATCGCGGCGATCGGCGGCGTCGGCGTCGGGCTGGTGCTGATGCTGCCGATCCACTGGCTGCGCACGCACGTGCGTGAAGCCCTGTTCCAGAACACGCTCTCCCTGCTGATCCCGTTCGTCGCCTACGCGGCGGCCGAGCAGGTGCACGCCTCCGGGGTCCTCGCGGTCGTGGTCGTCGCCCTCCACCTCGGACACCGCGCGTGGGAGGTCGACTTCGCCACCCGGCTCCAGGAGGAGGCGGTGTGGAAGATGGTCGCCTTCGTCCTGGAGTCGGCCGTGTTCGCGCTCATCGGACTGCAACTCCCGGTGGTTCTCAGGGGACTCGGCGAGTACGGGGGAGCCGAGGCCGTCTGGTACGCGGTCGCCGTGTTCCTGGTGGTCGTGGCGGTGCGGTTCGTGTGGGTGTACCCGGCGACGTTCCTGCCGCGGATGCTGTCGGGGCGGATCCGCGCGCGGGAGGAGAACCCCACCTGGAAGGGCCCGGCCGTCACCTCGTGGGCCGGCATGCGGGGCGTGGTGTCGCTCGCCATCGCCTTCTCCATCCCGCTCACCGTGCACGGCGGCGAGCCCTTCCCGCAGCGCAACCTCATCCTGTTCCTGACCTTCACGACCGTCATCGGCACGCTGGTCGTGCAAGGGCTGACGCTGCCCCCGCTGATCCGGCTGCTGAAGTTCCCCGGGCGCCACCAGCAGGCCGAAACGCTCGCCGAGGCGAACGCCCAGGCCCAGGCCTCCCGGGCCGCCGAACAGCGCCTGGACGAACTCCTCGCCGACGAGCGCAACTCCCTCCCGGGGCCGCTCGCCGACCGGCTGCGCAGGGTCCTGGAACGTCGCCGCAACGCCGTGTGGGAGCGCCTCGGGCAGGTCAACCCGGTCACCGGCGAGACCGCGGACGACACCTACCGGCGGCTGGCGAGGGAGATGATCGCCGTCGAGCGTGAGGTGTTCGTCAAGCTGCGGGACGGCCGGCACATCGACGACGAGATGCTGCGGACCCTGCTGCGCAGGCTGGACCTGGAAGAGGCGGCGGCGTACCGGGCGGCGGGGTGAGGCGCGGCGCCGAGGACGCGCCGCTCAGCCGCACCGAGGGCGGGCAGCTCAGCCGCGCCCAGGAGGCGCCGTTTCCGCACCGGGCGCGGGCAGTTCAGGAGAAGGGGCGGCCGGTGATCACGGCCGCCAGCGTGGTCCCGCGCGGGAAGGCGCCCTCGCCGGCCAGGGCGACAAGGGCATACAGCAACTTGGCGACATAGAGGCGCTCCACGGGCAGGCCGTGGCGCTGCTCGAAGTCGTCGGCGAAGGCGTCCAGTTCGGGGGTGGTGCGCGCGTAACCGCCGAAGTGGAAACGCTCGTCGAGGGACCAGGAGCCGCAGCGGCTGCCGAAGGCGCGCTCCTGGAGGGCCTGTATGCCGGGGCCGAGGAAAGCGCCCTTGAGGACCGGTATGCCGAGCGCGCGGCTGCCGGGCGGCAGTCCGGCGGCGAGCCCGGCCAGGGTGCCACCGGTGCCGCAGGCGACGGCGGCCACGTCGGACCGGCCGGCCAGTTCCGCGCCGAGGTCCCGGCAGCCGCGCACCGCAAGGTGGTTGCTGCCGCCCTCGGGAACCACGTACGCGTCCTCGGCGCCCGCCGCGCGCAGGACGGCCGCCAGCACCTCCGGCTCGGTCTTGCGGCGGTACGTCGTCCGGTCGACGAAGTGCAGCCGCATGCCGTCGGCCGCGCACCGCGCCAGCGAGGGGTTGAGGGGACGGCCGGCCAGTTCGTGACCGCGCACCACACCGACCGTGGGCAGGCCGAGCAGCCGTCCCGCGGCGGCCGTGGCCCTGAGGTGGTTGGAGTAGGCGCCGCCGAAGGTGACGACGGTCCGGCCGGCCGCCGCCGCGAGGTTCGGCGCCAGCTTGCGCCACTTGTTGCCGATCAGCTCCGGGTGGATCAGATCGTCCCGCTTCAGCAGCAGCCGCACGCCGTGCCGCTCGAAGCGCGCGTCCCGGACCTCCCGCACCGGCGAGGGCAGCCGAGGGCGCAAGGTGGTGAGCGCGGGCGCGGAGTCGGGGCCGTGAGAGCCGTCGGAGCCGTCGCGTCCGGCGTCAGGGCTGGGCATGGCGTCATTGTCCCCCGGCCGGGCACCGGCGCGGAACGGGCGGCCGAGACCTGGTGGACCTGCGGCGCGCAGGCGGTGGCCGGCGGAGTACCGCCCACGTCAGGTGGGTCCTCGCGCGCTGCCGAAGGGGCGCTGGCGACAGGTTCCGACGGGCTGTCACCAGGCCGGGCGGGCTCGCCGGGCCGGTGGGCGCGGACCGCTCCGGTCGGCGGGAACTCCAGTTCTGCCCAGGCACAGGATGATCCATTCCCGCTCTTTCGTGTAATAGCACAAGCACTCTGCGCGGTGGAAGGCTTGTCCCGCACAGCGATGCACGGCGCACTTCTGCGCCGGAGCACGACCGGGAGGGCAATTCTCTATGTCGGTAGGCGATGAGGTCCGCACTGAGGACATGAGGCCGCAGCAGAGCCTCAGTACGGCGGCAGCGCGGAACCTGGCCACCACGACCAAGTCCGTGCCGCAGATGCAGGAGATCAGCTCGCGCTGGCTGCTGCGCATGCTGCCGTGGGTGGACGTACAGGGCGGCACGTACCGAGTGAACCGGCGACTGACCTACGCCCTCGGGGACGGACGGGTCACCTTCGTGAAGACGGGTGACCGCGTCGAGGTCATCCCCGCGGAACTGGGCGAACTGCCCGCACTGCGGTCGTACGACGACGAGGAGGTGCTGTCGGAACTGGCCAGGCGCTGCCGCCAGCAGCGCTTCGCCCCGGGCGAGCTGATCGCCTCGTTCGGCAGCCGCGCCGACGAGGTGTACCTCCTCGCGCACGGCAAGGTCGAAAAGATCGGCACGGGCCCCTACGGCGACGACGCGGTCCTCGGAGTCCTCGCCGACGGCGCCTACCTCGGCGACCATGCCCTGCTCGACGCCGACCCCATCTGGGAGTACACGGCCCGCGCGGTCACCGCCTGCACGGTCCTCGTGCTGCCCCGGGAAGACGTCGAGCTGGTCGCGGAACGCTCGGAGTCCCTGCGCCGGCACATCGAGCAGCAGCGCTCGATCCCCCAGGAGCGCACCAACAGGTACGGCGAGAAGGAGATCGACCTCGCCGCAGGCCACTCCGGCGAGCCGGACATCCCGCACACCTTCGTCGACTACGAGGTATGCCCGCGGGAGTACGAACTGAGCGTCGCTCAGACCGTGCTGCGCGTGCACACACGCGTGGCCGACCTCTACAACCAGCCCATGAACCAGACCGAGCAGCAGCTGCGGCTCACGGTCGAGGCGCTGAAGGAGCGCCAGGAGCACGAGCTGATCAACAACCCGGACTTCGGGCTGCTGAACAACTGCGAGTACGACCAGCGCATCCAGCCGCACGACGGCGCGCCGAGCCCGGACGACCTGGACGAGCTGCTCAGCAGGCGGCGCGGCACCAAGCTGCTCTTCGCCCACCCGCGCGCGATCGCCGCGTTCGGCCGCGAGCTCAACAAGCGGGGACTCGTCCCCGAGACGATCGACGTCGCCGGCAACCGCATCCCCACCTGGCGCGGCGTCCCGATGTACCCGTGCAACAAGATCCCGGTCACCGAGGCCAGGACGTCCTCGATCATCGCGATGCGTACCGGGGAGGAGGACCAGGGCGTCATCGGGCTGCGGGCCACGGGCGTGCCGGACGAGATTGAGCCCAGCCTGTCCGTGCGGTTCATGGGCATCAACGAACAGGCCATCATCAAGTACCTGGTGACGGCCTACTACTCGGCGGCGGTGCTGGTGCCGGACGCGCTCGGCGTCCTGGAGAACGTCGAGATCGGCCGCTGGGAGTGACCCCGCCCGAGACGGCACGGTGTCCCCGTCCTCCGGGACGGGCACACCCCCTGGGCGTTCGCCCGGGGGCAGTGGCCGCCGCCCTTTGCGCGGCCGACGAGCGGGGTCCGGAGGGGAGTTCATGACGGAGACGACGCAACGCCTCATCGGGGCGCGTGAGACGCGGAGTCCCGTCGGGGCACACGAGGACGACCGCGCGGGGCCGGCCGACGGGAACGAGGCGGCGGTGCTCCTGGAGCGGGCCAGGACGATGGTCAACCCCGCACTGCGGGCGGCCCTCATGACGCTGCCCCCTGCCCTGCGGCGCGTCGCGCTCTACCACTTCGGCTGGCAGGACGCGGAGGGCAGACCGGCGCAGGGCAACGCGGGCAAGGCGGTCCGCCCCGCGCTCGTCCTCACCGCCGCCGCCGCACTCGGCGGGCCCGGGGCGCGGTCGGCTGCCGTACGGGCGGCCGTAGCCGTGGAGATCGTCCACAACTTCACGCTGCTGCACGACGACGTGATGGACCGGGACGCCACCCGGCGGCACCGGCCCACCGCGTGGACCGTGTTCGGCGAGTCGGACGCGATCGTCACCGGGGACGCCCTGCAGGCGCTGGCCCTGCGGCTGCTCGCCGAGGACCCGCACCCGGCGTCGTCGGCCGCCGCCGCCCGGCTCGCGGACTGCGTGGTGGAGCTGTGCGAGGGCCAGCAGGCGGACACGGCGCTGGAGCACCGCGCCCCGGAGGAGGTCACCCTCGACGAGGTGCTCGCGATGGCCGAGGCCAAGACGGGCGCGCTGCTGGGGTGCGCCTGTGCGCTGGGTGCGCTGTACACGGGGGCGGACAAGGAGGACGTGGCGGCGCTGGACGCGTTCGGCAGGGAGGCGGGGCTCGCGTTCCAGCTGATCGATGACGTCATCGGTATCTGGGGCGACCCGCGGCGCACCGGCAAGCCGGCCGGGGCGGATCTGGCGGCCCGCAAGAAGTCGCTGCCGGTGGTCGCCGCGCTCACCTCGGGCACCCCGGCGGCCGGTGAACTCGCCGCGCTGTACGCGGTGCCGCTGGAGAAGGAGGACATCGAGCCCATCGCGCTGGCCGTGGAACGCGCGGGCGGCCGGGACTGGGCGCAGGCCGAGGCGGCCGACCGGATGGGCCGGGCCGTGCAGGAACTGACCCGTGCCGTGCCGGACCCGGAATCGGCGGGCGGCCTGCTCGCACTGGCCGAGTTCGTGACGCGCCGCACCAGCTGAACGTCCGGTGAGAGACAGGTGACAGAGGGGATCGAGACAAGACGGGGGCGGGACGGGGGATACGGGCCCGAGGGGGGCAGAGATGCGGCAGAAGATGCGGCAGAAGGGGAGAGCGCACCGGAAGGCACTTCATCGAGGCTCCGGAGCCACCGGCGCCGTGCGGCTCCTGGCCCCGCGCGGCGGCCGGTGGCTCCGGCCGGGCGGGTCCCGCACTTCCCCACGGTGTGCGGGGCCCGTCTCCACCCACCGACTGGGTGCATCGCCGCGGGGACGGCGGGGTTGAGTCGAAAGGGCGGCGGGACATGGGCGTGGCGATACGCACGGCGGGACCTGACGATCGTGAGCTGGTGGTGGGGCTGCTGGACGAGGCCTTCCAGAGCGATCCGGTGAGCAGCTGGGTCTTCCCCGGCGCCGAGTACCGCCGTACGACGCACCACCGGCTCATGGCCGCGTTCACCGACGTGGTGCCGGCCGACGGGCGTATCGACGTCACGGAGGACGGCTCGGCGTGCGCGCTGTGGCTGTCCGTGCCGGCGGAGGACGAGCACGGGGGCGAGTTGGCGGGTGGGCAGGTCGGGGACGGGTTCGCGCGGATGCGGGAGGCCGTCGACCCGGGCAATGAGCGCGTCGAGCTGATCGGGCGGCTCACGGCGGGCATCCATCCGTCGGGCCGCGCCCACGAGTACCTGTGGATGGTCGGCGTGGCACCGGACCGGCAGGGCGAGGGCCTCGGCACCGCGCTCGTCGCCTCGGCGCTCGACCGCTGCGACCGCGACGGGCTGCCCGCCTACCTGGAGGCGAGCAGCGCCCGCGGCCGGCTGCTGTACGAGCGGCTCGGCTTCGCGTTCACCGGCACCGCACTGCACCTGCCGGACGGCCCCGTGATGTGGCCGATGTGGCGCGAGCCCGAGTCGTACCGGCCGCTCTGAGGGCCGGCCCGCAGGGCAGATGGGCGTCAGTCCTCCGGCACCACCGTCGCCACGATCCGCTCCACCAGGCCTTCCGGCACGGTCACGCCCGGGAGGACGTCTTCCAGGACGCCCGGCAGGGTCAGGTGTTCCAGGATCAGGCCGAGCATGGAGAGATAGAGCAGGGTGACCGTCTCGTCGCCACCGGGCAGCCCGGCCTCCCGGTGGAAGCGCATGCCCTCCTCCAGGTCGCCGCGCAGCGACCTGGAGGAGGAGGCGCGCAGCTCGGGGCGCCGGGTGGCCTCCAGGCGCATCTCCAGCAGGGCGAGATAGCCGGTGCGGTCGCGCACCGCCCGGCCCATCAGGTCGTGCATGAGCGCGGTGACCAGTGAACGGTCCCGGGGCGCCGCCATGCGCCGGGCGAGCGCCTCGGGGTCGGGCGCGAGCCGGGCGTGCAGCCGGGCGTCGATCTGGCGGAGCAGGTCGTCCCGTCCGGTGAAGTAGTTGGAGGCGGTGCCCACCGGCACCCCCGCCTCGGCGTCCACCGCGCGGAACGTCAGCCCGCGCGCCCCCTCGCGTGCCAGCAGTTCGATACCGGCGTCGATCAGGGCCCTGCGCCGCTCGGGATTACCGGCCATGCGGAATCGTCTCCCTCACGTGGAATCTCCCCTCCCACTTGCTGTCCGTCCGCGAAAGTCCCGCGAACACCCTTGCGACCACTACAGTCGAAGTACTACAACTGGAGTGGTACGCGGTACGCAGCCTACGGATCGAGGCCGGTTTGCGAAAGCTCAGCTACTTCATCGCCTGCTCCGTCGACGGGTTCATCGGAGGCCCGGACGGCGACGCGACGGCGATGATGTCCTACGTCGACGAGGAGTTCCTGCAGTTCCTCGTCACGGAGTACCCCGAGACCCTCCCGACTCAGGGCCGCCGGATGCTCGGGGTGGACGACCTGCCCGGCAAGCGGTTCGACACCGTCATCCAGGGCCGCGCCAGTTACGACCTCGCACTCAAGGAAGGCATCACCAGCCCCTACGCCCACCTGCGCGAATACGTCGCCTCCCGCACCCTCGGCGAGTCGCCCGACCCGAACGTCGAGATCGTCGCGGACGACGTGGTGGGCAAGGTCCGCGAACTGAAGGCGGAGGACAGCGCGCTCGACATCTACCTGTGCGGCGGCTCCCGGCTCGCCGGGGAGCTGATCGACGAGATCGACGAGCTGATCGTCAAGACGTACCCGATCGTCCTGGGGACCGGCATGCCCATGTTCGGCGCCGCCTTCACCGTCTCGCCGTTCGCGCTGGAGTCGACGCGCACTTTCGGCAACGGCGCCGTCGTCCGGACGTACAGCCGGGAACGCCGGCGCGCAGCCGCTGACGTACGGCCGGAAAGGCTGACGCACGGCCGCTGAGGTGCAGCGGGGAGCGCAGGAGGCCACCTCGGCCTACCCTTGGGACATGGACAGCGAGAAACCCGCCTGTCCCGTCTGCGGGCAGGCAGTCGATCAGGTCGTCCGGCGCCACAAGACGCTGGGCGCGTGGGTTCCCAAGTGGGTCCCCGGGCCCTGCCAGAACCCCAAGTGCGAGGCGTACCCCGGCGACGAACCGGAATCCGCCGAACCCCGTGGGCGGTCCGGCAGGCACATCGCGGAGAAGGGCTGAGAAAAATCCCGCCCAGAACCCCCTGGCCCTGTCGAGAACGCCGGTCCGGTTCCGACGTCCCCTGTGAAAGCCGCCCGCACGGGGGCGGCCCGGCCGAAGGAGCGTACCCATGAAGTACCTGGTCATGGTGCAGGGCGCACAGGCGGACTACGACGCGATGCGCGGCAAGGCCACGGACACGTCGCCGGCCTGGAGCGAGGAGGAACTCCAGGCGATGTACGCCCACATGAACGCGGTCAACGACGACCTCGCCGAGTCCGGCGAGCTCGTCACCGGACACGGACTGGCCGAGCCGGCCCTCACCCGGCACGTCACGCTCGGCGCGGACGGCAGGAGTGTGATCACCGACGGGCCGTACAGCGAGACCAAGGAACTCCTCGCGGGCTTCTGGATCCTGGAGTGCGAGAGCCTGGAGCGCGTCACGGAGATCGCCGAGCGCGTGGCCCGCTGCCCCCAGCCCGCCGGGGCGCCGGACTACCCGGTGGCGATCCGGTCGATCATGGACGGCGCGGGCGACCTCTGCTGAGCCGACGGTGCGAAGCGCGACCCACCACGTCGAGGACCTGCTGCGCCGGCACGCGCCGCAGGTCCTCGGCGCGCTGGTCAGACGCTACGGGCACTTCGACGCCGCCGAGGACGCCGTACAGGAGGCGCTGCTCGCGGCGGCCCGGCAGTGGCCCTCGGCCGGTGTCCCGGACAACCCGCGCGGCTGGCTCATCAGGGTGGCCTCGCGGCGGCTGACGGACGCGTTGCGTGGCGAGGAGGCACGCCGGCAGCGCGAGGACCGGGCGGCGGCGCTCACCCCGCGCGACGCGTTCACGGCCCCGCCGCCCGGCGCCGACCGCGCCCCGCGCGAGGACGACACGCTCTCCCTGCTGTTCCTGTGCTGCCACCCGGACCTGACGCCGCCCGCGCAGATCGCGCTCACCCTGCGCGCCGTGGGGGGACTGACGACCGCGGAGATCGCGCGCGCCCATCTCGTCCCCGAGGCGACGATGGCGCAGCGCGTCAGCCGGGCCAAGCAGAAGGTCCGCGGCGTGCGCTTCGGACGCCCCGACCACTGGGAGCAACGGCTGCCCGCGGTCCTGCACACCCTGTACCTGATCTTCAACGAGGGCTACACGGCGACGTCCGGGGCGCATCTGCAGCGCCGTGACCTGGCGAGCGAGGCGATCCGGCTGACCCGCCAGGTGCACCGGCTGCTCCCGGACGACGCCGAAGTGGCGGGTCTGCTCGCCCTGATGGTGCTCACCGACGCCCGCCGCGACGCGCGCACCGGGCCGCACGGCGAACTGGTGCCCCTGGACGAACAAGACCGCGACCGCTGGGACAGGGCCGCGATCGAGGAGGGCGCCGCGCTCGTCGTGGACGCCCTGTCGAAGGGCTGCCCCGGCCCCTACCAGCTGCGCGCGGCCATCGCCGCCGTGCACGACGAGGCGCCGACCGCACGGGCGACGGACTGGCGCGAGATCCTCGGCCTCTACGACGTGCTGGTGCGTCTGGTGCCCGGCCCGGTCGAGCGCCTCAACCGGGCCGTGGCGGTGGCGATGGTGCACGGCCCGCGCGCGGGGCTGGCCGAACTGGACGCCCTGGCCGGCGAGTACACCGGCCACCGCCTGGACGCGGCACGCGCGCACCTCCTGGAACGCGCCGGAGACCTCGAAGCGGCCCGCGCCGCCTACGAGTCGGCCGCGTCCCAGACCCTGAGCCACCCGGAACAGCACTACCTGCACGCCCGCGCGGCCCGCCTGCGACCGACCGGCACCTGACCGGCGGACCGGCCGGGGATCACACCCCGCGTCGCTCCAGGAACCGCAGCATGTTCCCGGCCGGGTCACGGAACGCGCAGTCCCGCACTCCGTACGGCTGGTCCATCGGCTCCTGGATCACGTCGGCGCCCGCCTCGCGGACCCGGGCGTACAGGGCGTCGCAGTCCTCCGTGGTGAAGATGACGCCGCGCAGCATGCCCTTGGCCAGCAGCTCCGCCATCGCCTGCCGGTCGGCGGGGGAGGCGTCCGGGTTCGCGGCGGGCGGCTCCAGCACGATCTCCACGTCCGGCTGGAGGGGAGAGCCGACGGTCACCCACCGCATCCCCTCGAAGCCGACGTCGTTGCGGACCTCCAGGCCCAGTACGTCCTGGTAGAAGGCCAGCGCCTTGTCGTGGTCGTCCACGGCGACGAAGCACTGCGCGAGTTTCACATCGGTTCTCCGGTCCATGGCGGCACGCTACGCCCGTCTCGGCCGGGTGAACGTACGCGCCACGCATGCCGGAATCACCGCGCCCGCCTCGTGCCGGCGGGCCCGGTACGCGCTCGGCGTCTCACCGACCAGCTCCGTGAAACGCGAGCTGAACGACCCCAGCGACGTACACCCCACCGCGACGCACACCTCGGTCACCGTCATGTCGCCGCGCCGCAGCAGCGCCTTGGCGCGCTCGACACGGCGGGTCATCAGATAGCCGTACGGCGTCTCCCCGAACGCCGCGCGGAAGCTGCGCTGGAAGTGGCCCGGCGACATCAGCGCGGTGCGCGCCAGCTCGGCGACGTCCAGGGGCCCGGCGTACTCCCGGTCCATCCGGTCTCGCGCCCGCCGCAGCCGGACCAGATCATCGACGCTCACCACCCCGCCAGCATGGCACGGGGCCCGCCCGCCCGGCAGGGCCTGTGGACAACGCCGAAGGGGCCCGGCCGGGGTCAACCGGCCGGGCCCCTCCCGGGATGCCCGAGGTCCGCGATGGTGCACCGATCGCCGACCGGACGGGGGTCCGACTGTGCGTCAGGCCTTCTTCGTCTCCCAGAAGATCTTGTCGATCTGGGCGATGTAGTCCAGCGCCTTCTGGCCGGTCGCCGGGTCGGTGGAGGCCTTCGCGGCGGAGAGGGCCTTCAGCGTGTCGTTGATCAGCTGGTGCAGCTCGGGGTACTTCTCGAAGTGCGGCGGCTTGAAGTAGTCGCTCCACAGCACGGACACGTGGTGCTTCGCGAGCTCCGCGCGCTGCTCCTTGATGGTGGTGGCACGCGTCTGGAAGTGCGGGTCGTCGTTGCCGGCCATCTTCTCCTGGATGGCCCTCACCGACTCCGCCTCGATGCGGGCCTGGGCCGGGTCGTACACGCCGCAGGGCAGGTCGCAGTGCGCGCTGACCTTGACCTTGGTGGCAAACAGGCGGGAAAGCATGAAGCGTTCCTTCCTCGTGATCGTCTTCTCAGAGGGGACATTACTCCGTGCGGGAGGGGTTTTCGCGGGTGCCCCCATGCGCTTAGGACAAAAGTCCAGGGCCAGACTGAGACTGGTGGAGGAAGAACCGGGGAGGAGGTGCCGGGTGATGCCGGAGCCGTCGCAGGAGACCGAGCGCACGAAGGGCCTGCTGCCGTTCGGGCCCGCCGAGGTGACCGGGCCGTCCATGGTGCCCACGCTGCACCACGGGGACCGGCTCCTGGTGCACTGGGGCGCCCGGACCGGCCCGGGCGACGTCGTCGTGCTGCGGCACCCCTTCCAGCAGGATCTGCTCGTGGTCAAGCGCGCGGCCGAGCGGCGCGAGGGCGGCTGGTGGGTGCTCGGCGACAACGCGTACGCGGGCGGCGACAGCACCGACTACGGGGTCGTCCCGGAGGAGCTGGTGCTCGGCCGGGTGCGGTTCAGGTACCGGCCCCGCAGGCCGGATCAGCGCTCGCCGTTCGCGCTGGTGCGCTGGGCGCTGTCGGCGGCCAGGCCGGTCTTCTCCGACCGGTCCGCCTCCAGGCGTTTGCGGGCGCGGTAGGCGGCCACGTTGGCGCGGGTCGCGCAGCGGTCGGAGCAGTAGCGCCGGGAGCGGTTGGTCGAGGTGTCCAGGTAGGCGTTGCGGCACGGCGCGGCCTCGCACAGGCCGAGGCGGTCGACGCCGTACTCGGTGAGGTGGAAGGCCAGGCCCATCGCCGCGATGGCCGCGTAGCCGGCGGTCGCGTTGGACGGGTGGTCGGCGAGGTGCATGTGCCACAGGGGGCGGCCGTCGTCGTCGCGGAAGTCGTGCCCCGAGATCTGCGGGCTGACCGGGAACTCCAGCAGCAGTGAGTTGAGCAGGTCCACGGCGAGGGTCTCGTCGCCCCGGTCCGCCGCCTCGAAGACCGACCGCAGCCGGCCGCGTACGGAGCGGAAGCGGGTCACGTCCGCGTCGGTGGCGCGGCGGGCCGCCGCCTGGTTGCCGACGAACAGGTCACGCACGGCCTGGATCGAGGTGAGGGAATCCTTGCCCCGCGCCGGTTCCTCGGTGTTGACGAGACGTACGGCGTAATCCGAGTAATAGGCCAGTTCCACTTGTAGTCCTTACGGTGGGGCTCTATGGTCGTGCCTGCGGTCGGGTAACAGACGATCGTGCTTACAGGGTATTACTTCCAGGGTATTGCGTGACGGACGCGAGGAGGGGCTCGATGACGGACACCCACACCACCACCGCCGGTGCCGACTGGCAGGCCTGGCAGGAGAGCTGGGACCGGCAGCAGGAGTGGTACATGCCCGACCGCGAGGAGCGGTTCCGGGTCATGCTCGACATGGTGGAAGCCCTCGTCGGCCCCGCACCGCGCGTGCTCGACCTCGCGTGCGGCACGGGGAGCATCACGGCCCGCCTCCTCGCCCGGTTCCCCGGGGCCACCAGCACGGGCGTCGACCTCGACCCGGCGCTCCTGGCCATCGCGGAGGGCACGTTCGCGGGCGACGACCGGGTCACCCTCGTCACCGCCGACCTGAAGGACCCCGACTGGCCGGCGAAGCTGCCGTACGACGCGTACGACGCCGTCCTGACCGCGACGGCCCTGCACTGGCTGCACAGCGAACCCCTCGCGGCCCTCTACGGTCGGGTCGCGGAGCTCGTCCGCGACGGCGGTGTCTTCATGAACGCGGACCACATGATCGACGAGTGGACGCCCCGGATCAACGCGGCCGAGCGCGCCCAGCGGCACGCGCGCATGGAACAGGCCAAGCGGGACGGCGCCCTCGACTGGGCCGAGTGGTGGCAGCTCGCCGCCAAGGACCCGGTGCTCGCCGCGCCGACCGCCCGCCGCTACGAGATCTACGGCGAGCACGCCGACGGCGACATGCCGTCCCCGGCGTGGCACGCACGCGTACTGCGCGAGAAGGGCTTCGCCGAGGTCAGGCCCGTGTGGTCGTCGCCGGCGGACACGCTGCTGCTGGCGCTGAAGTAGCCGGGGCACGCGAAAGGGGCGGTACGGGATGTCCGTACCGCCCCTCGTCGTGAGTCCGTCCCTCGTCGTGAGCCGGTCCCTTGTCGTGAGCGCTGTCAGAGCACCTTCGACAGGAACGACTGCGTCCGCTCGTGCTGCGGGTTGGTCAGCACGTCGCGCGGGTTGCCCGACTCGACCACCACGCCGCCGTCCATGAAGACCAGGCTGTCGCCCACCTCGCGGGCGAAGCCCATCTCGTGGGTGACGACGACCATCGTCATGCCCGACTCGGCCAGGTCGCGCATGACGTCCAGGACGTCACCGACCAGCTCCGGGTCGAGCGCCGAGGTCGGCTCGTCGAACAGCATCAGCTTCGGGTCCATCGCCAGCGCGCGGGCGATGGCGACGCGCTGCTGCTGGCCGCCGGACAGCTGCGAGGGGTAGGTGCCGGTCTTGTCGGCCAGGCCCACGCGGTCCAGCAGCTCCCTGGCACGCTCCTTGGCCTGCGCCCTGCTCACGCCCTTGACCTGCACCGGCGCCTCGATGATGTTCTCCAGCGCGGTCATGTGCGGGAACAGGTTGAAGCGCTGGAAGACCATGCCGATGTCCCGGCGCTTCAGGGCGACCTCGCTGTCCTTCAGCTCGTAGAGCTTGTCGCCCTTCTGGCGGTAGCCGACCAGCTCGCCGTCGACGTACAGCCGGCCGGCGTTGATCTTCTCGAGGTGGTTGATGCACCGCAGGAAGGTCGACTTGCCGGAGCCGGAGGGGCCGATGAGGCAGAACACCTCGCCGGTCCTCACCTCCAGGTCGATGCCCTTGAGGACCTCGACCGGGCCGAAGGACTTGTGGACGCCCTCGGCCTTCACCATGGGGACGGTGTCCTGCTGCGGGGCGGCGTCCTGCTTGCTGAGCTGCTCGCTCATGCGATGCCTCCCTTCGAACGGCTGGAAAGGGACAGCATGTTCGCCTTGATCTTCTGCCACGGGGTGGCCGGCAGCTGTCGGCTGGCGCCACGGGCGTAGTAGCGCTCCAGGTAGTACTGGCCGACGCTGAACACCGAGGTCAGCAGCAGGTACCAGGTCGCCGCCAGGAACAGCATCTCGGCGGGGGCGCCGGAGGTCTGGCCGATGTCCTGGGCGACCCGGAACAGTTCGGAGTACTGGACGATGGACACCAGCGAGGTCGTCTTCAGCATGTTGATGACCTCGTTGCCCGTCGGCGGCACGATCACGCGCATCGCCTGCGGGATGACGATCCGGCGCAGCGTCTTGGAGTGGCTCATGCCGAGCGCGTGCGACGCCTCGGTCTGGCCCTCGTCCACCGAGAGCAGACCGGCGCGGCAGATCTCCGCCATGTACGCGGCCTCGTTGAGGCCGAGGCCCAGCAGCGCCGTCAGGAACGGGGTCATGAAGTCCGACCACTCGTCCTTGTAGAACGGCCCGAGGTTGATGTACTCGAAGACCAGGCCCAGGTTGAACCAGACCACCAGCTGCACCAGGACCGGGGTGCCGCGGAAGAACCAGATGTAGAACCACGCGATCGAGGAGGTCACCGGGTTCTTCGACAGGCGCATCACGGCCAGCAGGATGCCGCCGACGATGCCGATGGTCATGGCCAGGACGGTCATCAGGAGCGTCTTGCCGACGCCGCCGAGGACCCGGTCGTCGAAGAAGTAGTCCGGGATCGTGCCCCAGTTGATCCTGCCCTGGGAGAACGCGTAGACGACTCCGGCCAGCAGGGCCAGAGTGATGACGGCGGAGACGTAGCGCCCGTAGTGCCGGACCGGGATGGCCTTGATGGCTTCCGGTCCGGCCGGGGGCGTGCTCGCCGGTCCCGTCGTCTTGTCGATGTCAGCAGTCACGGGTGTTGCCTTTCAGTGCCGCTCGCGCGGTCACTTGCCGCCGTTGATGGTGGCTTCCTTGACGGCGCCCTCCGTGACGCCCCACTTCTCCATGATCTTCTGGTACTCGCCGTTCTCGATGATGGCGTCCAGCGCCGCCTTGAGGGCGTCCCGCAGCTCGGTGTTGTCCTTGGCGACCGCGATGCCGTACGGCGCGGCCTCGACCTGCTCGCCGACCAGCTGGAAGTCCTTGCCGCCGCCGGAGGTCTTCACGGCGTACGCGGCGACCGGGAAGTCGGACGAACCGGCGTCGGCGCCGCCGCCGCGCAGCCGGGTCTGGGCCTGCTGGTCGTTGTCGAAGGACTCGATGGCGATCTTCTTGCCGGCCGGGCACTTCTTCGACTCGGACTTGGCGAGGTCCTCGGAGACCGTGCCGCGCTGGAGCACGATCTTCTTGCCGCACAGGTCGGCCCAGGTCTTGATGCCCTGGTCGTCGCCCTTCTTGGTGTAGATCGAGACACCGGCGGTGAAGTAGTCGACGAAGTCGACGCCCTCGCCGACCTTCTTGCCGGTGTCGGAGTCGATGCCCTCCTGGCGGTCCTTGGTGTCGGTCATCGCGGACATGGCGATGTCGTACCGCTTGGAGCGCAGACCCGTGATCAGGGTGTCGAAGGTGCCGTTCTCGAACTCGAACTTCACACCGAGCTGCTTGCCCATGGCCGCGGCCAGGTCGGGGTCGATGCCGACCGTCTTGCCGGAGCTGTCCTTGAACTCGACCGGTGCGTAGGCGATGTCCGAACCGACCTTGACGACGCCCTTGTCACGGATCGCCTTCGGAAGCTTGTCGGCCAGCGGGGCCGAGGACGTCTTCGCGGTCTCGGAGGCCGAGCCGGTGTCCTTGGTCTGGTCACCGCAGCCGGTGAGCAGCAGGGTGCCTGCGACCGCGATCGCACCGACCGCTGCTAGCCGGGAGTGCGCGGCGGTCGTACGACGGGTGGAGCTTGCGGCCATGGTGGGTTCCTCCGGCGGATGGGTGGAGTTGCCGATGGGGCGGACGGCCGTCGACGGGTTCGGCGGCCGTCGTGGTCGACGCGTGTCGACAGGAGCACGACGAGGATCGACGTGAACACACACCTTCGAGTGTCGCGACCTCGTGTGATTACGGCATCTTGCCATTCGGACTGAGCCATTCAGGGGGGCCGCCATGTCAAAATCGGATAACGGGTGACCCCCGAACCCCACCAGGTCGGTACATCACGACCCAACCTTTACGGGAATCTGCCCTTCCGGCCGGAAGATCTGCGGCGTATCTCAGGATTTGGACGAGGGTTGCGTGGTCGAGCCGACCGCTCCAGTGCCTGTCAAGCGCGGGTGACTAGCTTGTCCGATGTGCGCCTATGAGGCATGTCACGAGCATCCGGTCCGGTGGCGTCCCCCGCCCGGCGGGTACGACTCCGGCACGAGTTCGTCATGTGACCTTGGACCGAATGGACTCGTCGGCGGCCGTGTCCGTCCGGTAAGAAGGTTCTTTACACCCCTCATCCGGGGCTCAGGGCGCGTGTGCGGCGCGCCCGTCGCGTTTGGCCTGTACGCACCAACGATCAGGGCCTTGCGCGGTGCCCGCCCACTCCTCACCAGGAGTGGCATCCAAACCCTCAAACCATGAACACTTAAGGGGTAAAACGAAGTGGCAGCGGAGATCGTCAATCCTCGCAGCGACAGCGACGCCAATACGGAGCAGGACGGCGGGGCCGAGCCCCTCGATTCCTTCGACCCGGCGTTCGCGCTGCACCGCGGCGGCAAGATGGCCGTGCAGGCCACCGTGCCGGTCCGTGACAAGGACGACCTGTCCCTGGCCTACACGCCCGGCGTCGCGAAGGTGTGCAGCGCGATCGCCGACCAGCCCGACCTCGTCCACGACTACACGTGGAAGTCGTCGGTCGTGGCGGTGGTGACGGACGGTACGGCCGTCCTCGGGCTCGGGGACATCGGGCCCGAGGCCTCCCTTCCGGTGATGGAAGGCAAGGCGATTCTTTTCAAGCAGTTCGGCGGTGTCGACGCGGTGCCGATCGCGTTGAGCTGCACGGACGTCGACGAAATCGTCGAGACGGTGGTGCGGCTGTCGCCCTCGTTCGGCGGTGTCAACCTCGAGGACATCTCCGCGCCGCGGTGCTTCGAGATCGAGCGGCGGCTCCAGGAGCGGGTCGACATCCCGGTCTTCCACGACGACCAGCACGGCACGGCCGTCGTCACGCTGGCCGCCCTGCGCAACGCGGCGCGGCTGAGCGGGCGCTCACTCGGGGAGCTGCGCGCGGTGATCTCCGGGGCCGGCGCGGCCGGTGTCGCCATCGCCAGGATGCTGGTCGAGGCCGGGATCGGGGACGTCGCGGTGACCGACCGCAAGGGTGTCGTCTCCCGGGACCGGGAGGACCTGACGTCCGTCAAGCGGGAGCTGGCCGAGTTCACGAACAAGGCCGGTCTGTCCGGGTCGCTGGAGTCGGCCCTGGTGGGCGCGGACGTCTTCATCGGCGTGTCCGGCGGCACGGTGCCGGAGCCGGCGGTGGCGTCCATGGCCGAGGGCGCGTTCGTGTTCGCCATGGCCAACCCGAACCCCGAGGTGCACCCGGACGTCGCGCACAAGTACGCGGCGGTCGTCGCCACCGGGCGGTCGGACTTCCCGAACCAGATCAACAACGTGCTGGCGTTCCCGGGCATCTTCGCCGGCGCCCTCCAGGTGCGGGCCTCCCGGATCACCGAGGGCATGAAGCTGGCCGCCGCCGAGGCGCTGGCCGCCGTCGTCGGTGACGACCTCGCCGCGGACTACGTGATCCCGTCGCCGTTCGACGACCGGGTCGCCCCGGCGGTCACGGCGGCGGTCGCCGCGGCGGCTCGGGCGGAGGGGGTTGCCCGCCGCTGAGGCGGTGGGCGGCCGAGTTCGGTCGGGCCGGCCGGCCGCGGTTGGGCCGGTCGGCTCCAGCCGACGCCGGTTGGGTTCATGGCCCCGTCCCTGGTGGGCGGGGCCATTTTCTCGGCCTCTTCGGCCTCTCGGCCTCTTCGGCTCTTTGGGGCCGGTTGGGCTGTTCGGGTGGTGGGCGCGGGGTGCGGGGCGTGGCCCCGCCGGGTGCCGTTGCGCAAGAGGGTGTGTGTCACAGGGGCCCGCGGTTCCCTCCGCGCGGCGCGGAACCTATGGTCGTGGTCATGTTCGCTGTCTACGCCGCCCGAATCGACCGCGACCAGCCGCTCTCCGGTCTGGAGTTGGGGGAGCGCCCCGCCCCCGAGGCCCGGCCCGGCTGGAGTGTCGTCAATGTCAGGGCCGCCTCCCTCAACCACCACGACCTGTGGTCCCTGCGCGGTGTCGGCCTCCCCGAGGACCGGCTGCCGATGATCCTCGGATGCGACGCCGCGGGCGTCGACGAGGACGGCAACGAGGTCGTCCTGCACTCCGTGATCGGCCAGACCGGTCACGGCGTCGGCCCCAAGGAGCCCCGCTCCATCCTCACCGAGCGCTACCAGGGCACCTTCGCCGAGCAGGTCGCCGTGCCCACGTGGAACGTGCTGCCCAAGCCGAAGGAGTTGTCCTTCGAGGAGGCCGCCTGTCTGCCGACGGCCTGGCTGACCGCGTACCGGATGCTTTTCACGAACGCCGGCGTGCGCCCCGGTGACTCCGTTCTCGTGCAGGGCGCCGGTGGCGGTGTCGCCACGGCCGCGATCGTGCTCGGCAGGGCTGCCGGGCTGCGGGTGTTCGCCACCAGCCGGGACGAGGCCAAGCGGAAGCGGGCCGAGGAACTCGGTGCCGTGGCGGCGGTCGAACCCGGCGCCCGGCTGCCGCAGCGGGTCGACGCGGTCATCGAGACGGTGGGCGCCGCGACCTGGTCCCACTCCGTGAAGTCGCTGCGCCCCGGTGGCACCCTCGTCATCTCCGGTGCCACCAGCGGCGACCGGCCCTCGCACGCGGAGCTGACCCGGATCTTCTTCCTGGAGCTCAAGGTCGTCGGCTCCACGATGGGCACCAAGGACGAGCTGGAGGACCTGCTGTCCTTCTGCGCCGCCACCGGTGTGCGGCCCGTCATCGACGAGGTGCTGCCCATGGACCGCGCCCGGGACGGCTTCGAGCGCATGGAAGCGGGCGGGCAGTTCGGAAAGATCGTGCTCACGAATCCCTGATTCGCCTACGACTGATGGGTCTGCGGCTGATTCGCCTACGACTCGTTCGTCTACGGCTGTTTCGCCTACGACGGCGCTGTGACGGTCGGCCCGGTTTCGGGCCGGCCGTTTTCATGTCAACTGTGGTTGACAGCGTGCGTCTGTCAACGTAGGTTGACGGCATGAGTGAAGCCACGGATCTCGCCGAACGTGCGGGCGATCGTGATCCCCGGGTCGGGCTGCGTGCCGTCGCCGCGCTGCGGAGGCTGCTGGAGCAGTTGGAGGCCGTCCAGGTGCGCAGTGCGCGCAACCAGGGCTGGTCGTGGCAGGAGATCGCCGCCGAACTCGGCGTCAGCAGGCAGGCCGTGCACAAGAAGTACGGGAGGCATTGATGTTCGAACGGTTCACGAAGGACGCCCGTGCCGTCGTCAAGGGAGCGGTCGGGCACGCCGACGCGGTGGACGCGGGCTGCGTCGACGCCGAGCACATGCTGCTCGCCCTGCTGGACCGGGAGGGCAGCCGCGCCTCCTTCGCGCTGGCCGCGCTCGGGCTCGCCGAACGCCGGGACTCCGTACGCCGGGCGCTGGCCGAGGCGCGGCGCCGAGCGGGTCTGTCCCAGGCCGAGGCGGAGGCCCTCGCGGGGCTGGGGATCGACGTCGCCGAGATCGTCGCCCGCGTGGAGGAGGTGCACGGCGTCGGTGCCATGGCCGGTGACCGCAAGGACAAGGGATGGTGGTCGGGGCGGCGCACCTTCGGGCGGGACGCCAAGGACATCCTGGAGAAGGCCCTGCGCATCGCCCTCGCGCGCCGCGACCGGCACATCGGTGACGAGCACATCCTGCTGGCGCTGACCACGCGCCCGGGGGTGTCCGCGGAGGTCCTGGCCGACCACGGGGTGACCCACGAGTCGGTGTGCCGGGTCCTCTACGGGGAGGGGCAGGCCAAGGCGGGCTGACCTCCGGCTCCAGTGGCCCGGGGGAGGGTCACCGGAGCCGGTCGGCGGGTCGGCTCAGGGCTTCGGTGTGCGCAGCAGTGCCCCGATGTGGGCCGCCGCCGTCGACAAGTGGCGCCGGGCGTCGCGCAGTTGTCCGGCTGTCACGCCGTGGTCGCGGGCCGCGTCGCGGATGTCGTCCCGGAAGCGGTCGAGCAGCCGGTCCAGGTCGCGGGCCGGGTCGCCGGTGGGCTCCTCGTGGGCCCAGGCCGGTTCGTAGTCGGCGGGGAAGTCCTCGGGGGTGTCGGAGTACTCCGGCTGCTGCCGGGGCGGCCGTCCGGTACCGCCCGTGGGGCGGCCGGTGACGAAGTCCCGTCCAAAGTCCTTGCCGAAGTCCCTGCCGAACTCGCCGAACTCCTTGACCAGTTCCGTCAGGCCCTCGCGCACACCGGTCGGCCAGTCGCCGCGAAGGAAGTGGTCCTGGACCTGTTCCTGGACGCGGCGGGCGATGCGCTGCATCTCCTCCTGCGTCTCCTTGGCCTGGCGCTGCGCCCGCTGGGCCTCCTCGCGGGCCCGGCGGCTCTCGTCCTTGGCGCGCCGGGCCTGCTCCTTCCACTCCTGCTTGACGCGCCGCATCTCCTCCTTGGCGGCGCGCCAGGCCTCCGGGTCACCGAGCCCGGGGAACTCCCCGGCGCCCTTTCCGTCACCCCGCGCGGAGCCGCGCCGCGCCTCGCCGGCCGCCGCCCGCACCTCGCGGCGCAGGTCGCCCGCGGCGCCGCGGACGTCCGCCCGGATCTCGGCGGCGAGTTCGGCGACGGACTCGCGGATCTCCAGCTCCAGGTCGGCCAGCTCGCCGCCCCGGTCGGCCAGTTCGGCCCGGCCGGCGTCCGTGATCGCGTACACCTTGCGGCCGCCCTCGGTGGTGTGGGTGACCAGGCCCTCCGCCTCCAGCTTGGCCAGGCGCGGGTAGACGGTGCCCGCCGACGGCGCGTACAGCCCCTGGAAGCGCTCCTCCAGGAGGCGGATCACCTCGTAGCCGTGGCGCGGGGCCTCGTCGAGCAGCTTCAGCAGGTAGAGACGGAGGCGTCCGTGGGCGAAGACGGGAGGCATGTCAGAGCACCTTCTTGTCGGTCGTGCCGTCGGCCGGGGAGCCGCCGGGGCCGGAAGCGGAATGGTCCGTCGCCGGAGTCCCCGCCGGGCCCGGGGCCGCGTCCCACGGCTCGTCCTCGCCGGGTGGCCTGCGCAGCAGGGCGATGGAGCCGGAGACGGTGGTCGCGCGCAGCTTGCCGTTGCCCGCGCCGAGCCGGCCGGTGACCTTGTGCGCGCCCCACTGGCCGTGCACCCTCAGGCCGTCGAAGGCGTTGGAGATCGTCCCGCTCGCGGTGTTCGCCTCGACCTCGGCGTCCGCCGGGTGGGGGAGCCGGATGGCGATCTCGCCCGAGACGCTGGTCAGGCCGACGTCGGTCGGGCCGTCCGGGTCGAGGTCGACGATCATGGAGCCGCTGACCGAGTCGGCCCGCACGGAGCGGCCGGAGCCCTCGACCACCGTGAGGTCGCCGGAGACGGAGTGGAAGCGCAGGTCGCCCGTGACCGCCTGGGCCTCCAGATTCCCGGAGACGGTGTCGGCGCGCACCGGGCCGGACAGGCCGACGAGGGTCGTGTCGCCGGTGACGCCCTTCACCACCGACCGGCTCCGGATGCCGGAGACGACGGCGGCGGCGCCGACGACGCCGACCTCCACGCGCGTGTCCGCGGGAACGGCCAGGGAGACCACGGCGCGGCGGCGCCAGCCCTTGCCGTCCAGCCACTTGAGGAAGCCCTTCCAGGGCAGGTCCTCGTACGCCACGGTGAGCGTGCCGCCCTGCTGGGTGACGATCAGGGGCGGGCCCTCGATCTCGGAGACTTCCAGGCGGGCGGAACTCTCGTCCGTCCCCACGACGTTCACCGTTCCGTTGACGATGCGTACCTGGAGTTCGCGCACGGGGTCGTCGAAGGTGATCTTTTCGGGCTCCGTGACGGACCACTCGGACATGGTGCAGACCTCCTGGGTCGAACCGGACCGCACGGGCAGCCGGAGACAACGCGACACGCCATATCGCGTCCTGTGGAATCACGATATATCGCGGACAGGAGAAGTCAAGACACCCGTTCCGGTGATCGCCGCCCTCGGGCGGCGGACGAGAAGAGGCCCCCCTACTCGTCGTCCTCGTCGTCCAGCCGCGCCAGCCACGTGGCCAGCCTTTCCACCGGGACCTCGAAGTCGGGGTTCAGGTCGACGAACGTCCGCAGCTGCTCGGCGAGCCACTCGAAGGTGATCTCTTCCTCGCCGCGCCGCTTCTCCAGCTCCTCGATGCCGCGGTCGGTGAAGTACATGGATCGTGCTCCGTCGGGTCGGCGCAGGGAGAGGGAGCGTCCCGGGCGGGAAGGCCCCTGTTTCCTGCGGGAGGTTTCCTGCGGGGAGTTCCCCGCGGGAACAAATGGACCAGGTCTTTCGTCGTCTTTCCGACAGGTGTGAGGGATGACTGAAGGAAGACCGAAGGAAGACAGCAAAAGGATAGGCGCAGGCAGCGGCGTGCCCGGAGGGGCAGCCGGGGCCCTGGCGCCGTAGCAGCCCCGCGTCCGGCCCGCGGCGCGGCGACCGGCACCGGAGGACGCCGGGGGAACGCCGGGGGAGCGGGGAACGACGAACCCCGAGTGGAGGGCCCGCGATGTCACCGACGGGATCGCGCAGCGCGGAGGCGTTCATGGCGCAGCCGAGGGTCCAGGGGTGGTTCTCCCGCGGGAGTGGACGGGGATGTCGAGGAACGTGCCGTTGTGCCCGCCGGCCCGCGCCCGCAACCGCCCCTGCTGGGACTGCGGACCCGGACCACCTGACGCGCACGGCGCTGGCCCGTCGTGCGGCCCGGACGCCGGAAGGGCCCGCCCCCGGGACATCCGGAGGCGGGCCCTTCCCGTGCCGCGTCAGAGGCTCACGCCTCGAACACCTCACGCACCAGCTGCTCCTGCTCCGCCTGGTGCCGCTTCGCCGAGCCGACCGCCGGGGACGACGAGTGCGGGCGGGAGATGCGGCGCAGGCGCTCGCCGGGCGGGATGTCCGCGCCGACCGCCAGGTCCAGGTGGTCGATCAGGTTGAGCGCGATGAACGGCCAGGCGCCCTGGTTCGCCGGCTCCTCCTGGGCCCACAGGTACTTCTCGACGTTCGGGTACTTGGCGATCTCCGCCTGGAGCTCGGTACCCGGGATCGGGTACAGGCGCTCGATGCGGATGATGGCCGTGTCCGTCACGCCGCGCTTCTTCCGCTCGGCGTCGAGGTCGTAGTAGACCTTGCCGGTGCAGAAGACGATCTTGCGGACGGCGGCCGGGTCCACGGAACCGTCGCCGATGACGGGGCGGAAGCCGCCCGTCGTGAACTCCTCCGCCTTGGAGGCCGCGGCCTTCAGTCGCAGCATCGACTTCGGCGTGAAGACGATCAGCGGCTTGTGGTGCGGGTTGTGCACCTGCCACCGCAGGAGGTGGAAGTAGTTCGCCGGCGAGGTCGGCATGGCGACCGTCATGTTGTTCTGCGCGCACAGCTGCAGGAAGCGCTCCGGGCGGGCGGACGAGTGGTCCGGGCCCTGGCCCTCGTAGCCGTGCGGCAGGAGCAGGACGACGCCGGAGGTCTGCGCCCACTTCTGCTCGGCCGAGGAGATGAACTCGTCCACGACCGTCTGCGCGCCGTTGACGAAGTCGCCGAACTGCGCCTCCCACATCACGAGCGCGTCCGGGCGGGCCAGCGAGTAGCCGTACTCGAAGCCCATGGCCGCGTACTCGGACAGCAGGGAGTTGTAGACGTTGAGACGCGACTGGTCCTCGGAGAGGTACTGCAGCGGCGTGTACTCCTCGCCCGTGTTGCGGTCGATGATGACCGCGTGGCGCTGGCCGAAGGTGCCGCGCTGGGAGTCCTGGCCGGCCAGGCGGACCGGGACGTTCTCCAGCAGCAGGGAGCCGATGGCGAGGGTCTCGCCCATGCCCCAGTCGATCGTGCCGTCCTCGACCATCGCCGCCCGGCGCTGCAGCTGCGGCAGCAGCCGCGGGTGGACGGTGATGTGGTCGGGGATGTTGACCTGGGACTCGGCGATCCGCTTGACGACCTCGCCGGACACCGCGGTGTTCACGGCGACCGGGAACTCCGCCTGCGGGTCGGAGGGCGCCACGGCGGACGGCTGCGAGGTGGCCTCGCGGACCTCGGTGAAGACCTTCTCCAGCTGGCCCTGGTAGTCCTGCAGCGCCTGCTCGGCCTCTTCCAGGGTGATGTCGCCGCGGCCGATGAGGGACTCGGTGTAGAGCTTGCGCACCGAGCGCTTCTTGTCGATGAGGTCGTACATCAGCGGCTGCGTGAAGGCCGGGTTGTCCGACTCGTTGTGACCGCGGCGGCGGTAGCAGATGAGGTCGATCACCACGTCCTTGTTGAACGCCTGGCGGAACTCGAAGGCCAGCCGCGCGACGCGGACCACGGCCTCCGGGTCGTCGCCGTTCACGTGGAAGATCGGGGCCTCGATCATGCGGGCCACGTCCGTCGCGTACATGGAGGAACGCGAGGACTCGGGGGCCGCGGTGAAGCCGACCTGGTTGTTGATGACGATGTGGACCGTGCCGCCGGTGCGGTAGCCGCGCAGCTGCGACATGTTCAGGGTCTCGGCCACCACGCCCTGGCCGGCGAAGGCCGCGTCGCCGTGGATGGCGATGGGCAGGACCGTGAAGTCCGTGCCGCCCTTGCCGATGATGTCCTGCTTGGCGCGGGCGACGCCCTCCAGGACCGGGTCGACCGCCTCCAAATGCGAGGGGTTGGCGACCAGGGAGACCTTGATCTGCTCGCCGTCCAGGCCCGTGAAGGTGCCCTCGGCGCCCAGGTGGTACTTCACGTCGCCGGAGCCGTGCATCGACTTCGGGTCGAGGTTGCCCTCGAACTCGCGGAAGATCTGCGCGTACGACTTGCCGACGATGTTGGCGAGGACGTTCAGGCGGCCGCGGTGGGCCATGCCGACGACGACCTCGTCCAGGCGGGACTCGGCGGCCGAGTCCAGGACCGCGTCCAGCAGCGGGATGACGGACTCGCCGCCCTCCAGCGAGAAGCGCTTCTGGCCGACGTACTTCGTCTGCAGGAAGGTCTCGAACGCCTCGGCGGCGTTCAGCCGGCGCAGGATGCGCAGCTGCTCCTCGCGCTCCGGCTTGGAGTGCGGGCGCTCCACCCGGTCCTGGATCCACTTGCGCTGCTTGGGGTCCTGGATGTGCATGAACTCGATGCCGGTGGTGCGGCAGTACGAGTCGCGCAGCACGCCGAGGATGTCGCGCAGCTTCATCATCGACTTGCCGGCGAAGCCGCCGACGGCGAACTCGCGCTCCAGGTCCCACAGCGTGAGCCCGTGCTCGACGATGTCCAGGTCGGGGTGCTTGCGCTGGGTGTACTCCAGCGGGTCGGTGTCGGCCATGACGTGACCGCGGACCCGGTAGGAGTGGATCAGGTCGAAGACGCGGGCGGCCTTCGTGACGTCGTCGTCGTGGCTGGCGTCGATGTCCTTGAGCCAGCGGACCGGCTCGTAGGGGATGCGCAGCGACTCGAAGATGTCGTCGTAGAAGTTGTTCTCGCCGAGCAGCAGGTTGGCGACCTGGCGCAGGAACTCGCCGGACGCGGCGCCCTGGATGACCCGGTGGTCGTAGGTCGACGTGAGGGTCATGACCTTCGAGATGCCGAGCTTGTTCAGGGTGTCCTGGCTGGTGCCCTGGAACTCCGCCGGGTAGTCCATGGAGCCGACGCCCATGATGACCGACTGGCCGGGCATCAGACGCGGCACGGAGTGGACGGTGCCGAGGCCGCCGGGGTTGGTCAGGGAGACCGTCACGCCGGAGAAGTCGTCCATCGTCAGCTTGCCGTCGCGGGCGCGGCGGACGATGTCCTCGTAGGCCTGCCAGAACTCGAAGAAGTTCAGCGTCTCGGCCTTCTTGATGGCCGCGACGACGAGCTGGCGGTCGCCGTTGGGCTTCACCAGGTCGATGGCCAGACCGAGGTTGACGTGGTCCGGCTTGACGAGGGTGGGCTTGCCGTCCACCTTCGCGTAGTGCCAGTTCATCGACGGCATCGCCTTGATGGCCTGGACCATCGCGTAGCCGATGATGTGCGTGAAGGAGATCTTCCCGCCGCGGGCCCGCTTGAGGTGGTTGTTGATGACGATGCGGTTGTCGAACAGCAGCTTCACCGGGACCGCGCGCACGGACGTGGCCGTGGGCAGCTCCAGGGAGGCGTCCATGTTCTTGGCGACCGCGGCGGCCGGACCGCGCAGGGTGACCTGCTCGCGGCCGGCCGGGGCCTCGGCGGCGGGCGCGGCCTTCGCCGCGGGCTGCGCGGCGGGGGCGGCCTTGGCCGGGGCGGCCGGGGCCTTCGCCGCGGGCTGGGCGGGGGCGGCGGCCGCCGGCTTCGGCGCCTCGGGGGCGGCCGGGGCCTGGGCGGGAGCGGCGGGCTGGGCGGGAGCAGTGGGCTGGGCGGCCGGGGCGGCCGGAGCCTGCGCCGGGGCCTGGGCCGTGGTGGTCTCCGCGACCGGGGTCGCGGCGGCGCCCGGCTTGTAGTCGGCGAAGAAGTCCCACCAGGCTCGGTCTACCGAATTCGGGTCCTGGAGGTACTGCTGATAGATCTCGTCGACGAGCCACTCATTGGGACCGAACGCGGCAGCGGGGTTCTTGCCCGCTTGTTCGGTGTCGGTCGAGATGTTCGAGTTACTGGGGGACTGTGGCGACACGGCGGCAACCGCCCTCTTCCGCTTCACAAGGTGATGGACAGCGGAAATAAAGGCTACGCCTCCTGGACCGAGAAGGTCAGGCCGGGCCCGTCCATCGTCGCGCACATCACATCGAACAGCGTGTTTCGCCGTCTGAAATGGCGGGAAACAAGCGTGGTTACTCCCCCGTAGCCCGAACAGCCCGGGGGCACCCCCGTGATCGGGGAAAGGGCGCCGTCACCCGGCCCCCGCGGCCGGGGGCGGGTCCGCGCCTGATCGCGCGTGCCCGTCGGCGCGGTCGCCGGTGGATCTTGAGGCCCGGCTTCGAACTGTACGTCAACTCGATACGGAAGGCAGTCCCGGAAGAGTGACAAGGATCCGGCAGCCGCGCTCGGATTCGGCCACGCGGATCCGGCCGCCGTGCAGATCGACGGCCCAGCGGGCGATGGCCAGGCCGAGTCCGGTGCCGCCGTCGCTGCCGGGACCGTGCGGCCGGTTGGCGTTGCCGCGGTTGAACCGCTCGAAGACGCGGTGCCACTCCGACTTCGGGATGCCGGGCCCCTCGTCCAGCACCTCCAGCTCCAGCGACTCCGGGTGCGGCCCGCGCCGCGCCCGGACCGTCACGCGGCCGTGCGGCGGGCTGTGCTTGACCGCGTTGTCGATGAGGTTGGCGACCACCTGGTGGATGCGCTCCGGGTCCGCGTGCGCGGACAGCTCCGGCGGGGACACGTCGAGGTGCAGATGGACGTCGGTACGGGTGTGGCTGCCGGAGCCGGACGCCATGCCCGCGCGGGCCGAGGCGACCATGTTGGCCTCCTTCAGCACGCCCGACAGATACGGCCACACCTCGAAGCGCCGCTTCTTGAGCGGGACGACGCCGTTGTCGAGCCGGGACAGGTCGAGCAGCGTCTCGACCAGCCGGCCGAGCCGTTCCGTCTGCTTCAGGGCCGTCCGCATGGTCTCCGGGTCGGCCTGCGTGACCCCGTCGACGATGTTCTCCAGCACCGCGCGCAGACCCGCGATCGGGGTGCGCAGCTCGTGCGAGACGTTCGCGACGAGTTCCTTGCGCTGCCGGTCCTGGGCGGCCAGCTCGTCCGCCATGCGGTTGATCGTCTGGGCCAGGTCGCCCAGCTCGTCGCGGCGGTTCTCGCGCACCCGGCGCGTGTAGTCGCCGTGCGAGATGGACCGCGCCACCGCGTTCATCTCGTCCAGCGGCGACGTCAGGGAGTGCGCCACGAACTGCGTGATGAGCAGGGTGGCGATCATCGAGAAGACCGTGATGAAGCGCAGCTCGGTCTCGGTGCGCATCGCGATCATCATCAGCCCGGTGGTGATCAGCACCGAGATGACGACCAGGGCACCCAGCTTGGTCTTGACCGAGAACGGGCGTACGCCGCCCCAGGGCTCCCCGGGGCTCCTGCGTGCGGCATCCCGCCCCGAGCTCATGGCGTCGGCGTCTCCAGCGCGTAGCCCACGCCGTGCACCGTGCGGATCCGCTCGGCGCCGATCTTCCGGCGCAGCGCCTTGATGTGGCTGTCGACGGTGCGGGTGCCGGAGGCGTCCGCCCAGTCCCAGACCTCGGCCAGCAGCTGCTCGCGGGAGAGCACGGCACGCGGCGTGTTCGCCAGGCACACCAGCAGGTCGAACTCGGTGGGCGTCAGGTGGACGTCCTCCGAGCGCACCCGCACCCGGCGCTGCGCGTGGTCGATCTCCAGCTCGCCCAGGCGCAGGATGCCGCTGCGGGGCGTCGCGGCGGCCAGCGCGGCCCGCTCCACGCGGCGCAGCAGGACGTGCACGCGCGCCGCGAGCTCCCGCATCGAGAACGGCTTGGTCATGTAGTCGTCGGCCCCCACGCCGAGGCCGACCAGCATGTCGGTCTCGTCGTCGCGCGCGGTGAGCATGAGCACCGGCACGGGCCGGGCGGCCTGCACGCGCCGGCAGACCTCCAGACCGTCGAAGCCGGGGAGCATGATGTCAAGGATCAACAGGTCGGGCTGCCAGGCCTCGGCCGTGTCGACGCCGGACGGGCCGTCGCCCGCCGTTTGCACCAGGAACCCCTCGGCGCGCAGGCGGGTCGCGATGGCGTCCACGATGGTCGGGTCGTCCTCCACCACCAGAACCCGGCGCTGCGCGCCCGGGGTCGCCGCCGTGCTGTTGTGGGAGGTGTGTGTCTGCTCCATCGCCCGCCCCTGAAGTGTGCTTTCCGGAACCAGTGGGGTGATCCCTCGTCTGCGCATGACTGCGATTGACGCTTGAATGATCCGCGCCAGGGAAGCAGCGTACGGGGAGTCACCACGGGTTTGCTATCCAGGGCGGACGCCGACGTGCACGACGTCCGGAACGCCCCGGGCAACGGGGATCTCTTCGGTACGCACCCGCTGGAACCCGGCATTCCGCAAGGTTCCCTCGAATTCCGGAGAGGGCTGCGCCGACCACACCGCCAGGACTCCTCCGGGCCTCAAGGCCCTTGCACAGCTTGCCAGTCCGGCCGGTGAGTACAGTCCGCCGTTGTCCTCCGTGACGGTCCAGCCGGGGCCGTTGTCGATGTCCAGGCACAGGGCGTCGTACGTGGCGTATGTCTCACCGAGGTGCGTGATCAGGTCGGACGCCACGATCTCGGTGCGCGGATCGGCGAGCGCGCGGGCCGAGAGCGGGGCCAGCGGTCCCGACCGGTGCCAGCCGATGACGGCGGGCTCGCGCTCGACGACCGTGACGCGGCCCCACCGGGGGTGGTCCGCGGCGTGCGCGAGCGAGAAGCCGACGCCGAGGCCGCCGATCAGCACGTGCGGCCGGGGCCGGTCGTCGAGCGCGTCGAGAGCGGCGTCCACCAGCCGCCGCTCCGAACGCCCGTCGGAGGTGTCCATCAGGAAGCAGCCGTTCGCGATGATCTGCAGCAGCCCGCCGTGCCTGCGCAGCACGACCTCGCCGTGCGGGCCCTCACATCGGTCCAGTACTTCGGGAATGTCGTACGAGGTGGCCATCCGCCCATCCTGCCAGGGCATGTTCGCGGGCCGCCGCGGGTTTCCTCCGAAGGAGATCGCCCGCCGCGTGGCCGTCTGATCGCTCACAGCGAACAACGCCGTCTGGCCGGAACAATCGGCACTCCCGCAACATTGAGTCGGCATAGCTCAACTTGACTGCTGAAGGGGAGATCATGGCTTCGACGTCCACACCGCTCACCCTGCCCGTGCTGCCGCTCGACGACGAGGTCGTGCTGCCCGGGATGGTGGTCCCGCTGGACCTGAGCGACTCCGAGGTGCGCGCCGCGGTGGAGGCCGCGCAGGCCGCCGCCAAGGCGGAACCCGGAAAGCCCAAGGTGCTGCTGGTGCCACGCATCGACGGGACGTACGCCGGCATCGGTGTCCTCGGCACCGTCGAGCAGGTCGGCCGGCTGGCCGACGGCGACCCGGGCGCCCTGATCCGCGGCCGCGGCCGGGTGCGGATCGGCGCCGGGACCACCGGCCCGGGTGCGGCGCTGTGGGTCGAGGGCACGACGGTGGAGGAGACCGTGCCGGACCCGCTGCCGGGCCACGTCACCGAACTGGTCAAGGAGTACAAGGCGCTGGCCACCGCCTGGCTGCGCAAGCGCGGCGCCTGGCAGGTCGTCGACCGCGTGCAGGCCATCGACGACGTGTCCGCCCTCGCCGACAACTCCGGCTACTCGCCGTTCCTGACGACCGAGCAGAAGGTGGAGCTCCTGGAGACCGCCGACCCGGTCGCCCGCCTCAAGCTCGCCACCCAGCAACTGCGCGACCACCTCGCCGAGCAGGACGTCGCCGAGTCCATCGCCAAGGACGTCCAGGAAGGCGTCGACAAGCAGCAGCGCGAGTTCCTGCTGCGCCGCCAGCTGGAGGCCGTCCGCAAGGAACTGCGCGAGCTCAACGGCGAGGAGGAGGGTGCCGAGTCCGACGACTACCGCGCCCGCGTCGAGGCCGCCGACCTGCCCGAGAAGGTCCGCGAGGCGGCCCTGAAGGAGGTCGACAAACTGGAGCGCGCCTCCGACCAGTCGCCGGAGGGCTCCTGGATCCGCACCTGGCTCGACACGGTCCTGGAGATGCCGTGGAACGAGCGCACCGAGGACCAGTACGACATCCAGGGCGCCAGGTCGGTCCTCGACGCCGAGCACGCGGGCCTCCAGGACGTCAAGGAGCGGATCACCGAGTACCTGGCGGTGCGCAAGCGGCGCGTCGAGCGCGGCCTCGGCGTCGTCGGCGGCCGGCGCGGCGGCGCCGTGCTCGCCCTCGTCGGCCCGCCCGGCGTCGGCAAGACCAGCCTCGGCGAGTCCGTCGCCCACGCGATGGGCCGGACGTTCGTCCGGGTCGCCCTCGGCGGCGTCCGCGACGAGGCCGAGATCCGCGGCCACCGCCGCACCTACGTCGGCGCGCTGCCCGGCCGGATCGTGCGGGCCATCAAGGAGGCCGGCTCGATGAACCCGGTCGTGCTGCTGGACGAGATCGACAAGGTGGGCTCGGACTTCCGCGGCGACCCGGCGGCAGCCCTGCTGGAGGTCCTGGACCCGGCGCAGAACCACACCTTCCGGGACCACTACCTGGAGGTCGAGCTGGACCTGTCCGACGTCGTCTTCCTCGCCACGGCCAACGTCCTGGAGGCCATCCCGGAGCCGCTCGCCGACCGCATGGAGATCGTCCGCCTGGACGGCTACACCGAGGACGAGAAGATCGTCATCGCCCGCGACCATCTGCTGCCGCGCCAACTGGAGCGGGCCGGGCTGGGCACCGACGAGGTGGAGATCGACGAGAGCGCGCTGCGCAGGCTGGCCGGCGAGTACACCCGCGAGGCGGGCGTGCGGAACCTGGAGCGGTCCATCGCCCGGCTGCTGCGCAAGATCGCCGCGCAGAACGAACTGGGCGAGCGGGAGCTGCCGTTCACCGTCGGCGCGGACGACCTGCGCGACCTGATCGGCCGGCCGCACCACGTGCCCGAGTCGGCGCAGGACCCGGCCGAGCGGCGCACGTCGGTGCCGGGCGTGGCGACGGGCCTCGCCGTCACCGGCGCGGGCGGCGACGTCCTCTACGTCGAGGCGTCGCTGGCCGACCCGGAGACGGGGGCGTCGGGGCTGACCCTGACCGGTCAGCTGGGCGACGTGATGAAGGAGTCGGCGCAGATCGCGCTGAGCTTCCTGCGCAGCCACGGCGCCGAGCTGGAGCTGCCGGTCGGCGACCTCAAGGACCGGGGCGTGCACATCCACTTCCCGGCGGGCGCGGTCCCCAAGGACGGCCCGAGCGCCGGCATCACGATGACGACCGCGCTGGCCTCGCTGCTGTCCGGCCGCCTGGTCCGTACGGACGTGGCGATGACCGGCGAGGTGTCGCTGACCGGCCGGGTGCTGCCGATCGGCGGCGTGAAGCAGAAGCTGCTCGCGGCCCACCGGGCGGGCGTCACGACCGTGATCATCCCCAAGCGCAACGAGCCCGACCTGGACGACGTCCCGGCCGAGGTCCTGGACAGGCTCGACGTCCACACCGTGACGGACGTCCGCCAGGTACTCGAACTGGCCCTGTCCCCGGCCACGAGCACGGCCGCACCGGAGGTTCCGGTCGCGGTGTGACGGCCCGACCGGACAGCGCGGGGCCCGGGTCCTTGAGGGGACCTGGCCCCGCGCGCCGCCCGGGACACCGCACAGGCGTACGCCCATCAGCGGGCCCTGCGCGCGCGTGCGGCCGCGTGGCCCGGACCCCTGCTGCCGTCGCGTGGGAAGTGCCGGTCGGGGCGCGCCCGGGCCCCGCGGCCCCGCTCGTGGGCCGCCCGCCCCGGGCACCGCCAGACCCCCCTGGACCCCTCGCCCCCCTGACCTGCGAAATACTGACCGAGCTGCGGTGACGGCCGCGCAGGGCGGACACTTCTCAGGAGCGGGAAACCGAGGCAGGGGCTGACGTGCACGAAGACGGCAACGGCAACGGCGACGGACGCGGAGTCGACCCCGGGACGGCCGCCAGGGGCGTCGACCGGCCCGGGTTCCTCGCCCTGGAGCGAGAGCTGACGGTCCTGCTGCGCCGGGCCCGGGCCAACCAGGGCGAGATGGCCCGCGAGGTCCACCCCGACCTGGAGCCGTCGGCGTACGGCCTGCTCGTGCGGCTCGACGAGTGCGGCAGGCAGCGCGCCACCGACCTCGCCGCCTACATCGGCGTCGGCAAGGCGACCATGTCCCGGCAGCTGCGCGCCCTGGAACAGCTGGGCCTGGTCTCCCGCGAGCCCGACCCGGCCGACGGCCGCGCCTGGCTGGTCGAGCTCACCCCCGAGGGCCGCACCCGCGTCGGCCGGGTCCGTGAGGCCCGGCGCGCCCGCTACGCCGGCCGCCTCGCCCACTGGGACCCCGACGAGGTCACGGAGTTGGCCCGGCTGCTGCACCAGCTCAACCGCCAGATGGAGAAGTGACGCCCCCGGCGCCCCCGACACCTCAGGCACCCCAAGACCTCAGGGCCTCCGCGGCCCCCGACACCTCAGGGACCCCTACACCTCAGGTGCCTCCAGCGCCCCCGACGTCCCCGGCGCCCCACGGAGCCGCCAGTTCCGCGTGAACGACCGTCGCGTCGTCGTGCGCCTTGGCGCGCCCGAGGAACGCCCGCCGCTCCCGGTCGGCCCGCTCCAGTTCCCGCACCCGGTCCACCAGGGCCTGCGCCCCCTCCTTGCGCACCAGGGCGAGGCAGTCCCCCCAGTCGCCCTCCCGGAACGTCTCCACCCAGCGCGCCGCCCCGTCCGTCAGCGCCGTCAGCGAGCGCACCCCGGCGCGCGGCAGGCTGCCCGTCACCGCGCGCCGGGCCACCGAGGGGTCCGCGGCGGCCGTGAAGAAGCCGCCCTCCTTGTTCCGGAGCGTGGCGTCCACCAGCGCGTCCGTCGCCAGCGCCGAGCGCGGGAGGCGGGCCAGCCGATCGTCCAGCAGCGCCGTCACCGCGCCGTCGGGGGACTCCACCAGCAGCGCCGAGTCGGACAGCACCAGATACTCGACGGCGGCCGGGGACCAGCGGGCCAGAACCACCGTGGCCTGCGGCGTCCGGGGGTGAGAAAGGTCACAGGTTGCGCGGTGCGCATCCGCGGTACGGACGATGCCACGGGCCAGCACCTCGGCAAGAGGTACATCCGGGAGTGAAACGGTCAGTTCGGTCAGGGCGCCGCCGAGCCGGGCGGTGTACCAGGGGACGGAATGCAGACACCCCGTCCCCCCGGCCGGCGGAGTCACCCCGTCCAGGACGACGACCGAACCGCCCTGCCCGGAGGCCGGTAGTCCGACGCTCGCGAAGTCCTCGTTGGGGCGGTCCGGGGTGCCGGGCTCCGAGACGAGTTCAGTACGCATCCGGCCAGTCTGCACGACCCTTTCACAACGTCCGCAAAAGGCTGTCGGTCGTCGCCGAAACAGCACGCCCGCGCAGGTCAGAGGTCTGATTTGCGGGGGATTGCTGCACTCCGGGAAACGGTGGCGGCAAATACTGCCACCGGCCGCCGCAGACGTCCAACCGGCCCACCGGGAAAGGCCGCTGCACAGGCCGGAGGAACTTGCTCCCCAACTCGGGTCCGATGTTCACTCCTTCGGGTGGCGGGTCAGGTGATGCGCGTCCACTGCCCACCGGCGCTGGGAGGGTCGGAAAATGTACCGGGGGTACGCGCCAGTTGACGGAGCGTCACCCGGGCCCTTGGGTACACGAGTCAGGAATGCGAGCACCGGTGCAGAAGACGCGGCCTCGTCGCACAGGCAAGCAGACGGCCCCCGCGGGGAGCGGTGAGGACACCCCCGACACGCCCGTGGGCAAGGGCCGTCCGACCCATGTACGCAACCGCCTCATCGTGGCCGTCGCGGTGGTGGCGGCCACGATCGCCGGGGCCGGGGCGCCCTCGATCGTCGCGGCCTCCGGGCAACTGAGCGACTCCCAGGACCTGGTGACCCTCGCCGGGCAGACCCAGGACGCCCTCACCCTCGCCCACTCCCTCGCCGACGAGCGCGACGAGGTCACCCCGTACGTCGCCGCCGGCCGGCCCGAGTCCAAGGCCCCCTCCGAGCAGCGCGGCGCCCGCGTGGACCGGCAGGTCGAGGAGTTGCGGGCGGACCCCGACACCCCCGCCTCGCTGCGCGCCGACCTCGACGGCATCGCCACCGTCCGCAGGGCGGCCCTCACCGGCAAGAGCACCGCCCTGGAGGCGCACCAGGCGTACTCCGCCGTCATCGGCGAACTGCACCGGCTCGCCGAGCAGCTGGCCGAGCAGATGCCCCCGCGGGCCGGCTCCGGGGCGTACGCCCTCGCCGAGCTGGACTCCGCCGTCCAGCAGGCCGCCTCCGCCCGCGGCCTGCTGCTCGCCGCGCTCAGCGTCCCGCGCAGCACGCAGACCGTCATCGACCCGGTCACCGGACTGCCCACCACCTCTCCGTCCTCCTCGGACGCCGACGGCAAGCAGCGCGACGCGCTCACCGCCGCAGCCCGGCTGGCCCACGTGCGCTCCGCCGCCGCGCTCGCCGACTTCCACGCCACGGCACCGAAGTCCGCCCGCACCTCGTACGACTCCACGATCACCGGCCCCGAGGTCAACTCCGCGGACCGGTACCTCGCCTCCCTCACCGACGAGCCGACCCTCTCCGACGCCGAACTCGCCACCAGCACCAAGAAGCTGGACGCCGCGCTGTCCGCCCGCGTCGACCTGATGCGCGGCGTGGAGTCCGCCCTCTACGACAAGCGCACCAAGGACCTCGCCCAGCTGCGCGACGACGACGTCACCGCGCTGGAGATCCGCATCGCGCTGCTCGGCGCCCTCATGCTCCTCACCGTCGGCATCGCCACGGGCATGGCCCGCACCCTCACGCGCCCCCTGTCCGTGCTGCGCCGCGGCTCGGCCCGGCTCGCCGAGGCGGCGGACCCGGCCGCCGAGGAACCGGTCTCCTTCACCGGCCGCAACGACGAGTTCGCCCAGGCCGTCCGCTCCGTCAACGCCCTGCACGCGCGCGCCGTCGCCCTCGCCGAGCGCGTCACCACCCTGGAGGCCGACCGCAAGCACCTGGTCGGCCAGCGGCAGAAGATGGCCGACGCCCGCGAGGAACTGCGCGCCGAACTCGCCGCGTCCGCCGCCCAGCTCGAGGTCGTCCGCAAGAGCATCGGCGGCACCTTCGTCAACCTCGCGCTGCGCACCCTCGGCCTGGTGGAGCGGCAGCTCTCCGTCATCGAGAGCCTGGAGGAGCGCGAACAGGACCCGGAGCGCCTGTCCACGCTGTTCAGGCTCGACCACTTCGCCACGGTCATGCGCCGGCACAGCGAGAACCTCCTCGTCCTCGCCGGCACCGAGCACGTCCACCACAGCTCCGGCCCCGTGCCGCTCGTCGACGTCGTACGGGCCGCGGTCAGCGAGATCGAGCGGTACGAGCGCGTCCGCATCGCCGCGCTGCCGCCGCACGCGCACGTGGCGGGCTTCGCCGCCGACGACCTGTCCCACCTGCTGGCCGAGCTGATGGAGAACGCCACCTCGTTCTCCCCGCCCGACCTGCCCGTCGAGGTCTCCGGCTGGCTGCTGGAGAACGGCGAGGTCATGCTCTCCGTCCAGGACGAGGGCATCGGCATGACCGACGAGCGCATGGAGCGCCTCAACGCCCGCCTCGCCGACTTCGACCCGGACGCGCCGTACGACCACGAGGCCGACGACGGTCTCGGGCTCGGCCTGTACGTCGTGGCCCGCCTCGCCCACCGGCACGGCGCCCGCGTGCAGCTGCGGGAACAGAAGCAGGGCGGGGTCGCTGCGGTCGTGGTGCTGCCGAAGGGCCTGCTGGCGGCGCCCGGCGCGCCCAAGCTGTCCACCCCGGCCGGCGGCAGCCACACGGTCACCCTGCCGGGCGCGGACGCGGAGGCCAACTCCAACACGATCCCCGGCCGCGCGATCGGCGGCGACGGCGACCCGCTGGTCGCGCTCGCGGAACGCGCGGTGGAGCGCTCGGAAGCCGTACGGGCCGACCACGCCGAACAGGCCGAACGGCCGGGCGAGGACGCCGAGCCCGGCACGCCGCCGCGGTCCGCGGAGACGTCCGAGGCCCGGGCCGGGCAGGACCCCGCCGCCGGCCCCGCCCCCGAGAGCCCCGCCGAGACCACCATGGAGCTGCTGCTCCCGGAGGTCCAGCCGCAGGCCCCGGCCGCGCCCACCGCCACGGGCACGGGCGGCAGCGACGCCGTCTCCCCGGGCCCGGACACCGCCGCCGCGCAGCCGGCCGGCGAGACCCCCGCGGGCCCGTTCATCCCGGGCCAGACCCGCACCGAGCACCCGGCGGCCCCGGCCGCCGGTACCGACCCGTACGCCATCGGTCCCGACACGCACGAACGCACCCCCGACGAGAGCCGGGACACCGAAGGCCGGGACACCGGGGGCCGCGAGCCCGAGGAGCGGGTCACCGAGAAGGGGCTGCCCAAGCGGACGCCCAGGATCAGCACGCCCGCCGCGGCACCGCGACCGCGCGCGGGCTCCGTCGACGCCGAAGCGCTCCGCCGCCGCCTGGGCGGGTTCCGCCAGGGCGCGGAGGCCGGGCGCCGTGACGTCGAGGCGGAGATCGCCGAACAGACCGCCCAGACAAAGGCGCCCGAGGCGGGTACGACGTCGGCATCAGCGGAATCCGAAGTAGCCACGGGGGGCTCTGTCGAGGAGGCAAGCAGTTGACCGCGCCCAGTACCTTCGGACTCAGCAGTGAGGCCCGCAACCTGCACTGGCTGCTGACGAACCTCGTCGAGGAGGTGCCCGGCATCCTCTCCGTCGCGGTCGTCTCCTCCGACGGTCTGCTGCTGCTCTCCTCGGACCCCGGCCGCAACGCCGAAGTCCGCGAGGCACAGGCCGACAGGCGCGGCGGACCGCGCGGCTCGGCCGCCGACCTCGCCACCATCGTCTCCGGCATCGGCAGCCTCACCATCGGCGCCGCCAAGCTGATGGACTACGGCACCGTCAAGCACACCATGGTGGCGATGGACGAGGGCAGCCTGTTCGTCATGTCGATCAGCGACGGTTCGCTGCTCGGCGTGCACGGCTCCGCGGACTGCGACATGAGTGTCGTGGCGTACCACATGGCCCTGTTCGTGGGCCGCGCCGGACACGTCCTGACGCCCGAACTCCGCAGCGAGCTCCGAAAATCCCTGGAGTCCGAGTCGACGGGGAGTGACCGATGAGCAGTACGCCCAAGCACAACCTCCCGGTGCGCGGCGCGGAGCGCAAGCCCGCCCGCGTGCGCCCCTACTCGCTCACCGGCGGGCGCACCCGCTTCGGGCATGTGCTGCTCGTCGAGACCTTCGTGGCCAGCACCGCGGCCCTCGACGCCCCCGAGGAACGCCGGGAACTGACGAACGGTACGCTCACCTCCCGCGTGATGCCGGAGATGCGGGCCATCGTCGAACTGTGCCGCCGCATGCGCACGGTGGCCGAGATCGCCGCGCTGCTGAAGATGCCGCTCGGTGTGGTCCGCGTGCTGCTGAGCGACCTCGCGGACCAGGGAAAGATCCGTGTGTACGGGACCGGGACCGGCCATGGCGCGGGCCGGCCGGACCGCGCGCTGCTGGAAAGGGTGCTGAGTGGACTCCGTCGTCTCTGACGCCGCTGCTGGCGTTTCCCCACTCGTCGAGCCCGACGAGCCGTTGCAGCCCTGGCAGGCGGACCGGGCCCGGGCGCCCATCGCGACGAAGATCGTGGTGGCGGGCGGCTTCGGCGTCGGCAAGACCACACTGGTCACCGCCGTCTCCGAGATCACGCCGCTGCAGACCGAGGCGCTGATGACCGAGGCCAGCGAGGAGACCGACGACCTCACGGCCACGCCGGAGAAGCTGACCACCACGGTGGCCATGGACTTCGGCCGCATCACGCTCGACGACGACCTGGTGCTCTACCTGTTCGGCACGCCGGGCCAGCAGCGCTTCTGGTTCATGTGGGACGACCTGGTGCGGGGCGCGATAGGCGCGGTCGTGATGGCCGACACCCGCCGCCTGAAGGACTGCTTCCCGGCGCTGGACTACTTCGAGAGCTGCGGACTGCCGTACGTCGTCGCGGTCAACCACTTCGACGGCAGCGAGCTGTACGAGCCGGAGGACGTCCGGGAGGCTCTGACGATCCCGGCGCACGTACCTGTCATGATCATGGATGCGCGCCGCCGGATCTCGGTGATCGAGACCCTCCTGGCCCTCGTCGGTCACGCGCTCGACGAAACCCCCGAGTAGGAGAACCACCCGCATGCGGAAGATACTCGTCGTCGGAGCCGGGCAGTCCGGCCTCCAGATCGCCCTCGGCCTCCAGTCCCACGGCTACGAGGTCACCCTGATGTCCAACCGGACCGCGGACGAGATCCGCGCCGGGCGGGTCATGTCGACGCAGTGCATGTTCCACACGGCGCTGCAGCACGAGCGCGACCTCGGGCTGAACTTCTGGGAGTCCCAGGCCCCGAAGATCCGCGGCCTGGGCGTCTCGGTCGCGGCCCCCGGCTCCTGGGCCGAGGGTCCCGCGCAGCGCGCCATCGACTGGCTGGGGCACCTCGACGGGTTCGCGCAGTCGGTCGACCAGCGGGTGAAGATGGCCGGCTGGATGGAGACGTTCGCGCAGCGCGGCGGCCAGCTCGTCATCCACGGCGCCGCCGTCGGCGACCTCGACTACTTCTCCCGCGCCTACGACCTGGTGCTCGTCTCGGCCGGCAAGGGCGAGCTGGTCCAGATGTTCGAGCGCGACGCGGAGCGCTCCCCGTACAGCGAGCCGCAGCGCGCCCTGGCCGTCTCCTACGTGCACGGCCTCGGCCCGCGCCCGGAGCACCCGGACGTCGAGGGGGTCCGCTGCAACCTGGTGCCGGGCGTCGGCGAGCTGTTCGTCATGCCGTGCCTGACCACCTCGGGCCGCGCCGACATCCTGTTCTGGGAGGGCATACCCGGCGGCCCGCTCGACGTCTTCAACGGCGTCAAGGACCCCGCGGAGCACCTCTCCCTGACCCTGGAACTCATGGAGCGGTACACGCCCTGGGAGTACGCGCGGGCCACCAAGGTCGAGCTGACCGACGCGGGCGGCACCCTCGCCGGCCGCTACGCCCCCACCGTCCGCAAGCCCGTCGGCCGGCTGCCCGGCGGCGGCCTGGTGCTCGGCGTCGCCGACGTCGTCGTCGCCAACGACCCGATCACCGGCCAGGGCTCCAACTCGGCGTCCAAGTGCGCCGCCGCCTACCTCGCCTCGATCCTGGAGCACGGCGACAAGCCGTTCGACGAGGCCTGGATGGAGCAGACCTTCGACCGCTACTGGCAGACGGCCCAGCACGTCACCAAGTGGACGAACACGATGCTGGCCCCGCCGCCCGAGCACGTCCTGAACCTGATCGGCGCGGGCGGCGAGATCCAGCAGGTCGCCGACCGCTTCGCCAACGGCTTCAACAACCCGGCCGACTTCGAGAACTTCCTCTACGAGCCGGAGAAGACCCAGGCCTACCTGATGGAGGTCTCCGGGGCGGCGGGCGCGTAGCCCTCGTCAGACCCTTCCGTGGAGCCCTCGGGGAGTTCCGGCGGCGTGTAGCGCGCCACGGGCTCCCCGCCCGGGTCGGGGCGCACCGCGCCCAGCACCGGGTTCGCCGCGATCGGCGACACCTTGACCTTCGCACCGGGCCGCGGCGCCTGGACGACCATGCCGTCGCCGAGATAGAGGGCGACGTGCGTGGCCTCCGGGAAGTACACGACGAGGTCACCGGGGCGCAGCTTGCGCAGCGGGACCCGCTCCAGCCGCGCCCACTGCTCCTGGCTGGTGCGCGGCAGGGGCTTCCCGGCGTGCGCCCAGGCCTCGGAGGTCAGCCCCGAGCAGTCGTACGCCCCGGGCCCTTCCGCGCCCCACTGGTACGGCTTGCCGATCTGCCGCACCGCGAAGCGCACCGCCCGCTCACCGGCCGCCGTCGGCCTGCCGGTGCTGGTGCTGAGCGCCCCGGACGTCACGAGCCGCCGCTGCTCCTTCGCGATGCCGTCCTGTTCCAGCCGCGCGACATCGGCGAGCTGCTCGGCGGTGAGTGAGGCGAGCATTTCCTCGACGTCCTTCAGGCGCCGCCGCACGCCGTCGCGTGCCTTCTTGTGCCGCTCGGCCAGGACGAGTTGGCCGTCGAGGGCCCTGCGGGCCTTGCGGGCGAGGTCGTCGGCCTTCTTCTCGCTGCCGGTGAGCCGCTCGACCGTCTCGGCCCGGCCGCGGGCCAGCTGCCCGATCACATGCCCCTGGTCGAGCGCGCGCTGCGGATCGCGGGCCAGCAGCAGCCGTACGTAGGGGGAGATGTCGGTGCTGCTCTGGTACTGCTGGCGGGCCAGCCGGCCGGCGGCGCGCCTGCTGTCGTGCAGTCTCAGCCGGGCGGCGGCGAGGGCGCGGTTGAGCCGGTCGGTCTCGGCGCGCTGCTTCCTCAGCCTCTCCTCGGTGGCGTTGTAGGTCTCGGTGGCCTGCTCGGCCTCCCGGTACAGCCGCTGAAGGTCCGTCAGCAGCTCGGCCACGGTCCGCTCACCGGGCTCAGCCCGGTCCGGCTCGGCCACGGACGGCCCGCCGGGCTCGGCCGGTTCCGGCTCGGCCACGGACGGCCCGCCGGATTCGCCTGGTTCCGGCTCGGCCGCCGCCGGAACGGCGACGAGGACGGCCTGGGTCGCCACCGCAGCCGCACAGACCAGACGCAGAAGCCTTCCTGACACGTCATCACCTCCGGTGCGGGCGGCGCCTCCGCTCCGCACCGCGAGCATCAGCCGTGCCCGCGCGGGCCGCGCGCCGAGTGTGCGCGGTTCGGCGCAACCCCGTCACCCGTCGGTGTCCTCCGGTTTGCCGCCCGGCGTGGCGTCAGGCCGGGGCTGCGGCCCGGACCACGGCCACCTCGGGCGACCGGCGTCCGCGCCCCCGGGGTCGTAGGCGTACTTCCAGCGGCGGGTGAGCCCCACGCGTCCGCCCGGGTCGCGGGGCACGCGCCGGTAGACGAGGACCGTGGGCGGGCCGCCGTGCGGGTCGGGGACGGGGATGCGGTACGTCCTGGGCGGGTGGCCGGTCATGCCGGTCAGCACCGGCAGCACCCGGCCGTCCATGGGGCCGCCCTCGAACGGGGTGTCTTCGGTCTTCACGCCACCAGTGTCAGACATCCCCGGCGAGCGCCAGGACCAGCGCCTCGGTCTGCGGGTCGCGGCGCGCGGTCACCGACAGCACCGCGAGGAACTGCTCCACGAGCCAGTCCCGCAGCTCGTCGGCGGGCGGCTGCTTGTCCTCGTCCAGCCAGATCAAGGACGCCGCCTCGACGGCCGTGATCCACATGCGGACCGTCATGCGCAGCCGGGGGCCGGGCTCCGTGGCGCCGAGGTGGCTGAGGATGTGCTCGGCGGCGGCACGCCGTACGCCGTCCACGATGGCGCTCGTCCGGGACGTCTCGGCGACGCTGCCGCCCCGCAGCAGGGCGCTGAAGCCGGCGTCGTGGTGGTCGACGAACGCGAGGTAGCGGTCCAGGGCGCGCGACAGGCGGCCCAGCAGCGGGCCCTCGCGGGGCTCGTCGAAGCACTTCTCCAGCTCGTCGGCCGCCGACCTGAGGGCGGCCTCGTACAATTGCTGCTTGCCGCCCGGGAAGTAGCGGTACACCAGGGGCCGTGAGACTCCGGCCCGCTCCGCCACGTCGTCCAGGGAGACGCCCTCCGGGTCGCGGTGCGCGAAGAGGGACAGTGCGGCGTCGAGGAGCTGGCTGCGGCGCTCCTCGACGCTGAGCCTGCGGTAGGCGGGACCGGCGGCCTGCGGGGTCATGCCCGCAGGGTAACCGGTGCCGCACGCCCCGCCGCGGATCCGCCGGTCAGGGCAGCAGGCCCGACGACTGCCACAGTTTGCGTCCCACGCCACGCAGTACGCCGATGTCGTCGAGGAAGTCCGTCAGGCGCCTGGCGCCCTTCTGCATGACCTCGCGGCGGTGGACGCTGGCCTTGACCTGTGCCATCGCCTCGCGCTTGTCGAGGCCGACGTTCGTGTACACCTCGGGGTTGACGAACGCGACCGAGAAGACGCGGGCGAACTCGCCGGAGGTGATCCGGGTGAACTCCTGCGACCACTTCGGCGCGGTCACCATCTGGCGGCGCAGCTCCTCGCGGGCGTACCGCACGTGCCGCGCCTCCTCCACGACGTGGATCTTCGTGACCCCGCGGATCAGCGGCTGCACGCGCTCGTCCGGGAAGGTCAGGCGCTGCATCCAGTCCAGGACCTCCTCGCCGAGCAGGGTCGCGGTGAAGGAACCGGGCGTGGTGGAGATGGTCTTGAACAGCCGGCCGAGGTTCTGGTGGGCGCGGCTGACCGGGTACCAGGGCGTTCCGCCGCGGGATATGAGCCGGGCGAACATCTTCGAGTGGCGGCACTCGTCCTCGATCTCGGTGAGCGCGTACCGGACGTGGGCGCTCGTCGCCGCCTTGTCGTAGATGTGCCGGCACAGCAGCTGCATCAGGATGATCTCGAACCAGATGCCGAGGGAGGCGAGCGCGGCGGCCTCGTGCTGGGACAGCAGGATGCGCTGCTCCTCGCTCATCCGCTTCCACAGCGGGGTGTCGTACAGCGACACCAGCTCCGGCGGCCAGAACCACTTGCCCTCCTCGAAGGGCGCGTCCCAGTCCAGCTCCTTGTCCGGGTCGAAGGAGTGCTTGGCGGAAGAGTCGAGGAGCCGTTCGGCCACCTGCTCACGGTCTTTGAGCAGGCCGAGCGCGTCGCGCAGCCCTTCGAGCGCGTCGGCTTCCGTCAGGGTCGTCATTCGGGTCCACCTCGTCGTGCGGGGGCGTGTCTGGTTACCGGCGGTTCACCTCCCTTATGAGACTGCCTGTCAGCAAGGTCGTCAATCCCTCGCACAGGACTTTGTTTCCCGCCGGCAGACCGGCCCGGCCGCTCGGTGTTCCCCGCCCGGCCGCCCAGGGGCGCCCCGCCCGGTGGCTCAGTAACCAGTCCTGCCCGGGCGGGAGTCGAGCACCGCCTTCATCACCGCCCGCGCGATCGGCGCCGCCATCCCGCCGCCCGTGATGTCCCCGCGGCGCGCCGAGGCGTCCTCCACGACCACCGCGACCGCCACCTTCGACTCCATGTCCCGGTCGCCCTGCGCCCACGACACGAACCAGGCGTACGGCGTCCCCGCGTTGCCGACGCCGTGCTGGGCGGTGCCGGTCTTGCCGCCGACGGTCGCGCCGCGCACCGCCGCGTTCCGGCCGGTGCCCCGCTCCACGACGTCCCGCATCAGCCGCTTCAGCTTCACGGCCGTCGCCGGGCGCATCGCCTGCCGCACCGGCCGAGGACCGGCCGTCCGCAGCGTCCCGCCGCCCGCCCGCGTCGTCCGCTCCACGAGATACGGCGACCGCACCAGACCGCCGTTGGCGACCGCCGCCGCCACCGTCGCCATCTGCAACGGCGTCGCCCGCGTGTTGTACTGCCCGATGGACGACAGCGCCAGCTGCGCCCTGTCCACCGACGTGTCGAAGGTGCTGCGCGCGACGGGGAACGGGATCCCCGGCCCGGCGTCGTTGAAGCCGAACGCCTCCGCCGTCGCCGCCATGTCCCGCACACCCACCTCCACGCCGAGCTTGGCGAACACCGTGTTGCAGGACCACCTGAACGCGTCCCGCAGCGAGGCGTCGACGCAGTCCTCGGACTCGTTCGTCAGCCGCGTCGTCGTCCCCGGCAGGGTGTACGGGGCGGGGGAGTCGGTCGGCGCGTGGAGATCCCTGATCACGCCCGCGTCCAGCGCCGCCGCCGCGGTGACCACCTTGAACGTCGAACCCGGCGGATACGTCTGCCGCACCGCCCGGTTCAGCATCGGCTTGTCCGGGTCGCCGTTCAGCCGCGCCCACGCCCGCGCGGCAGCCGCCCCGTTCCCCGACAGCACCTGCGGGTCGTACGACGGCGCCGACACCAGCGCCAGGATCCGCCCCGTCGCCGGCTCGACCGCCGCCACCGCGCCCTTGCGGGAACCGAGCCCCCGGAACGCCGCGCGCTGCGCCGCCGGGTGGATCGTCGTCTCCACGTCACCGCCCGAACCCCTGGCGCGCGTCAGGTCGTTCCACAGCGGGAACGGCGCCAGCATCCGGTCCGAGCCGGACAGCACCCCGTCCTCGGCCCGCTCGAGCAGCGACGTCCCGTACAGCTGCGAGGCGAAGCCGGTGACCGGCGCGTACAGCGGACCGTCGGCGTACGTCCGCTCGTGGCGCAGCTGCTCGTCGGTGTCGCGCGAGCCGGTCACCGGCCGCCCGCCGACCAGGATGTCGCCGCGCGGCTCGTGGTAACGGGCGATCTCCGGCCGCCGGTTGGCGGGACTGGCCTCGCGCGCGGGGGCCTCGACCACCTGGACGCGGGCGGCGTTCACCAGCAGCGCGAGGAGGAGCACCGCGCAGAACAGCGCGGCGTGCCGGATGTACCGGGTCATGGCGAGGTCACCGGTCACGGAACGCTCCGCACGCGGTGAGGTACGGCTGGGTCTTGCCGCTGTGGGCGCGCGCGGTGGTCCCTGCGCCGTGCGGGCACGGGGCCGTCCTTCCGCGGCGGGGCCGGGGCGCGGCTCTCCTGTCGGAGGGTGACGGCGTCGTGCTTCTGCGGTGGGGCCGGGGCGCGGCTCTCCCGTCGCAGGGTGACGGCGTTCTGCTTCTGCGGTGGAGCGGGAGCGCGGCTCTCCCGTCGCGCGGTCACGGCGTCGTCCTCCCGCCAGGCGTTGACCGTCCGGCCCCCGCGCCCCGCTGCCCCCGCGCCGAGTCGCTCACGCGGGCCAGCAGCGCCACGATCGCCCAGTTGGTGACGACCGACGAGCCGCCCTGCGCCAGGAACGGCATCGCCATGCCGGTCAGCGGGATCAACCCCGTCACCCCGCCCGCGATCACGAACACCTGGAGCGCCACCAGCGAGGACAGCCCCACGGCGAGCAGCCGGCCGAACGGATCGCGCAGCGCCAGGCCCGCCCGGTAGCCCCGCTCCACCAGCAGCCCGTACAGCAGGAAGATCGCGCACAGTCCCGCCAGGCCCAGCTCCTCGCCCGCAGTGGCCAGGATGAAGTCCGACTTGACCGCGAACCCGATCAGCACCGAGTGGCCGAGGCCGAGCCCGGTGCCGAGCATCCCGCCGGCCGCGAACGCGAAGAGGGACTGCGCCAGTTGGTTCGGCCCCTGGCCCGCCTCGATCGACGCGAAGGGGTGCAGCCAGTCCAGGACCCTGCTGTGCACGTGCGGCTCCAGTCGGCCCACGGCGACCGCGCCCAGCGAGGCCAGCAGCAGGCCGACGGCGATCCAGCCGGTACGGCCGGTGGCGACGTACAACAGGACGACGAACAGGCCGAAGAACAGCAGCGAGGTGCCGAGGTCCCGCTCCAGGACCAGCACGCCGACGCTCAGCAGCCAGATGGTGAGGATCGGCCCGAGCACCCGCCCGGTCGGCAGTTGCAGGAACCAGACGCGGCGGCCCGCGTACGCCAGCGCGTTGCGGTTGGCGGCCAGGTACGCGGCGAAGAACACCGCCAGCAGCACCTTGGCGAACTCGCCGGGCTGGATGGAGAAGCCCGCGACCCGGATCCAGATCCGGGCGCCGTTCACCGCCGGGAAGAGGATCGGCAGCGTGAGCAGGGCCAGCGCCGTCGCGCCGGACACGTACGCGTACCGCTGGAGCACCCGGTGGTCCCGCAGCAGCAGGACGACCGCGATGAACAGGGCCACGCCGAGGGTCGACCACACCAGCTGGGCGGGGGCGGCGCGGTCGCCCGGCGTCTCCAGGTCGAGCCGGTAGATCAGCACCAGCCCGAGTCCGTTGAGCAGCACGCCGATCGGCAGCAGCAGGGGATCGGCGTACGGGGCCCTGAGGCGCACCGCGAGATGCGCCAGCAGCGCGAGCACGCCGAGCCCGGCGCCGTAACCGGCGGCGCCGGGCGGGACGGAGCCGTGCCGTGCGAGGCCGACGGCGCAGTAGCCGTACACGGAGAGGAGGACGGCCAGGACGATGAGGGCCAGTTCGACGCCGCGGCGCCGGGGGAGGCGGACGGCGGGTGCCTGCGGCTCCGCCGTCGCCAGGGTCATTCCGGCCTTGCTCATGCACGGAACCTACCCAAAGGGGACGTCTGGTGTGATTCGGTCGTCAGCACCAGCGTGGCGCGGGACCGATGTTGTTGATGTAGCGGGCCGAGCCCCAGGCCCAGGTGCCGTCCGGGAGGAGGTACCACAGCGGGTTGCCGTCCACCGTCTGGCCGCCGGTCTTGCAGAAGATCTTGACGATGTCGCCCTTGTGGACGTACCGGATGATCCGCGAACCGCGGTTGGGGGCGCTGCGCAGCGCGAGGGTGTGGGCCGTGACGACGCCCTTGTAGTAGCGCGACTTGTGGCTGCCGTGGTCGCCGTGGTGACCGTGGTGGCCGCCGTGGTGGCCGCTGTCCCAGCCGCCCAGGGTGCCGGCGTCACCGGTGCCGTCGGCGCTGCTGCTCGTGCTCGTGCCGTCGCTCCACTCGTCGGTCGCGGCGGCCGGGGCGGCGGCGGCCGAGGCGGCGAGCACACCGACGGCGGCAGCTATGGCAAGGCGGGAACGCAGGGACATGGGGGTACCTCCATGGGCGGGCGAAAGGGGCCAAACCTGACTCTTCGCACGCTATGGTCACCGCCCTCCCGACGCCCGCCACGCTGAGCCATCGGGAGGGCCGGGGGCTCGCCCAACTGCGGGCAGGACAGGGCCGTACGGAACACAGCACTCCGTGGTGAGGCCTCCTCGGCACGTTCCTCCAGCAGCCGCGCCGTGGACAGCCCGGCCCGCAGGCACGCCACGAACAGCTCGTTGTGCAGCGCCCACGGCGAGCGACGGGCCCGGATCAACCGGATCGCGGCGTCGGCGGACATTCCCCGCGCATTCAGGGCGTGCGCGACGACGCGGCCCGCCCTGTTGTACCCGTCGTCGCAGGGGACGAGCACCGTGCGGCCCTCGTCCAGCGCCGCGCACGCGGCCCCCGCCGGCCGGATGACCCCCGCGAGCCGCGTCCCGTCGAGCGGCCCGCCGGGGATCGGCCACACCTGGTGCTCCACGCCCGGACCGGGCCCGTGCCCCGGCGACCGCACCAGCGACTGCACAAGATCGAACCGGCCCCGCACCACCGCGAAGTCCAGCTGCCCGGAGTCCCCCGTGAACTCGCTCCCCGTCCCCTTCCGGGGGCCTGCCCGGCGGATCAGGTCAACACCTGCCAAAGGTGGCCGGGCGCTTGCCCCTGGAGCACCCCGCCTGTTCCCATGGATCGTGGGGTGATGGGCATGAGCGGACCCACCGGACAGCGCGGCCTGCGCGTCGTACCGACGTGGCGCCACGGCCGGGAACGGCTCTACGTCTGCGCCGCCGACGGCCGGAACATCGCCTGGTACGACCCCGACGCGGCCCGGGTCAACCTCCTCGGCGACGACCGAAGGGACGACGTACTGCACGCCCTCGGCCCCTTCCTCACCGGCCCGGTCGCGGTGGGCCCGCCGCCCGTGCCCACCCCCGCCGAACTGGCCCGCCTCTCCCTCCACCCGGACGACGACCTGGCCCCCAACCGCCCCGGCGAGGCCCTCCTCGTCGCCCTCGAACGCGACCCCGGCCCGCAGCGCCGGCTGCGCCCCGACCCGCGCCGCCGGGCCCTGGAGGCGGAACAGACGGTCGGCACCGCCCTGGACCGCATGGACGGCGCCGGCTGGCACGCGCTGCACTCGGTCCCGCTGCCCGGCGGCGACCGCGTCCACCACCTGCTGATCGGCCCGGGCGGCCTGTTCGCCGTCCACGCGCTGTACGCCCGTAGGCAGCGGGTGACGGTGACCGACCCCCTGGTCACCCTCGGCCGACGCGACGCGGGCCCCGTCCTCCGAAGGGTCCGCGCCGCCGCCGCCCGGGCGTCGTACGCGCTGACGGCCGAGGTCCACCCGGTCCTGGTCCTGGCCGGCCCGGCGGCCTTGAGGGCGACCGCCGCGCCGCGCGGGGTCCGGGTCCTGACGGACGTCGAGGTGCCGGGCCTCTCCCGGCTGGGCGGGGTGCTGAAGCCGGGTGACGTGGACGGCCTGCACGCGATGGCGCGGGACAGGAGGACGTGGGCGCGGGTGTGAGCCGTACGGGGGCTGTGCTGGGCCGGCTGGGGGGAAGGCGGGGCCGGGCCGGCCCGGGGTTCAGGTCACTGACCCGGCGCGGTCCGCGTCGAACAGCGGCGCCATGAGATCCCCGTAGTCCTGAAGGCGGGGCGGGACGTCGCGCGCGAGGAAGGCGAGCTGCGCGGGATCGCCGCAGGCCTCGACCTCCTCCCAGGTCACGGGCGCGGAGACCAGGGGCTCGGCGCGGGCGCGCAGCGTGTAGGGCGTCGCGGTGGTCTTCCGGGCGGCGTTCTGGCTCCAGTCGACGAACACCTTGCCGGGCCGCAGGCTGCGCGTCATGCGGTGCAGGACGAGCCGGGGCATGGCCTTCTCGGCCTCGACGGCGAGTTCCTTGGCGTACTCCGACACCCGGTCGGAGGAGGCGCCCCGCACGGCGGCCAGCAGATGCAGCCCTTTGGACCCGGAGGTCTTGACGTGGGCCTCGATGCCGTCGGCGGCCAGCCGGTCGCGCAGCCAGAGGGCCACCTCGCAGCAGTGGACGACGGTGGCGGGCGAGCCGGGATCGAGGTCGAAGACGATCCGGTCGGCGAGCCCGGGCTGCTGGGCGACCCACTGGTGGGTGTGGAACTCGGCGACGAGATTGGCGGCCCACATCAGGCTCGGCAGATCCTGCACGAGCACCATCCGGGCCGGCCCCTCGGAGCGGGGGACCTCGGCGGTGGTGACCCAGTCGGGCGTACCGGGCGGCACGTTCTTGGTGAAGAAGACCTGCCCGTCGGGCCCGTCCGGATACCGCAGGAAGGAGACCGGCCGATCCCGCAGATGGGGCAGCAGGGCCTCGGCGACGGTCGCGTAGTAGTGCAGGACCTCGCCCTTGGTGAAGCCGGTCGCGGGATACAGCACCTTCTCCAGATTGCTGAGCGCGACCCGTCGCCCCTCCACCTCTGTGATCGGCGTCATACGATGAGAATCCCACGAAATCGGGAGGAACCCGGCACCGACCCCGTCGAAAGGGTGCTGCACGTGAGATCCATCTGGAACGGAGCCATCTCGTTCGGCCTGGTCAGCATCCCCATCAAGCTGGTCAACGCCACCGAGAGCCACTCGATCTCGTTCCGCCAGATCCACACGGAGGACGGCGGCCGCATCCGCTACCGCAAGTTCTGCGAGCTGGAGGACCGGGAGGTCACGAGCGCCGAGATCGGCAAGGGCTACGAGGACGCGGACGGCACGATCATCCCGATCACCGACGAGGACCTGTCCCGCCTGCCGCTCCCGACGGCCAAGACGATCGAGATCGTGGCGTTCGTCCCGGCGGACCGCATCGACCCGCTCCAGATGGACGCGGCGTACTACCTCGCGGCGAGCGGAGCGCCGGCCGCCAAGCCGTACACGCTGCTGCGCGAGGCACTCAAACGCAGCAACAAGGTGGCGATCGCCAAGTTCGCCCTGCGCGGCAGGGAGCGCCTGGGCATGCTGCGCGTGGTCGGCGACGCCATCGCGATGCACGGCCTGCTCTGGCCGGACGAGGTCCGCGCCCCCGAGGGAGTGGCCCCCGACGCGGACGTCACGGTCCGCGACAAGGAACTCGACCTGGCCGACGCCCTGATGGACACCCTCGGCGAGGTCGACCTGGAGGACCTGCACGACGAGTACCGCGAGGCGGTCGAGGAGGTCATCGCCGCGAAGGTCGCGGGCGAGGCGCCCCCCGAATCCCCGGAACCCGCGGCGGGCGGCAAGGTCCTGGACCTGATGGCGGCCCTGGAGAGCAGCGTACGGGCGGCCCAGCAGTCACGCGGTGAGGAGGCGCAGGTCCACGACCTCCCGCAACGCAAGCGCGCAGCGTCACGCGCGACGCCGAAGGAGACGGGAACGAAGAAGTCGACGTCGACGTCGACGCCCGGATCGGACAAGGCCGGGACGAAGAAGAAGACGGCAACGAAGAAGACGGCAGCGAAGAAGACGGCGACGAAGAAAACGACTGCCAAGACGGCTGCGAAGACGACGGCGAAGACGACGGCGAAGAAGGCAACACCGCGCAAGCGCTCGGCGTGAGGGGTGGATCGCGCGGATCGCATCCGCAAATAGAGGACAGGCGAGACCATATCCACAAGTACCGCAACAGGAATCGATAAGTAGGCAGCCGCGGACCGGGGTGTGCGGACCGGGGTGTAACGCATCGGCGACAAGAGGACGCAGAAGAAGGGGAAAGAACCCGAACACCCCCGTCCCCCATACGCCAGATCGGATTCCCTGTGAACGGCACCGACCCCGCACCCGGCTACCGGACCTACGACGGGCGCCCCCCGCGCCGAGACCGCACCGCGCGCGAAGCGGCCCTGATGATCTGCACGATCGCGGACATAGCGGCAGGCTTCCTGGCCCTGTGGATCGTGCTCCACCTGCTGGACGCGAATCAGGCGAACGCGTTCGTCGATTTCGTGCGCGGCACGGCGGACTGGCTCTCCGGATGGGCACAGGACATTTTCACCATGGACACCGAGGCTTTGCGAGTCACCCTCAATTACGGCCTCCCGGCGGTCGTCTACCTCCTGATCGGCCACGGAACAGCGGCCCGCCTCCACCGCGCCTGACCGGCACCGGGCCTGTGCGACAGCGAAAGGAAGAACGGCACGTGACAAGCACCACCGCCGAAGGCAACCACCCACCGATCTACGAACACCTGCTCCGCGAACTCGGCGACGCGGTGGCGGAAGCCCAGAGGGCAGCGGCCCACACACAACACAAGGCAGCAGAACTCCTGGGCCACTACGAACCACCCCACCACCCGACACCCGGCCAGACCCACTGAGCCACCCGGCCGCCTGAGGCCCACAGCCCGACCACGCGAAACCGCCGCCCGGCCGGGGAAAGGCCGCGAGTCCCCCGAGACGGCCGGCCCAAGGCCGGGCTCGGCCGCATCGAGGTGCTGCTGCCGTCCGGCCGCCGGCCCACGGACTGGGAGCGTGCCACGGTCGGGCTCGCCACCGCCCGCGACTTGGTGTGCTCTCATCCGAAGAAGCAGTGGGCCTGATCAAGGTTGATAGCTCCCAACAGAATGGCCGCGTCGAAGCGGCGGTCGGCTTCCTCCGGAGACCGGTGTCGGGTAGGAGGGGCAAAACTCCTGGTCACAGGGAGTCTTGTGCCCGTAGCCTGCACACGTGATGGAGGAAGACGAGCCCAACCCGGTTGTCCGCGTCGGAGGTGACCGGTATCGAACGATCAGACTGCGCTTCCACCAGCTGACACGTTCCTTCCCGGAAGAGCGTGATGACCCGATGCGCGACTTCCTCGTGACAGCTCAAGGTGAGTCGGCGCGGATCGAGGTCATGGTGAGGACCTGGGACGGTGACGGCCTCGACGTCTTCCTTGCCGAACTGGCAGAGGAGTTTCGAGGATGGAACGGCACCAGGACCTGGCGCTCTCTTGAGGGTGACTTGACGCTGGCGGCCGAGCACGCAGGATCACACGTCCGGTTGACGTGGGGGCTGCATGACCGGCTCTCCGATGACGAGTGGCGTTTCGAGATGACGACCATCCACGCTCCTGGGGAAGACATGCGAAGTCTTGCCATCGAAATGCGTACCTTTTTGGAGTCGGACCCGCTGTAGTGAGCGGAGGCAGCTCGTCAGTCGCCTATGGTCGGCACAAGGCGTCAAGTTGTCGATGGGTGATCGGGCAGCAGGCGAGTTCGAGGAACGCTTCGAGGATGTCGGCCTGCCGTTCCCAGCGCATCCGTAGACGTCGGAAGCCGTGCAATCAGGCAAATGTCCTCTCGACCACCCACCGGTAGGTGCCCAGACCGGTGCCGTGGCGGGCAGCACGTCGAGCAATCGCCGGCACGATGCCTCGATCGCGAACCTGGGCGCGGTAGATGTCGCGGTCGTAGCCGCGGTCGGCGAACAGCGAATCGGGTCTCCGGCGGGGCCGGCCGACCCGGCCGCGAACCGGTGAGATCGCGTCGAGCAGAGACAGCAGCTGAGTGACGTCGTTGTGGTTACCGCCGGTGAGCACGACCGCGAGCGGGGTGCCGTGCCCGTCGGTGATTAGGTGGTACTCCGAGCCATCTCGGCCCTGGTCGACCGGCGACGGGCCCGTGTGCTGCCCCCTTTTAGCGCCCTGACGTGGGACGAGTCGACCACGCAACGGGACCAGTCCAGTCGGGAGGCCGCGTTGAGGTCGGCGAGCAAGGCTTCGTGCAGAGCCTGTCAGACGCCCGCTTCGTTCCAGTCCCGCAGACGTCGCCAGCAGGTCATGCCCGAGCCGAATCCGAGTTCCTTGGGCAGGTACAGCCACTGGATCCCGGTGTGCAGCATGTACAGAATCCCGCGAAACACATCCCGGTCAGGTAACGACTTGCGGCCCGGGTGCCGGAAGCGCCGTTCGCGCTGAGGCAGCAGCGGCTTGAGACGGTCCCCACAGCTCATCCGGCACGACCCGCGGCGATATCTCCGCACGGGACCGAACGCTCAACTCCTGCCGCAGGCACGGTCGTCAGCAGCGATCCATCTCATTGTGTTAGCCGCGGTCAACCGCATCATCGTGCTGGTTGAGGCGAAGTGCCCCCGGCAGGATTCGAACCTGCGCACACGGCTCCGGAGACCCCTTGGGACTCCGACAACGTTGCTGGTCAAGGGCCTGTGCCATGTTAGAAAGCTTGGCCGCGTCCACGGATGGTCCACGGCTACTCGGCGCCCATCGGCGCGGGTGATTCCTTTTACTTACCGAGCCCTCGGCATACTTCATGAACTTCTCGTCGCGGACACGCTGAACGAGCTCCTCCCGCTCGCGTCGTTCCGAAGGGGTAAAGCCGTTGTGATCGGCGACCTCATCGTCGGCGGGCCCTTCCTCACTCAACCAGGAGCTGATACGGATCGCGTCCAGTTCCACGCAGCGGGATTGTCGAGCCTCTCCCTGCGCCCGGTCAACCATCCGGCTCGAGGAAGAGGAACCGGCGGGACCAGCCGTTCTTGTGGCGGCTTGCACAGTTTTAGGCGCTTTCGTCCCAACGTGCATCAGTCGACCTATGTCATGGCCTGGACTGGGAGATCGAAATTTCGACATGTATTTGGTACAGCCCTGGCGGATCCCGCTAGGCTCCAACAGGGCTCGCCGTCCCGCGAGCCGAGCAGGCCGAGTGTGGAAACGAGCAGTGATCGAGTGCGGTCGAGTGCGGTCGGTGTTGGGGAGCAGGAGCTTCCGATGCCGTTGACGTTGGGGGAGCTGGAGTCGTATCTGGCGAAGGCGGCTGATCTGCTGCGCGGCAGCATCGATCAGGCGGACTTCAAGGCGTACATCTTCCCGTTGATGTTCTTCAAGCGGATCAGCGATGTGTACGACGAGGAGTACGCCCGCGCGCTGGACGAGTCCGGCGGTGACCACACGTATGCGGCGTTCGAGGAGAACCACCGGTTCACCATTCCCGAGGGATGCCACTGGGCGGACGTGCGCGAACGCACCGAGAACGTCGGTGAGGCGCTTAAGACCGCCTTCCGCGGGATCGAACAGGCTAACCAGGGCACGCTGTACGGCATCTTCGGCGGCGCGACCTGGACCAACAAGGACAAGCTCCCGGACCGCAAGCTGATCGACCTGATCGAGCACTTTTCGACCAAGACCCTTTCGATCTCCCAGGCAGCCCCCGATGTACTAGGTCAGGCATACGAGTACCTCATCAAGCGGTTCGCCGATCAGTCCAACAAGAAGGCTGGCGAGTACTACACCCCGCGCGAGGTGGTCGCGCTGCTGGTCAACATCCTCGACCCCCAGGAGGGCGAGACGGTCTACGACCCGGCCTGCGGCACCGGCGGGATGCTGATCGAGGTCATCCAGCACATCAAGGACCGTGGCGGTGATCCGAAGACCGTGCTCGGTAAGCTGTACGGCCAGGAGAAGGTGCTTACCACTTCCGCGATCGCCCGGATGAACCTGCTGCTGCACGGCATGGAGGACTTCCACGTCGAACGCGGCGACACGCTGCGTGACCCTGCCTATTTCGACCACGGTCGGCTGGCCAGGTTCGACTGCGTGGTCGCCAACCCGCCGTTCTCTTTGAAGAACTGGGGCTACGAGAAGTGGGCCTCCGATCCGTGGGGTCGTAATGAGCTGGGCGGAGTTCCGCCGAAGGGGTACGCCGACTGGGCCTGGGTCCAGCACATGCTCACCTCTGCTGCACCCACCGGAGGAAGGGTCGCGGTCGTCCTCCCGCAGGGCGCCCTGTTTCGTCAGGGCGCCGAGGGCCGCGTCCGCGAGCACGTGCTCAAAGCCGGCTTCGTGGAGGCCGTCATCGGCCTGGCGCCTAACCTGTTCTACGGCACCGGCCTGGCCGCCTGCGTGCTGATTCTGCGTCGCCAGCGCCCCGCCAAGCAGCAGAACAAGGTGCTCTTCGTCAACGGAGAGATGCTCTACAAGCGCGGCCGCAATCAGAACACCCTCGAGTCCGACCACGCCGAGACCCTCCTGAAGGCGTATCAGCAGTACGCCGACCAGCCCGGCCTGGCCGCGGTCGTGCCCCTGGACGACATCAAGGCCAACGGTTGGAGCCTGAACATCCCGCTGTACGTCGAGCCGGCCGAGGCTGGCGAGCAGATCACCCTGGAGCAAGCCTTGGCCGACCTGGAGACCGCGCACGTGAAGGCCCGTGAGGCCCGCGCAGCGCTGGAGGCCGAGCTGGCGAAGTGGGGGCTGGGCGCATGACCACGACGAGCCCGAAGCGGATCACCCAGCGGGAACTGGAGTCCTACCTGTGGGGTGCCGCGGTGCTGCTGAGAGGGCTGATCGACGCTGGTGACTACAAGCAGTACATCTTTCCGCTGGTCTTCCTCAAGCGCCTCTCCGACGTCTACGACGAGGAGCACGCCGCAGCCCTGGAGGTGTACGACGACGAGGAGCTGGCCGACCTCCCGGAGAACCACCGCTTCGCCATCCCCGACGGCGCCCACTGGGCAGACCTGCGCAAGATCACCAGCAACATCGGTACCGCACTCAAGGCCGCGATGCGGGCCATCGAGTCCGCCAACCCCGACACCCTCACCGGCGTCTTCGGCGACGGCGAGTGGACCAACAAGGACCTGCTCCCCGACTCGACCCTCTCGGACCTAATCGAGCACTTCTCGACCAAGACGCTGTCGGTGGCAAACCTGCCCGAGGATGAGCTCGGGCAGGGCTATGAGTACCTGATCAAAAAGTTCGCCGACGACTCCGGCCACACCGCCCAAGAGTTCTACACCAACCGCACCCTCGTGCACCTGATGACCATGATGCTGAAACCTCAGCCGGGGGAGTCGGTCTACGACCCCACCTGCGGCACCGGCGGCATGCTCATCTCCACCGTCGCCGAGCTCAAGCGCCAGGGCAAGGAGTGGCGCAACCTGCGCCTGTACGGCCAGGAGCTCAACTACGGAACCTCGGCGATCGCGAAGATGAACCTCTTTCTTCACGGCATCGCCGACGGCCACGTAGCCCACGGCAACACTCTCGCCAAGCCAGCCTTCCTCGACGCCCACGGCCGGCTGCGGACCTTCGACGTTGTCCTGGCCAACCCGCCCTACTCCATCAAGACTTGGAACCGCGCCGCCTTCGCCAAGGACCCCTACGGCCGCAATATGTGGGGCGTCCCGCCACAGGGCCGCGCCGACTACGCCTTCTTCCAGCACATCGCCAAGAGCCTCGACCCCAAGACTGGCCGCGCCGCGGTTCTCTTCCCCCACGGGGTGCTATTCCGGCGCGAAGAAGTAGCTCTGCGTGAGGCCTTGGTCAAGTCCAACCTGCTTGAAGCCGTCATCGGCCTCGGCCCTGGGCTCTTCTACAACTCCCCGATGGAAGCCGTCGTCATCATCCTGCGCGCTACCAAGTCCGCCGAACGCCAGCACAAGGTGCTCTTCATCAACGCCGTAAACGAGGTCGCCCGAGAGCAGGCCCATTCCTTCCTTGGTGACCAGCACCAAACCAAGATCCTCGGCGCCTACCGCGACTTCACCGACGTTGACGGCTTCGCCGCTGTCGCCACCCTCGACCAGATCGAAGCCAAGGCCTACAACCTCGCGATTCCCTTGTACGTGTCGGGCTCGACCACCTCGAACGGATCGACTGTCGAGTCGGTCGATGTTGCTTTGGTTAGTTGGCGGGAAGCGGCCACCACCGCCAACGCTGCCATCGGCGACGTGCTCGCCCTGCTCCGACAGGAAATCGCCCAGTGAGTCTCAACCTTGACAAGAGCGCCTGGAAACGGGTCGCCTTCGGCGATGTCGTCCGCAACCTGAACAACACCGTCAAGGACCCGGCAGTCGAAGGCATCGACCGGGTCATCGCGATGGAGCACCTCAACCCCGGTGAGCTCAAGATCAACCGCTGGGGCAGCATCGAGGACGGCACTACTTTCACCCGCCGAGTGAAGCCAGGGCAGACCCTCTTCGGCAAGCGCCGCGCCTATCAGCGCAAGGCCGCCTACGCCGAATTCGACGCCATCACGTCCGGCGACATCCTCGTTTTTGAAGCCGACCCGACGCAGTTGTTGCCCGAATTCCTGCCCTTCTTGGTACAGAGCGATGGCTTCTACGACCACGCTCTCGGAACATCTGCCGGCTCGCTATCGCCCCGGACGAACTGGCGGGACCTGTCCAATTACGAGTTCGACCTTCCACCCCTCGACGAACAGCAGCGCCTCGCCGATCTCTTCTGGGCGCTGGAGAGGTACGGGTTGAGCATCAGGGAGCGAGCTGACCGTGCTTGGGATGCGGCGGCCGTGGTGCTTCGTCATGCGTGGGAAGCTGAACGCAAGGTTCCCCTCGGAGACATCGGCGAGTGTGTTACGGGTTCAACACCTTCGAAGGCGAACGCTGACTACTGGAATAGTGAGGACGTTCCTTTCTACACTCCATCCGAGATCGATGGTGAGTTCATCGCGTCTGCTAGGCAGCGAGTGAGTCTCGCTGGCGCGAAAGCGGGCCGGATGCTGCCAAGGAACGCAGTTGCTGTCGCGTGTATCGGTGGCGATCTCGGCAAGTCCGCGGTCGTTGTCGAGCCGGGTATCTCGAACCAGCAGATCACCTCCGTCATCGGTCTACCGGCCGACGATGCAGAACTTCTGCAAGCCGTCCTGGCTCATCCTCTTGGCCGTGCAGCGCTGCAAGCTCGGGAGACCACGACAATCGTGCGTAAGCTCAACAAGAGCGACCTCATGAAGGTTGAGGTCCCTTGGCCTGCGGATCGCACGACCCTGCACGCGGTGGTCCGGGCAAGACGCACGGCAACCGTGGGTGCCACTGATGAGGCCTCTCGACTGGCCACCCTTCGAAGTGGGCTCACCGCTGAGATCTTCGGAGGTGCCGAGTGAAGTTCAATGAGGCGAACACGGTGCGCGACTTCGTCCGGGATCTGGTGGAGTCGGTCGATGTGCGGTTCGTGCCGGGGACTCATCTGCCGCGGCGCACCGACGAGGTCATGCTGGAGCAGCAGGTGCGGGAGGCGTTAATCCGCCTCAACCCGACCATCGAGGCGGATCCGCGTCTGGCCGATGAGGTGATCTATCAGCTGCGCGCAATCCTGATCTCCGCGCGCAACACGCCAAATCCGGTGGTGGCGAACGAGAAGTTCGCGGCCTGGCTCACAGGGCAGAAGTCGATGCCGTTCGGGCCCGACGGTGAGCATGTGACCGTCAAGCTGATCGACTTCGACCATCCCGGCGAGCACGGTGCGAACAACTGGATCGTCTCCACTGAGGTGACCTACGGGGTCGGGCGGTTGGAGCGGCGCTTCGATTTGGTGGTCTGGTGCAACGGCTTCCCCTTGGTCGTGGGGGAGGCGAAGTCGCCGGTGCGGCCGGCGTACTCCTGGATCGATGCGGCGGCGCAGGTCAAGGAGGACTACGAGGTCAACGTGCCGGCGTTCTTCGTGCCGAACGTGCTCAACTTCGCCACCGAAGGCAAGGACTTCCGCTACGGGTCGGTTGGGATGCCGGTCGAGCTGTGGGGACCCTGGCGCGCGGACGAGTCCGGTGACGACCACACCCCGGCGAAGATAGGCCTTACGGTGGTCAAGGAGGCGGTCGAGGGCGTTCTGAATCCGGATACGATCTTGGACTTCCTGCGGTTCTTCACGCTGTTCGCGACCGACAAGAAGCACCGCAAGATCAAGGTGATCGCGCGGTTCCAGCAGTTCCAGGCGACCAACTTGGTCGTGGAGCGGGTGCTGCACGGGCGGATCAAGCAGGGACTGATCTGGCACTTCCAGGGGTCGGGGAAGTCGCTGCTGATGGTGTTCACCGCGCAGAAGCTGCGAGCGACAGCGGGGCTGACCTCGCCGACGGTGATCATTGTGGTCGACCGGATCGACCTGGACACTCAGATCACCGCGACGTTCAACGCCTCTGACGTACCGAACCTGGTCTCCACCGAGTCCCGCAGGGAGCTACAGGAGCTCCTGGCCGCGGAGGCGCGGAAGATCATCATCACCACGATCCACAAGTTCGGCGAAGCACCTGGTGTGCTGGACGCGCGCGGCAACATCATCGTGATGGTCGACGAGGCCCACCGCTCCCAGGAGGGCGAATACGGCCGCAAGATGCGCGAGGCGCTGCCCAACGCGTTCCTGTTCGGGCTGACCGGGACGCCAATCAACAAGCGTGACCGCAACACGTTCATGTGGTTCGGCTCCGAGGCCGACGAGCACGGGTATCTCTCGCGCTACTCCTTCTCCGACTCCATCCACGACGGCGCCACCCTGCCGCTGCACTTCGAGCCACGCCTCTCGGAGATCCATTTGGACGGGGAGTCGATCAACACGGCCTTCGCCGAGCTGGCCAACCGCCACGGGCTCACCGAGGAAGACCGCACCACCCTGTCGAAGAAAGCCGCCTCCCTGGAGGCGCTGATCAAGGCCCCCAGCCGAGTCCACAAGATCGCCGCCGACATCGCCGAACACTTCACCACCAAGGTCGACCCGCAGGGCTTCAAGGCGCAGGTCGTGGTCTACGACAAGACCACCTGCGTGGCGTACAAGAAGGAGCTCGACCGCCTGCTCGGCCCGGACGTGTCCACGATCGTGATGTCCGCAAGCCGCGGTGACAAGCCGGCGTGGAAGCAGTGGACGCCCGGCCGGGAGGAGCTGGAGCGGATCACCGCCCGCTTCAACGACCCGGCCGACCCGTTGAAGATCATCATTGTGACTGCGAAGCTGCTTACCGGCTTCGACGCCCCGATCCTCTACGCCCAGTACATCGACAAGCCCCTGCGCGAGCACACCCTGCTCCAGGCCATCTGCCGCACCAACCGGGTCTACCCGCCCGCGAAGACCCACGGCCTGATCGTGGACTACCTCGGCATCTTCGACGACGTCGCTAAGGCCTTCGAGTTCGACGACAAGTCCGTCCAGCAGGTCATCTCCAACATCGCTGTCCTGCGCAAGCAGCTCGGCCCCGCGATCGATGCTGCTCTGGCGTTCTTCCCGGGCGTCGACCGCACCGTCGGCGGCTACGAGGGGCTGATCCAGGCGCAGACCGCGATCGACTCCGACGAGTCCCGCGACGCCTTCGGGGCGGCCTACAGCGTCGTCGCTCAGCTGTGGGAAACCCTCTCCCCGGACCTGATCCTGTCCAAGCATGAGTCGGACTACCGCTGGCTGACCGATGTCTACCAGTCCGTTCAGCCCACCGATGTCACCGGCCGGCTGGTCTGGCACACACTGGGCGCCAAGACCCTCGAGCTTATAAACCAGCACGTCACCGTCGAGGTCCCCCGCACCGACCTGGAGACCATCGTCCTCGACGCTCAGGTCATCGAGGACCTGATGACCGGCAAGCGCAAAGACATCGACCCCGTCGAGGTGGAGAAGTGGATCACCGCCCGCATCGCTAAGCACGTCGGCAACCCGGCCTTCATCGAGCTCGGCCAGCGGTTGAATGCTATGCGGGAGAAGTACGCCCACTCTCAGCAGGCATCGCTGCAGTTCCTCAAGGAGCTCTTCACGCTGGCACGAGACACAGTCGCAGCGGAGAAGGCTGCCGCCAAGGTGCCACGCGAGGAGCGTGGCAAGGCCGCTCTGACCGATCTCTTCGAGTCGCTCAAGAACCAGGAGACGCCGATCATCGCCGAGAAGGTCGTCGACGAGGTCGACTCCGTCGTCCGTACCGTGCGCTTTGACGGATGGCAGGGCACCAACGAAGGCGATCGCCTCGTCCAGCAGGCGCTACGGAAGGCGCTCTATATCAAGTTTAAGATCCGTGACCAAGATGTATTCGGGAAGGCACTGGCGTACATTCGGGAGTACTACTAGCTGATCCCGGTCCTGGCTAGGAAAGAAGGGCTCTCGCCGCGTTGTCACGCAGTTAGACACTCACCCCCGCGTTTCTGGCTCACTTCCCCACCAAACCTGCTCGCTTTCGGCGTCATCTGCTGTAGCGTGCGCCCATAAAGGAAAGGATTTGGTCATGGCTGAGCGCATCCATGGTGATGTCGTTCGAATCGCCTTGGACAAAGCTGAAGGGTTTCCTTTCGAGCGCTTCGCAGTGGCGTTCTACTCTGCTCTGATGGGAGCAAGTTTCGTTCCCATGGGCGGAGTCAAGGATGGCGGCGCCGACGCACGCGATGGGAATATTTACGCGGATTCAGGGCGCTCGGAGACGTACTACCAAGCCAGTGTGGCGGTCGACACCGAGGGGAAAATTCGTCGAACCGTTGAGCGCCTTCGAGAATTCGGAAGGAAGCCGCGGACTCTCTTCTATTTGACCTCTCGCACTGTTAAATATTCAGACCGGGTGGAAAGAGGGCTGTCTGATGAGCTTGACGTGACCATCATTATTCGCGATGGTGACTATATCGTCGCTCACGTTAATGATGATCAGGCGGGACGGGTTGCATTTGAGGAACATCTGCGGCACTATACGGATTTCCTGCGGAGTGTGGGGTCTTCCCGGTTGATCAGTGCCTCGAAACACGTCAAAGATCCCGCCGTTTTCGTTTTCTTGTCGCAAGAACTGGAGCGTCGGTCAGGTAACGAGAAGCTGGTTAACTCTGTCGTTGATGCGCTATCCTTGTGGGCCTTGGAAGGCACCGACCCGGATGCAGGAATTCTCTACGACGCTTCGACAGTCCTTGACAAGATCAATAGCCAATTGCCCAGCGTTCAAGCGTTGGTAGCTCCACGCCTTCGGCAACGACTTGAGGCAATGTCTAACAAGAGCTACACAGGCGGCAGGGCAGTCAACTGGCATCGCAAAGAAGATGCCTTCTGCTTGCCTTATGAGACTCGCCTCCGCATCGAAGAGGAAAACACGGCCGACGAGACTCTCCGTCTTGAAGTCCTCGCCAGCTTCGAGGACCGCCTTCGGGAGGCGCAGCTCTCCGGAATGGGTGATGTTCGGCGGCGTCAGGTGGGAGAGGTGGTTTTGCGCACCCTCCAGTTGGCATTCGAACGGAATGGCCTCGAGTTCTCCTCCTTCCTTCGAGAAGCTGATGCGGGTGAATACTCCACGATCACTGACTGTCTTGCTGCTGCCCTACGAGAATACGGCCTGACTGGAAAGGCCGGATCGTTGGTGGGGGATGGGGCTTTCCTTGTCTTGCGAGGAGTGCTGTACGACTCCAGGGAGCCGGAAAGGCTTTATCTGCAAAGACTATCTCGAACCTACGCGTTGCTCTTCACCCTTAATACCGAGCCGCGCCTCATCGACTTCTTTCAGGAGATGACCGGCGAGTTCCGTCTCTATGTGGGGTCTGATCAGATAGTGCGAGCGCTAAGTGAGCATTACCTGAATGAGGCAGACCGCATGAGTCGGAACACTCTGCTGATGGCGGCTCAGTTGGGTGCGAAGCTCATCCTCGCAGAACCTGTACTGGAAGAGGTGGTTCACCATCTTCGGGCTTGCGATTTCGAGTATCGCAATCATCTCGCTGAGGTCGATGAGTACATGAACTTTGATATCGCCCGAAATGCTCCACATATAGTCTTGCGAACTTATCTCTATGCAAGAATCAATCCGGGCCTGGGTGCGCGAAAGCCTAAGAGTTGGCCCGCCTTCGTAAACCAGTTCTGCAGGTATGAAAATTTGCATAGGGCGTCGGCTTTCGATGATATGCGCCGATATCTCCAGTTGAAGTTTTCGCTGGAATTTGAATCGTCCGATGACCTAGAATCGGTTGTTGATCTAGGGCAGGTCGATGCGTTGGCCGATAAGCTAGCGCACGTGAAGCGTGGAGATTTGAGACTCGCGAGAAATGATGCCCTCCTTGCTCTAGCAGTGTACGGGCACAGGAAGAATCGTCGAGAGATCTCTAACTTCTCGGAGTTTGGATACGCCACATGGTGGTTGACTTCCGAATCTGCGATTCTTAAGCACACGCGAGAGATCGTCGCAGAGAATCGAGCCAGATATGTAATGCGACCCGATTTCCTGTTGAACTTTCTCACCCTTTCTCCAAGCGGCGCAGCAGCCCGAGAGACCTTTAAGACTGTTTTCCCGAGTTTGTTGGGTGTCAGGTTGGCTCGCAGAATGCAATCCGAAACCTTCAATGAAATAATGGATTCGGTTGCAGAGGCGGAAGAGCTAGATGAAGCCCGTCGGGCTGTTGAGATCGCCCGAATCGTGGATCAGCTCAAGAGTGATTTTAGTCGGCAGTACACGGCGCTTGGGGACAACGGCTCCTACAACAGCTTGGACGCCGTTGCTGAGGAAGCGGAGTTCAAGAGGCAGCAGACTTGAGGTTGGCGGAGCGGGGTTGGTCGGTGGCCTGCCCGGTCTGGAGTCGAGCATGATCAGAGGGCCGTACGCTGGTTGGCAACTCGGGCAGGCTTTGGGCCTGACCGCAGTGTGCACCAGTCGCCCCCTGGTCTTGCTCGACGCGGGACCGGACCGGGGAGTGGCTAAAGCCGTGGAGCCGACCGGCCCCAGCCACGATGCACCTCTTTCTCTGGCATCGTGATTGCTGTGCGCGCGGCACGGGCGCCGGCCGGGCTGGAGCGGGGCGAAGACAGGAGTGCAGGCCCGGCCGGGGGTCGGGCCGCGCGGGGAGCGGAGCGAGCCGCCTTGAACCCGTAGAGAAGGTTGTAACTCAATGGGATTCAGGTGCTGGTTGACCTGTCCGGCCCTCTGGTTGCTGTGATCCTGTGCGCTTGTTCTGCTGCGCGCTGAAGTGCCTGGGCTACCTAGTCGGCGTCGTCGGCGTTCAGCAGGATCTCTTGTGTCCAGAGGATTGAGAGCCTGACTGTGCCGTTGTGCAGATGTACGGCTACGTCGACTTCTGTGCCGTGGCTGGCTGCGTCCCGGATGTTGTCCAGGCATGGGTCCCTGGCGAACGCGCTCATGCTCCGATGTTCCACAGTGCGGCGTTGTACTGGCCCGGTCGACTATGAATGAGAAGCTGGCGTAGCTCGTCGCGCTGGGAGCCGCTGAGGTTCAAGGCCTTGCTGGATCGCGACGACGTGCTGACTCGACCAATTCCAGAGTGAGGCCAGAGCCCGCGGAGGCACCCACACGACGTTCCGCCACCTCACCGAAGACCTGTGTCTGAGCTTGACCGAAGCGCTGCATCAGCTGCTGCAGCAAAGTGGCGGTCAACTGCTCCTCTTCTAGTCCTCCGGAGGTATCCACGAAGGCCATGAAATCGGGGAGAGTCTTCGAGACAGCACCTCGGATCTGGTCTTCCAGATCATAACTAGCGAGCCAGGTGGAAGACAGGGCATCTAGAGGGCGGGGAAAGTGTGACGTCGAGCGTCGAGTGCGCCAACTGCTGTGTCCAAAAGCTTGACCTCTAGGGGGTCGCTGCTACGTGATAGGTCCCGGATACCTTCGGCCCGCTGTTGTACTTCAATGACGTCGCTTTTAGTGCTCCGCATGAGGTCTCCACGGAAGAGGAGTGTCTCTCCGCAAGAGCCATAGTGATGGCGATGTCAAAGTCAACCACCTGCGGGCCGACAACGAGGAGCCACTCCAGGGATCGAGCCCACACGGTTACGCGTCTCTTTGCCTGTTTCTCTATCCTTGCGCGTATGCCTGCTGCCGCGATGTGGTCCCGTAAGGCAGCAGCCAGCAGCGCAATGTCGCACCGCAGGTCCGCGATGGCTTCATTGACGTGAGTACCGATCATTTGTAAGACATGGTTCACCCAGCCTAGCCATGCGTGAGGCTGCTTGCGTTGCTTGGCCCGGGCGAGGCCCACCGCTACGGCACTGGCCACAAGCAGGGAGCGGGCGACGCGAGGGGGCGAACGAAGCGAACCCATCCAGGCCACGAAGCGATGGGTTCGCAATTGGTTCGGATCGACCATTGGCTTCTTGGCAGCTGCACGTAGCAACTGCGCCTCCACCAACGAACTGTGGGCATCGGCAAGTTCTGCAAGCCCTTCGCAGCCCGAGTCAACAAGCTTGGTGAACTCTAAAGGATCCTGTTGGATCAGGTCCAGGCAGCAGCATGGGCATGCTGGCTGGAATTCCCTGCGGTCCCGGTGACGTTGATGGTCCACTCGCCAAATCTATGAGGCGAGCGGCCTCGTACAAGTCCACTCCGCACTACTTGGGCCGGTCCTGGCATGGTGTCTCGACCACCCTTATTACATGCCTCGCCGTGCGGTGATTTCTCGTCCTGCGAGACTGGGCTCAACCGCGTCGCTCATCCTGTGGTCTTGTGGCCTCATCTCATGTGCTGCTGGCATGTTGGCAGCGTCAATGCAGGAGCACAGGGGGTTCTCTGGAGTTGCACGTCACGCGCTGGAAGCGGTACGGGCATGACCGTTTGTACGTCAACTTGCCTAATGGCACCGCGGTCGGTTGGGCGGACGTCACGACGGGGGACATCACGGTCTTGCGGGCCGAGTGCCGCCACGACGTGATCGCCATGCTCACGAAGTACTTACAGAGCCTTGCCGGGCCTGTCCCTCCAGGCAGGGCGCCGGAGGCTCGGGCGCGACCGATGCTGTCGCCTCTGACGCCAGCCGACGACCTGGCTGGCAACCCTCCCGGGCAGTCTTTGCGTGATCTGCTCGCTGAATCCGGCCCCGGGCTGGTGGAGCGAGTCGTTTCACGGCTTCTGCGGCGGCCCTCGGAATGGGGCTCCTGGAGAAAGGGATTGGCGGGGGAGCGGCGAGTAGGAGTCGAGCTGAACCGCCCGGGGCGGCACGGCTGGCGCGTTCTGCACTCCGTCCCCTTGGCCGACAAAGTGGATGTAGATCACTTATTGATCGGGCCGGGGGGAGTGTCCAGCATCAATACGAAGCACCACCACAAGCGGTCCGTATGGGTCGGGGACGATTCCGTGAAAGTCGATCACGGGAAACCGGCGCCCTATGCACGCAAGAGCCGGGCAGAAGCCAAGCGGGTCGCCCGAGTGCTTGAGCGCTATTGCGACTTCCCGGCACCGGTGGAGCCGGTGCTCGTCTTCGTTGGTGTCACCGAGCTGAAGGTGGTTGCTACGCAGCTCAGTGTCCGGGTGTACCAAGAGCGCCAGGTATCGGCACTCGCTCCGCTCTCAGGCGTTCTCACGGCCGAACAGGTGGAGCAGGTGTACAGCGTTGCTCGTCATCGTCAGGCGTGGGCTCAGGCCTGAGGTGGCCCGCGATGAGGTGCCGGCAGTCTTCCTGGTCGGCTGTCGGCAGCCCTTGCGGCGTGACGGTTCCGTGCCGGGCAGTGACGCCTGGCGTCGGTGCGGGCGTCGCCTTTTCCGGGGACCTCACCTGTGGCGATGCTTCAAGACTCGTCCACGTTTCGTCCACAGACCCCGACATGCGGCCGCTCCGGGCCGCACACGCCTGCACATACGCGAAGACCCCGCTCTCAGCGTTTCCGCTGGTGACGGGGTCTTTGGGCACCTCATACTGGGTGCCCCCGGCAGGATTCGAACCTGCGCACACGGCTCCGGAGGCCGTCGGATTTTCATACGTTTTCCCGATCAGCGGCCTGTCTGACGAACTGTCAGGCCCGCCGTCCCGCAAATAGCCCACGAAAAAGAAATATCCCGTTTGGTTGTCTTGCTCCAATTGTCTCGCTGTGCTCGTCGGCTTGCGTCGCGTGATAGAATCACGAATCCCTTGCCAGGGTAGAGGGTGTACTCTGTCCGTTCCAATCGCACGGGGAGATGGTCGGGAGCGCGCGGGCAACAGAGTGCGCCGGTGTGCGCCTGGCCCGGGAGGCTCTTCCGCACGACACCCCGCTCTGGAGCACGGTGGCTGGCGGGCATACGTCATGGCCTCCCGCAGATGGCCGGGGAGGCGTCCGGGTGTCGGTGCACAGTCCCCGGCTTGTGACCGACGCGGGCCGAAGGCAACGGGAGGGCCGCCGTCCATCCTGAGTCGGGAGATCCGCGCCGCGGCTCTCCCCTTGACGGTGGGAGCGGCGACCGGTCGGAGGGCAGGGCCTGCGGCCCCCTGGATGAACGCTCGAGTCGTGCGCCGGAGTGTCCGGCTGGCAATTGGGCAACCGGAAGGCGAAAACCGGCTCGGGCGGGTCAGCGCGTATCGAGGCAGACGTGCAGACCGCGCGTGAGTCGATGGTGACCTGGAGCGTCGGCAGGCAGGACGCCGCCGTACCTCGTCGTGAAGGCAGACGGCTGTCTTGTGGAGTTATGAGTGGTTTTGGGATGCGGCCTTTCGTCGGGGCGGACAGGGCGTGGCGGTGGTTCTCCAATGATGCGGGCGATCGCCGGTTTGGCTAACCGGCGATCCCGCGCTATGTTGCGCTGCTAAAAGCGGCCAATGTGACGGGGAACGATCTCTGAATCTCTGTGCTGGCCGGGTGGTGCCAGGGTGTGCCAGCGCGGGCGCCTTCTGTGAATGGGCACGATGCTCAGGGCCATGGCGGTGCCGTCGCCGTGGGACGAGATCGGGCCGCTCCATTTCCCGGATCGATCAACCCTTGATCCATTCCCGTCGGCTGCACTCGGCCGTGCGGCGGGGCGCAGTTCGGGTTTCCTGCGGGAAACTGCTTCTCGGCTCTGTCCCGACCTTTCTTGTCCGATAGCCGCCGCCCCGGTGTCCGTTTGCGCGGTCAGCTCTGTCGTCGACCGGATGTGAGCGCTCGTCGAGCGGCTGAGGGAGTTAAGAATTGTCGCGCAGTTCTCGCGCCGAACCAGTCGCGCCGAGGTCCGGTTCTCACCAGCGGCGACGGACGCCATAATGTCCGATAATCCGCACTCGTCAACCGGCGGTTCCCGAATGCACTCTTGCCGGGGGATGTTCGAATGGGTCAGCCGGGCAGTCATGCCCCCGCCGATCAAAAGGAGGCGGGCATGGACTCAAACGAACATTACGACGGTGCCGCACCGAACCCGGAACGACCCGCGGACCAATCCCCGAGGCAACCACATGGTGACGAACTGCAGGACCACGGCAGCGCGGTCGCGGATCTGGCAGGCGAGTTCGGCGCGGAGCTGGTGCGGGTCATCCGCACGGGCCTGGCTCAGGGCTCAAGCCTCATGTATGGCCCCCGGGGCCCTTCCAAGCTGAGCTGGTATGACTTCGCGACCGAGTACGCGCGGGCGCACTGGCCCGGCAGGGCGGCGAAGACCCGGGACGAGGTCAGCGAAGCGCTCACGGCGATCACCATGGCGATGTGCTGAGACATGCCGGGTCGCCCGAACGGGGAGCTCCTGCGCCGTGCCCTGCGGCACTGGGCATTCGTCGTGCCCGGGCCGGAGCAGCGAGAACTGCCGGTGGAGGACCGGCTGGTTTTGCAGTGGGTGGCGAAGGCGTCCCGGCCGCTGGTCGACCTGCACGATCCGGTCCTGGCGCGGGATGTGCTGGAGTCGCTGCGCCGCAAGCTCGATGGGGGCGAGGCGGCGGTGGAGACGATGCGCCGCAAGCGCAAGGTGCTGGTACATGCGCTTCACTACGCCGTGGAGCGTGGCGAGTTGGGCAGTCATCCGCTGGAGAAGATCCGGTGGCGGGTGCCTAAGCCGTCGGTCTCGGTGGATCCGCGGGTGGTGGCCAACCCGTACCAGGCACGGGAGTTGCTGAGCGCCGTCTCCTACGTGGGTGGCTACCGGCGGGCTCGTGGCCGTCGGCTGGTCGGGTTCTTCGCCGGCATGTACTACGCGGGTCTGCGCCCGGAGGAGGCAGTCGCGGCGGCGCTGCCGGACTGCCGCCTGCCCCGAACCGGCTGGGGGCGGCTGATCGTGCACCGCACGCTTCCCCAGGCGGGCAAACGGTGGACCGACACCGGCCGCAACCACGACGAGCGCGGCCTGAAGAACCGCCCGCCGGGAGAAACACGGGTGGTGCCGCTGCCCCCGCATCTGGTGGCCCTGTGGCGCGAGCACGTCGCCACCTTCGGCACGGCCGACGACGGCCGGCTGTTCTTCAGCGAACGCGGCGGAGTCCTCGCCTACACCACCTACCACCGCGTCTGGCACGAGACCCGCGACCTCGCCCTGCCGCCCGCTCTCACCGGTACCCCGCTCGCGAAGCGCCCGTACGACCTGCGGCACTCGGCACTGTCCACCTGGCTGTGTGCGGGCGCGGACCCGGCCGAGGTCGCCCAACGAGCCGGCAACAGCGTCGAAGTCCTGCTGAGCCGGTACGCGAAGTGCCTGTACGACCGGCAGTCCATCAACAACCAGCGCATCGAAGGGCTCCTGAGCGCCTACGACCAGCCGCCCGAGCCTGATGAACAGGACGAGGATTAGCTTCCTCGCACCAGCTGCTGGCGGCTCACCAGCCGAACTCCATCTGGACGGGGATGCCGTCGATGATCTCGGTCTGGGCGGCGGGCGCTACCTCGACCGGCACGCCGAGCTGGGTGGCGATGGGGGTGTACAGGTCGGTGGAGACGTCCGGGGTTCGCAGGGAGACCAGCAGGGCGTAGCTGACGGGCAGGCCGATCCGGTCGGCGCACTTGTTCGCCTTCCATCAGCCGCCTACCGGGTAGACCGCGAGCATGCCGCAGTCGGCGAGTTCGGTCGCGGAGCCGCGCCAGGTGTCTGCGTGCAGGGGAGCCGAGGTTGCGGAACCGGGGGCCGACCAGCCAGCGGCTGTGGGACTCGAACGCCCTGGGATTGCCGGTGGCGTCGCTTTCGAGTTCGGCCTGTCGGCCAGTCGTCTCTGGAAGGCGTCGGCGGACTCGGTGGGGCCTTTGATGGCGAAGCGGAGGCCGTGCGAGGCGTAGCTGTAGCGGCCGAGCATGCCGCGTCGGCCGGGGTTGGGTTCGATCATGTAGGCGAGTGTTACGCGCAGGTCGACGGTTGTTTCGGCCAGGTCGCGGAGCTGCTCCAGCGGCCACGGCAGCTCGTGCGGCTTGAGTTCGGCCAGCCGGACCTGTCCGCCCTTGGCCCGTTTCAACGGCACCAGGGTGTTCTGGATGATCATTGTGACGGCGTTGCTGGCGCTGCTGCGGATGCGCTCGGCGGTGGGCATGCCCCAGCCGTAGCGGCGGATCACCTGCCGCATGACCTCGCCCTTGGCGAGTTTGGGGGTCCCGGTCTTTTTGAACAGCTCCGGTGTCATGGCGGGGCTCCACTGGGCCTCGTGGACGAGCAGGGCGCGGACCGTTTCCGGCCGCAGTCCCGGGTAGTTACTCATCGCCGTGGCGGCGAGTGCTGCCGCCTGGGCGGTGGCAGCACTCGTGGCGTTCGTCCAGGTCAGCTGACGAGCGGGGTCGTGGTGGGTGGTCGCTATGCTCAGCAGCTCGTGCTCGTCCAGGACGCTGTCGTCCGGCGCGACGAGCATGTTGCCGCCCTCCAGAACGATGTCGGGCTTGGTGATGGCCGCATTGGTCAGTGCCACCGAGGTCCGGCTGAACGGGGACAGGCTGCCCGCCGCGGCCAGCGGCCGGTACCCGTCGAAGAGGGGAGTGTCGGGGACGGTGTCCAGGTGTGTGCAGGCGCCGACGGTGAGCACGTTGTGCGCTTGGGCGGGTTCTTCGATGCGGGACAGGTCGGAGAGCAGGAGGAGGTCCAGCTGGCCCTTGTCGGTGCGCATCTGCTGGGGGAGGGCGCCGCGGATGTTGCCGGCGCTGACGATGATCAGCCGTGACGCCTTTGGATCCGGTGCGCCGATCAGGTCGATGCGGTCGTCCCGCACGGTCACGTCCGTGCCTGCCGCCAGGGCGTCCAGCGTGGCCGACCACAGGGTCGCTGTGCCGTCGACGCCGTTCTCGCCGTCGCCCGACCGCCGGGTGATGGCCATCGAGAAGATCCGGGCGGACGGTGCGGGGCCGCCGTTTCCGATTTCAGCGATTGCTACCGCGTTCGCGGTCGTTTCGGCGCAGGTCCTCGGAGACGTCGCCGGTCTGTGGCCGTCATCGAGGATCTTCACGGACTCCAGACCGTGGCTGAGCCCCACAGGTCCCTGTGACTCCAGAGCGGAGGCGAAGTCGCCGAACAGGGCGAGGCCGGCCATCTGTGTGCCGTGTCCGTGCCGGTCGGCCGGTGTGCTGGCGGGCAGCACGCAGTAGGTGCGCTCGTGCAGCGAAGGCTTGAGCAGGGCGTGCTCCTGGGCTATACCCGTGTCCAGAATGCACACCGCAGGAGCCTGCGGGTCGGCTGGTTTGATGCGCTGGGCGAGGTCTTCGACGAGGTCCACGCGGAAAGCGCGGTCGACGGCGTAGAGGCCCTCGGCGAAGGTCGGCCTGCGGATCTCGGCGGGGCAGGCGTTCGTGGCCAGCAGGAGCGTCAGCTCGTCTCCGGTCGTTGCGACGTGGGCGACCAGGCGTTCTCCCACGTGGATCGCCCGGTCGCTGACCTGCCATTGCCGCTCACCGGCCAGGGCACGCAGGGTGAGGACCGGATCTGTCGGCGAGATCCGCGGATCGAACCACAACTCCCACCACCGTTCCTCATCCAGCGGCGGCAGTTCCTGCCGCTCCTGCCAGAGGTTCTCCAACAGCGCGCGGTGGATCTTCTCCATGTTGGCCACCAGCGTGGCCTGCTGGGGATTGCCGCCGTCGGTGTCTTCGGTGAAGGCGGTGATCCGCTGCGCGAAGGAGGAGACCTTGTCGAAGGGGATCCATACCAGTGCGTCCTGCTGGCGATCGTCTGTCTGCGGATGGCCGCTCATGAGGGTCAGCCCTGCGCTGTCCAGACGCTCCAGCATCAGTGGATGGTCACGAGCTGCCTCGATACGCACCGCGAAACCGTCAGGGTGGAGGGTTTCGGGCATCTCCTGGGCGAGCTGGACGGACTCACGTTCGGCCGTTTCCAGTCCGTCCACCAGCGCGGCGGCGTGGCTATGCCGGTCTTCCCGTTGAACCAGATCCGGTCCGCTTCCGCCGGGCGGCTCGGGGCGCGGCGTCAAGGTGGCGGCATGCCAGGGCACCACCAGGTGCGGAGTAGGTCTGGCCGAGGCGGAGGGCTCAGGCATGGCGAGAAGAGTGCCGTTCGGTCAGCGCTTCCAGCAGCAGCTGCTCGTCCACCACGTCCTGGCCGGCGAGGATGGCCCGCTTGGCTGCTGCTTCCGCCGCTTTGACCAATTCGGCATGGCTCAGGCCGGATGCACTGTCTGTCACGGCGTCCCACCGTACTGTGCTCGTGTCCATCCCGGCTAGCCTTCGGCGCATGACCTGCATGGCCTGATCAGGGGTGGGCGGGCCGTAGGTGGCGATCATGTCGAAGCGGCGGAACAGGGCCCTGTCCAACAACTGATGGTGGTTGGTGCCAGCCACCACGAGGCTTTCGGACGGCGCCTCGTCCAGGAACAGGAGGAATGAGTTCAGGATCCTTCGGGCTTCGCCGACGTCATTGCCCGCCCGCTCGGCGCCCAGGGCGTCGAACTCGTCGAACAGGTACACCGCTCTCGTCTCGGCCACCGCGTCGAAGACCAGACGCAGCTTCGCCGCGGTCTCGCCCATGAAGCGGCTGATCAGACCGTCCAGGCGGATGGTGAACAACGGCAGCTTCAGCTCTCCTGCCAGTGCTGCGGCGGTCATGCTCTTCCCGGTGCCCGGAGGACCTGACAGCAAGATCCGGTGCACCGGAGTGAAGCCGAAACGCTCCAGCCGGGCGCGCTGGCGCTGCTCGTGCAGCACCCGATCCAGGGACGAACGCAGTCCTGCGTCCAGAGTCATGTCATCCAGCTGGATATCGGGGTAGCCCGCCGTCAGCAGATTGGACAGCTCACCTCGGGGCTGCACCACCGGAGTCGCAGCACGCCGGCCGCCGTCTCCGCCCTGCTTCTGCCGCGCGGCCTCGACCAGCTCCCGCAACTCCACAGCGAACTTCCCCTGCCCCTGACGGGCCGACTTCGCCGCGACTTGCAAGGCGACGCTGTAGAAGAGATCGTCATCGGCCTCGGCGTGCGCTCGCACGAGAGCTTTCAGGTGTTCGGCGTTCGCTGCCATACGCCTGCCACCCTTCCGCGATACCCGATGCCTGTGAGAGATCTACCCAGGAGCCGGAGGGCACCTGCGCCTGCATCGTACGGCCCCAAGAGGCTGGCTGGCGTCGAGACGGGACGTGCTGAAGGCGTTGCTTGGCAACGCGTTGGGGTTTTCTCGATACCCCGGGCAGCGGCCCACTCACCAAGCAGGGCAGCGTCTTGCCGCCCTGGTGACCGTGGATGGGCAGCATCCGGAACGGCCTGGCAACAAGGCCCGCGCTCCGCCGCTGCCGCCCGCGCTGGCAGCTACTCCGCCTGCGAAGCTGCCCTACCACTTGCCGTATTTGGCGCTGTCCACTTGGTCGCGGTGGCCGGGTCGCTGGTGTCCCTCCCGTCCCCGGGGGCTCCGCCCCCGAGATCGCGCCAGGGGCTGCCCCTGGGCCCGGCTTCGGCCTGGACGGCCTCGTCCTCAAGCGCTGGACGGGCTCGGATTGCCTCGGCTGGGCGAAGAGTGCGAGGGCGGACTGGGCGCCGAGGCGGACCGTGAGGCGCTGCCTCGGCGCTGTGGTGGTGGGACGTGTTCACGCCGGGCGGTGGCCGTGATTGGCGTGGCCCTTCTTCGTGCGCCATTTGCGCTTGCGTGTCCTCTTCGACATGTTTCCGTACTAGTCGAGGACGGACCGTTCGTCGAGAGGGCAGGCGCGGTGATCGGGGCCAGGGGCGCTCCCGTGCAAAGCCAGTACGCCCTATCTACAAGTCGGCGCGTAGTTGTGCGACGACTGCAGCGAGCTCCGGTTCAGTGGCGAGATCAAGCGGCAGCACGTCGCCGGCCTGTCCTCGTCGATGCAGCATCGCACCGGGTGCGAGGAGGAGTTCGGCGACAGGATCCACCTGGTTCCACTTGAGGGTGGCCAGCCGCTGTCGTTGGAACCGGCCGACGTAGATCGCGGCGAGGTAGTCCTCCGGTTTGTGGGTATCGGGATCCTGTCGGACGACCAGGATGGTCACTTCCTTGACGCTGGGCGCCGCTGCGAGGGTCTCCTTGGCGGTTGCCAGGGTGGTGGAGGCCAGCGCGCGTACATAGAAGTTGTTCCGCTCGGCTTTCGTGCGCTTGTGCAGGGTCGGCTTACCGGTTGGGGTGGTCGCCTGCTTGCGCTCCGGCACCGCGGTTGGTGGTGGGAAACTGACGACCACCGTTGCCGCCGAGCCGGTGCTGTCGATGGGTGCCGCTGGGGAGATGTTGTCCTCAAAGGCGGCTTCCAAGGCCGCGATGACGGTGGCCGGGTCGCCGCTGGCCAGTTGGGCCCATTCAGCCTCGGCGGCGGCTTCGGCCGCCGCGTGCTCCCCGGCTCGACGTGCCGTCTCCTCTTGGAGCGCTGCGGGGAACCGCTCGTCGGCCTGCTTACGCGCAGTGGCTCGGTCCCGCGGCCTCCACCGCGGCATGTGCTCGAGTGCCTGCCTGCGCAGCTGGCGGCGCAGGGCTTTCGGATCGACTGGCGTTGGTGCCGGCAGTACTGGGGCAGTAGCCGGGGTGAATTCCTCCAGGTGCGCGGAGAGCAGTGCCTGCTCCACCCGCCCGACCGCTTCGTATGCGGCGGCCTTCTCCGCGGCCCGTGCCTGGCGCTCCAGCGCGGTCAGTGATGTGCGGGGTGCGTGGCTACGTGCGCGTCCCCCGAGGCTGGTGCCATAGGTGATGGGGCCAGCGCCGGTGGAAAAGCCTGCGCCGACGTGCGGCCGGGCGGCCCGCGGCCCCATGCTGGTGCGGATTCCGCGGGAGGAAGCGCTCACCCGAAGTCCCGGCGCGATCTTGATGGAAAGGCTCATGGTTCAGCCTTCCTGGGGTCTAGTTGCTCTCGCAGCCGATCCCGTCACCGTCGCGGTCGAGACGGTGAGGATCGCCGGGGCCGACCGGGACAGGTCCATCAAGGTCGGAGCAGTCCAGATCGGGCGGAGGCGCTGGGAGATAGGAGTCCTGCGGGGCGCTCGGCTCCGGAGTGGCAGGGGGCGCCGGAGGCTCTGTCTCCTTACCGCAGGCGGCCCAGAGTCCCGCCCCAGTGTCCTTGGCGTCGCTGCCGGCCTGGGAGATCGTCTGCCAGTACTTGTCGTTGGGCTGGTAGAGAACGGCCTCGGCGTGCCCGGTGCTCACCAGGGAGCGGTTCACGAACGCCTCTTGGTCGTTCCAGATGTACAGCAGGTAGCGGTCGTACGGGTCTTTGAGGTCCTTGTCGCGTTCGACGCGCACGTTGGACCCGACGGGCAGCAGTTCCGCAATACGGGCGGTCGCTTCGTCGCTGTAGCAGGCCCCTACCTCAGGAGCATCGATTTCCAGGAGGCGGACTGTGGAGATCTGGCCCCTGGGGAGGATTGCGCCGTCGCCGCGGACTTCGATGGTGTCACCGTCGACGATGCGCTCGACCACATTGCCCGAGACGCTCGGACTCTCGGCGGCTGGAGGAGTGTTGCCTGGGGGCCCTGTCTCGGTCTCTTCCCTTTCTTCCGCTCCTCCCCCCTGAGGGGCTGGTTCGTTCGGCGGAGAGGTCTCCTCGGAGGCCCTGCTGGCCGGAGGCGTCTTGGCGTCTCCACCGCCTCCGCCGCCTCCACCGGAGGACCCGATTGCTGCGGCAATGATGATGAGGATGAGCGTCGCGCCAATCCCCATGAGGATCTTGGTGAGGCGACGCGACCTCTTCGGAGGAGAGGAGGTGGCCTCGCCCCACTGAGGCGCGTTCGGGTCCTGCGGCATGGCAGTGTCCTAATTGATCCTCGCAAGTATTGCTAAAGATAGATTTTAATAAACCAGGACACAAGGTGCATTTGTGCTAGGAGTGACCGACCAGGCGAAGTTGTCCACCTCACCTGGAAGCCGTCGACGGTCCGCGCCCGTTTCTCTTCGCGGGTCGGTATGCGAATGGCGTTGGGGGTACGGCCTGTCCTTGATTCAATCGTCGGCGTTTCCGGGGGCCCGGCATCCAGGGATGGCGGTCAGGAAGAGGCGAGGCCGATGAGACTGGTGGCGGTGACCAGGAGAGTGGCGGAGGTCCAGCTGGTGTGGGTGATCCGAAGCAGAAGGCGGGCGGGCGGAGCAGGGTGCCAATGCTGCCCGCCTGGTTGAGTAGCCCGTAGCCGCGGTGCAGGGCCCGCGGATTGCGGGCGATGGTGGGCATGCTCAGCCTCTCGCACCGCCCGGACGGGTACCACCAGGCGCGGCGGTCCCACCGGCTGGACCGTTGGCGCGGCTGTCCTCAGTCTGCCGGGGGTGCGCCTGCGGCGCGGGCCGCGCGGAGGAGAGCCGCGCCGGCCAGGAAGCTGGCCAGGGCCGCGGTCGGCAGTCCGAACGGACCGTGGTTGGCGGGACCGGCGTGGGCCATCCCGAGCAGGCCGAGCGCGCATGCGACGTAGCCGACGGTGGTCGCGGTGGCGCGCAGCCTGAGCCGACTGAGCGTCGTCGGCGTCCACCAACTGCGCGAGGTGACCTCGCCGCGCCGCACACCGCGCCTCTCGATCCGGCCGAAGACTGCGACCAGCGCGCCGAGCACGACCAGGAGCACGGCCAGCCACGGTAGCTTCCACAGCAGCCACGCTGCCGTGTCCCCGGGGGGCTGGGGCAGCGGGAACAGACCGGACGCGTAGACGGCCACGGCGACGAGTACGAATGCGCTCATGTGCCACAGCAGCACGGTGAGGATCACCGAGTTCACAGCGATCACGGCCCTCCACGGCCGGAGCTGCCGCATCCGCCGGTTCCCCGCGTCCCGCAGCAGCAGCACCAGCCCGAGCTGAGCCGTGGCCAACGCCAGCAGCGCGAGTGTCGGCGGCGAGAGGTTGCCGAGCGGCGCGCCGGGAACGTCGACCATGCTGACCGGGTAGGGGCCGGTCACCGTGAGCAGTACCGCCACGGCGGCACCGCCCATCAGCAGCGGCACGGCCACTTCGGGCCGGACCGGTAGCGTCCCGTCCTGCCAGGCGAAGCCGATCTGGTGCACCGCCAGCCAGGCGAACAGGTAGTTGTCCAGCTGCAGTGTCGGTGCGTCGAAGGCCAGCCGCGCCACGTCCCCCGCGGCGACCAGCCCCACCAGCAGCAGCGGCACGGCCAGCCCCGCCCGCCGGTGCAGGTGGTGCATCAGCGGCGTCAGGAAGACCACCACGAGGTAGACGAGCAGGAACCACAGCGGGATCGAGGCCAGCCACACCGCCCGGCCCGCCTGAGCGGGATCGACGCCCGCCAGCCGGGCGATCAGCGCGGCGGCGGCGAGCGTCACCAGCAGCGCGGTCGTCGGCCGTACGAGCCGCGCACTGCGATCGAGCAGCCAGTCCTGGACGCCGCTGCGGCCATGGGTGCGTGAGGTCAGCGAGGCGGCGTTGGCGAACCCGCCCACCATGAAGAACACCGGCATCACCTGCATCAGCCAGGTGATCGGACGGCCCCACGGCAGCACTTCCAGGGCGCTGAAGCCGTCAGGCCGTCCGCCCCGACGGTGACCACGACGACCATCCAGTGACCGAGCACCACGAGGACGATGGCGAGCGCCCGCAACAGGTCGACATAGCGTTCCCGCCGTGGCGGTGTGCGCTCCGCGAGCTCGCGCAGGCCGGGCATGGGGCCATCATAGGAACGGGTGACCGACGAAGATCGCAACCACAACCGCAACCACCCGCCGGGCGGCGCGCGTGCCGCACACCCTGTGCCGCTGGCGCTGCGGTTCGTCGTCGGGTGGGAGCCTGATGCTGCTGTACTGCCTGCCGGTACTACGTCGAGCAGGATGCCAGGCACCCTGCTGCCGGCTTTTGCCCGGCGGCGGCGTCGGTCAAAGGCGACGGCCGCAGCAGGACACAGAAGGGAGGACGAGTGCTGGACATCAACGTACTGACCTGGGCCGTCACCATCGGCCTGATCCTCGCCCTGCTTGCCGTCGACCTGATCCTGGCTGCCGCGCGCCCGCACCGGGTCGGTTTCTGCGAGGCCACCGTGTGGTCGGTGTTCTACATCCTCGTCGCGGTCGGCTTCGGCCTCTGGTTCGCCGCGCGATACGGCGGCGAGTCCGGCACCGAGTACTTCGCCGGCTACATCGTCGAGAAGAGCCTGTCGGTCGACAACCTGTTCGTCTTCGTCATCATCATGACCACCTTCGCCGTGCCGGCGGAACACCAGCACAAAGTGCTCACCTTCGGCATCGTGCTCGCACTGGTCATGCGCGCGATCTTCATCGCGCTCGGCGCCACCCTGCTGGCGCTGTTCTCGTTCATGTTCTTGCTGTTCGGCCTGCTGCTGATCTACACGGCCGTGCAGTTGTACCGGCACCGCGACGAGGACCCCGACGTCGAGGACAACGTCATGGTCAAAGCCGCCCGTCGGCTCCTGCCCGTCACCGGCGACTACGTCGGCGGCAGACTCACCACCCGCGTCGACGGGCGCCGGATGGTCACGCCGCTGTTCATCGTCCTGCTCGCCATCGGCAGCATCGACCTGCTTTTCGCGCTTGATTCCATCCCCGCGGTGTTCGGGGTCACCCAGGAGCCCTTCATCGTCTTCACCGCCAACGCCTTCGCCCTGCTCGGCCTGCGCGCCCTGTTCTTCCTCGTCAAGGGGCTGCTGGACCGGCTGGTGTATCTGTCCGCCGGGCTCGCGCTGATCCTCGCGTTCATCGGCGTCAAGCTGATCCTGCACTGGGCGCATGTCGACGTGCACGAGGCAGTCCCCGAGATTCCCACCCCGATCAGCCTCGCCGTGATCGCCCTCGTGCTCGCGGTCGTCACCGTGGCAAGCCTGATCAGAACCAGACGCGACCCGACCGCCAAAGCCCACCCCGGCTCACTGCGCGCACATCCCCCCAAGTCCGCCGACTCCGACCAGGCACCCGGCGGCCGCTGAACCGCGCTGGTCGGAGATGCAGCGCCTCTGGGCTTGAAACCACCAAGCAACCTCTGCCGCGCCAGTGTCCGGCTTCACCCCGGTGCGGCCGGACTTCGAATGGCACAGGCACACACCAGTCGTGCTCCGCGAAGCGGACGACATCAGCCAGGAGGGGACCCGGCTGGTGTCGGAGGAGGTGACGATGCCGACCAGCCGGCTTCACTCCAGCACGAGGGGCCCATGGATGGAGCTGGCTTCCAGCATGGGAACGGGCCGCGCCAGCGGCCGTCGGTACGGGGGCCGACAGGTGCCCGACCGGCGCCATCACGCGGGCGACGGCGGTGGACGCACGCTCCGCCCTCCGGGACCGCATCGGCGTCGTCCTTCTCCAAGTTCGAGAGACCGAGCACATCGCGCGCTTCCTGGAGAGGGCCGACAGTTCGCCCAATAGCCGGCACGTCACGGGTCCCCGAGGCTGTTTCCGCAAGGCGTGCAGGAGTGACCCCCTTCTGGCGCAACAGAAGCTGCCGCAGGCGGCGTGTGGTCCTAACGTGAGTTGTGGCTGGCGTCCCAGACAGTCCGGCCAAGGCCCGGCTGGCAGGATTCCGCGACCTCTCTGCATCGGCCGTGCCCCAGCCTCTGGCCTCTCCCTATCGGGATCGGCTTGCCAGCGACCGAAGCCACAGAGCCAGGGAGAGGACGGCGAGCACAACAAGCAGGCCGCCGGTGGCGATGTCGTTGACGCGTGCGGCGTCGGCCTTTGCCGTATCGCCGGCGGGAACGACGAGTCGGGTGCTGAGCGGCGCGAGTTGTCCGTACGGGACGTCTGTCGGGCACTGGAGGAGCAGGGGGCCGACGCGGAGGCCACGGGCGCGGTGCACGATGTCCTGGTCGACATGAGCCCCGCCGAGGGACCCGGCGGGCCGGGTGGTCTTCGCCACCGGTGGCGAGGTGGTGCTCAGTCATCGTCTTGCCCGGCCGCCGCAGCGACACATCGCGTCTTGGGCTCCGCTGCCCCGACTGACCCCGCTGTTGGAGCTGTCCGACCAGGACCCCGTCTGCCTCGTGGCGTACATCGACCGGACCGGCGCGGACTTCGAACTGCGCGGGGCGACCGGGCCGCGGGACGCCGGGCGGCTGGAAGGCCGGCAGCCGCCGGTGCACCGCACGGCCTCGGCGGACTGGTCTGAGCGGCACTTCCAGCTGAAGGTGGAGAACACCTGGGAGCACAACGCCGGCGAGATCGCCGAAGCGCTGAGCGCGGCGTACGACGAGTGCGGCGCCGAGCTGGTGGTGCTGGTCGGCGATACCCGCGAACGGCCTGCGGTGCACGAGAGGCTCCCCGACGCCGTCCGCGAGGTGACGGTGGAGACCGAGCACGGAGGCCGCGCCGCCGGCTCGCCCTAGACTGCTCGGGAAGGAGGCCGTCGAGCAGGCCCGGCACCAGCACACCCGCCGTCGCGTCGAGGAAGCGCTGTACCGCTTCCGCGCCGGACGCGTGGGCACCGACCGGCCGACGGACGCGGTCGAGGGCGTCCCGGCCGTGGTGGAGGCGGCACACGAGCACCGCATCGACACGCTGCTGGTCCGGCCCGACGGATCCGACCTGAGCCGTGAGACATGGGTGTGCAAGCAGCCCGACCAGGTCGCGGTGCGCCGGACCGACGCGCAGACCCTGGGCGAGAGCGATCCCGTCCCCGTACGCGCGGACGACGCGCTGCTGCGTTCGGCCGCCGTCACGGCCGCCGACGTCCTGGTCATCCCTGCTGCGGATCCTCTGGACACCTCGGATGGTTCCGACGGTTCCGAGGCGTCGGGGGAAGACGCCGACACCCCGGTCGGCGGTCTCGGCGCCCTGCTGCGCTGGACGTACGAGCCCACCGCGGGGGTGACGACAGCAGACGGACGGTGACGGTAACCGACGGCCCCCTCGGAAAACGGAGGCGTTGGAAAATGGAGCGAGGCAGCAGCCCGGTCAGCCCGCGCAAGGACGACGAGATGAAGCACGAGCTGGAGGGCCTCCTGCGGTCCGGTCAAAGACCACCCACGTGGAGGAGGGCAACGACCCCGAGCCGCCTGCCGACGACGACCTGCGCGTCGACCCGAGCGGACCTGTGCCGCCGCCGGGCGAGGAGCGCGACCGGGCTCGGGCGGAGACGGAAGCGGACTCCCTGCGACGGGAGTTGGCACGCCACCTGGACCGCACAGCCTTCCCGGCCGACCGGCGGACCGTACTGGACGTCCTGGCGGCACATCATGCGCCCGGCCCCGTGCTGGAGGCGGCGGAGCCTGCCGGACAGCGGCTCCTACGCGAACGTGACCGAGATCGTCGACGCGCTCGGCGACGCACTCGGCACGGGGCAGCAGACAGGCTGAGACACCGGGTGTCTACCGGGTGTCTCACGCCCCGAGTTTCGACACCATGGTGTTCAAAGTGGCGGCCAGGGCGTCGAGTTCCCGTTCCGATCGGGTGCCCGTCGTCGCCTGGCGGGTGAGTTCCTCGCCGGAGATGACCTCAAGGGCACCGGCGTAACGGTCGGACCCGAGGTCGCTGGCGGGCACCACCTGGGCCCGGCCCTCCAGAACGACGAGGGTCGGCCCGTCGCCACGGGCTTCGAGCAACTCCCGCACATGCTCCTGCGTGACCGGCCCGGGCCCTTCGTCACCCTGTGCGGCCTGCGCGGACTTCTCGACACCGGCAAGAGGGTCGCCCTGCGTCGTTCCCGTTCCGCTCTGCGACGGGTAGCCCTCGGCGGCACTCGCCGTGCCCGGCAGGACCCGCTGCCGTGCCTGGCTCTCCCCACCGGAATGAGCCCCCGGCTCCTCGTCACTCCGCGCCCGGGCGTACCTGTCCGGCTCTTCCGCAGAAGGCGTCTGCTCGCTCATCGGTTCATCTCCTCACATGCGTCGGAAGGCAGTGACAACGTCACCTCGCCACCTCGTCCATGTGCGCCTGCGGCCCTCTGGAAGACCCGTGCGCAAGGCTCCACGAGTACCCGGACCCCACGGCCCCATCCGTCGGCGGGTTCGGGCCGGCTTCCCTCGGAAGCCGGGATACGGGGTAGGAGACAAGAGGTGCATGCGCCGGCTGAGCACCGGACGGCAGGCCGTGCACCGTACGAGTCGGGACTTCCCTCGCGGCAGGTGCGTCCAAGGAGGTTGGAGTGCGTCTTCACCACAGCCATCCCACTGACCCCGGGTACCGCCGCCTGCGCCACGGACGCGGCTTCCGTTACCTCGACGCCCACGGCGAGCCGCTGCGCGATCCCGACGAGCTGGCCCGTATCCGGGAGCTGGTGTACCGCCGGCCTGGCGGGACGTGTGGATCTGCACCCGGCGCAACGGGCATCTGCAGGCCGTCGGTACCGACGCCGCCGGACGCCGCCAGTACCTGTACCACCCGCAGTTCCGTGTCGAGCAGGAGCAGGCCAAGCACGAGCACGGCTGGATGTCGCCGAGTCCCTGCCCGCGGTACGGGAGGCCGTCGAGGGGCATCTGCACGACCGCGGACTGACCCGGCAGAGGGTTTTCGCCACCGCAGTGCGCCTGCTGGACCTCGGCTTCTTCCGCATCGGCAGCGATCGCTACACCGAAGTGAACAACAGCTACGGCCTCACCACGCTGCTGCGAGAGCACTCCCGCTGCCAGGCCGGCGCGATCCTGTTCGCCTACACCGGCAAGCACGGCAAGGAGATCATCCAGACCATCGCGGACCCCGCCGCCTGCCGCAGCCTCACCGCGCTGCTGCGGCGCCGGGGCGGCGGTGAACGGCTCCTGGCCTACTGGGAGCGGCGCGCCTGGCACGACGTGAGCGGTCATGATGTCAACGCGTACCTCAAGGAACTGACCGGTCTCGACATCACCGCCAAGGACTTCCGAACCTGGCACGCCACCGTCCTGGCCGCCGTTGCACTGGCCGTCTCACAGCCCGTCGCACGCAGCGAGACCGCCCGGCGCCGTGCCATCGCCCGGGCGGTGCGCGAGGTGTCCGGCTATCTCGGCAACACACCGGCCGTCTGCCGGGCCTCCTACATCAACCCGCGGGTGATCGAGTTGTACGAGGAGGGCGTGACGGTCGCATCAGCGCTGCCCCATCTCGGCGACGAGGGCGCGTACGGCATCCCCGCGACCCAGGGACCCGGCGAACGGGCTGTGCTGCGCATGCTCCGGAACGGACACGCGCCCAAGGGGGCGTAGAGCTACGCGGCCGTTTCATCCTCGGGGGCGCGGCGCGATACGGTGCGCTGCCCCGGGGCCCCTGCGTTCATCGAGAGCCCCCGGCGCGGCCGGTCGGCACCCGAACGCCGACCGTCAGCCCGCCGCCCGTCCTGCGCCGTGGATCGGCGCGGGAACACGGGCGGATTTGATGACGAACCCGCTGCGTACACGGCTCGGCATGCGGTTCAGGGGGATCCGCAGGTCCTGTTCGGGCACGTCGTACTCCGGCCGTGCCAGCCGTGGCCCGAGGGCCCCCAGCAGAGCGATCGTGATGTCCTCACCGGAGCAGCGGTGGCCGGCGGTGCGGTCACCGCCGCCCTGCGGGACGAGTTCGTCGCGGTGGGGCGGCCGATCGAGGAAGCGGTCCGGGTGGAAGGCGTACGGCTCGTCCCACAGGCCGGGGTCGTGGTTCTGCCCGTACAGGTCGAGCAGGATCAGCGCGCCGGACGGGATCGGCCCTCCCCGCCACTCCAGGTCGGTGACGGCTCGGCCGCCGAGGAAGGGGGCGAAGAGGTAGAAGCGCCGCAGTTCGTGGGCGAACGCCACGGCGTACGCGGGATCGTCCTCGCGCAGCCGCTCCCGGACGTCGGGCCTGGCGCGCAGGGCATGACCGGCGTAGGCGACGAACCAGCACACCGCCGCAGTCGGACGGATGACATTGAGGAGCTCCACCGCGGCGGTGTGCGGGTCGAGGAACCCGCCGTTGGCGTCCCGGTGGCGGACCACCACGTCCAGCACCGACCCGGCCGGTGCGGTAACCGTCCCGTTCCGCACGTCCTCGACCAGGCGCCCCAGCCACGCCTTACACCGGGCCCGCGCGCGGCGAGCCCGCCAGTGGCGCGGTCCCGGCGTGGCGAAGCCGTCGACCATGGCGGCCAGGTCCCGGGCGATGGACCCCGCGTCATCCAGGGGCACCCCGGCCCACTGGCAGACACCTCGGGTGAGCACCCGGCTCGCCTCGTCGAACAGCACGACCGACGGATGGCCGGGCCACGACTCCACGGCCTCGTCCCACGCCGCGGCGACGCGTTCCACCAGGCCGGCGACCGCCTCAGGGCCGGTGAGCAGCGACAGGAACATCCCCGAACAGTGTGCTCAGCACCGGCCCGGGAAGCGCCGTCCCACGCTCCACATGCCGCTCGTCGTAGAAGAACCGCACCGCTTCGGGGCCGTGCAGGGCGACGGCGTGCTGCCCCATCAGCCGGGCCCGCACGAGACGGCCGGCGGTACGGCGCCGACGGTCCGGCAGCCACGCGTACCCCTTGGCGAGGACGGCGAGTGAGCTGTCGATGATCGGGGCACGAGGATTCCGATTCATGGATCCCTGGGTCCCCGCCACCGCCCACCGGAAACGCTGGCCCGCTCACGCTCACTCGAACCGGGAGTGCCCTGTCACACCGGGAGAAACCGAGCGACCGCCGGACGGCCGAGTCCGTGCCACCCGTAAGTTCAGGGCTGGTCAGAGCTGGTCAGTACGTTCGGTGGCGGACCCGCTGAGCGACGTCGCGCAGTTTGACGTTGTGGTGCTGGGAGAGCCGGCGCAGCACGTCGAAGGCGTCGCTCTCGCTGAGCCGGTGGCGTTCCATGAGGATGCCCATGGCCTCGCCGATGGCGTGCCGGCTCTCCATGGCGTGCTGCAGCTGGTCGATGGTGCGGGCGTCGGCGAGGGCCACCGCCGGCCTCCTCGACCATCTCCCCGCACGCGGACACCGTCACGGCTCGGCCCTTGCGCACCGCCAGGATCCCGGCCGCGTCGCAGCCGTCCACCAGCTTCACCGCCGACGCCGCGATCTCGTCCAGCGTCGCCTGGACCGAGTCCTGCGCCAGCAGATCCCGGGCGAGCACCGCCATCGCCTCGGCAAACCCACGCCACTCCATCGCCCACCACCCGCCCAGATCATCAGTGCGGTCACACTACCTCCAGCCGCCCTGCTCCGACTGCCGAGCGTCTCGACCGAGCGCCGCCGAAAACGCACCCTCCTCGACCGTCGGCAGAGGCCGAGATCGACGCGTCGCCACGGAGGCGTCCAGTCGCGGGCGGGGATCGCGTCGCACCGGGCACGTGAGGGGCCTGTCGCATGAGACGGTGCGCTGCCGCGTCAGGGGCGACCGCTGCGCTCCATGAAGGACGGTCGTAGCTGCACCGCGCCCTCATCCCTGTCGCCCCCGCTGCTCGTTCTCCCCGTCTGCCGGTGCCGGTGCCGGAACGGCATCGCGGCCGAGATGGCTGGGGATGGCCTGGTCGATGCAAGGTGATCTCCAGCATGTGCCGGACCGGTGGGCTGGGGGCGATCAGGAGAAAGTGGCCACCGGCGCTTCGGGCGGCTCGGCTGGCGATGAGGAGCCGTGTCAGGCCGGTGGAGTCGAGGAAGGACACTCCGGACAGTCGAGCAGGATGGTGGGGGCCTCGGCATGCAGGACCGGCCGGAGTGCCTCGGTGAGGCGGTCGGCGGTGTGGTGGTCGAGCGCGCCGGTCATGGTCAGCAGGGAGCTGCCGTCGTGCAGCGGACGGGGTGTACCTCCAGCAGGTCCGGGGTCTCATGCCCGACGTGGTGGTGGCCGGGCATCGCCTCTCCTCTCGGCAACCTCTTGGTCAAGGGCCGCGCCGCTGTCCACGGCGCTGTGCCAGGGCATCAGGTCGTCCTGGCCGGTGTCGCGCCATTCGGCCAGCAGAACAGTGGCGTCGTCTTCGAGTCGTCCGTCGTGGTGGTCCAGGACCGCGTGTGTGAGGCGGCACAGTGTCTCGTGGACGGTGAGGCGGTCGGCGTGATGGCGCACGACGAAGTCGACGAAGCGGTCGAGGCCGAACAGCTCACCTTTCCTGTTGCGGGCTTCGACGACCCCGTCGGTGTAAAGCAGCAGCCGGTCACCGGGCTGGAGCTGCTCGTGGCAGACGGTCACCGGCAGGCCCAGGGCGACACCCATGGGGCCGGCGGGAGGGCACTGCAACTCACTCGACCACCGCCCGTCGCGGATGAGTACCGGCAGGTGGTGGCCACGGTTGATCCACTCCAGTCGGCCGGTGGTCAGATCGAGGTCGGCCGGGATGCCGGTGACGTAGCGGCTGGTGCCGAACTGATCGATGAGGGCTTCCTCCACCGCCTGGCTGGTCTCCACCAGGCCGGCGCCCTGGCGGCGGGCGTTGCGGCAGGTGGCGACCGCCATGTTGGCGGTCAGCCCGGTGGTGGCGTCGTGTCCCATGGCGTCGAATATGGACAGGTGCAGGGAGTCGCTGGCGACGGCGTAGTCGAAGGCGTCCCCGCCGACCTCGTACGCCGGCTCCGACGCGGCGCCGACGGTGGAGGTACGGCCGGCGAAGGCCGGGCGGAGTAAGGTGCCACTGCATCTCCGCGGCCACGCTCATCGGCGCCGTACGGATCAGGCGGGCGTAGGAGTCACTGTGGGAGCGTTTGCTCAGCAGCAGCGCCACCATCGACGCCAGGGCACGCAGCGCTTGGGGGACCGTCTCGTCGTCGGCCGGCGGTGTCCGCGCGTAGCACGCCGAGGCGTTCGACACCGTCGGTGATCGGTACCCACCACCGGCGCAGGTTCCGCCTGCCCGTCCGGTCCGGTTCCGTGACCATGTCCACGCGCTGGAAGGCTAGGCCGGCCACGGTGCCGTGCACCGTGAACCGCAGGCCGCCTTCTCCGGAGTCGGGCCCCCTTCCGGTCACCTGGCGCAGGATCTTCCCCTGCAGGTCCACCCCGAAGAAGGCCACCTCGTGAAGGCCCACCGCGTCATGGTGTGCAGCCACCATCTCGGGCAGGTCCTCCGATGCCGGTTCGGCGCCGCCACAGCCCCCTCCGAGCACACCCGAGCCCCACGCACACAGCTTCGCCTCGTCCGTGGCGGGCCGCCTACCGGCTACCCTTGAACAGCCGGTCCAGTGAGCCGAAGCCCGCCGGTGTCAGGTCAGATCTCGTGATGTGGTGCCCAGCCCGACGGACACCGGCCTCTGCAGGCCCATTGGCCGGGAGGACGGCACCCGGACAGCTCGCCGCAGCACGCGCCCTGCGGTGACGACGAAGGAGCAGGACGCGGCTGCAGCTGACGTCAGTGCCCGACGTGCCAAGGCCGCCACACACCCCGAGTTGCAGCACGGCGGAGGTGCCCCCCTGCCCCTGTCGGCGGATCTACGAGGTGCGGGATCCGTCGGGTGTCCACGAGCGGCGCCCCGCGAGGAGGTTCGGTCACTCCGAGCGCGGCGGCCGGGACGTCGCTGCCCGGCCATGACGGCCGCGACGGACAGACAGTGGGCCGGCAGCCCAGGCTGGCAGGCATCACACGTCGCCCAAGGTCGTGCGACAGACGACACGCTCCGCTCGAACACCGGGCTGTGCCGGGCTGCGCCGGCTTCCAGGAGGACCTCCCTTTGCGGCATGTCGTGCGGCTCTACTTGCGGGGTGGCCGGTTCAGGAGGGCTGCGGTGATCTCGGCGAGTGTCTGTCCGGTGCGACAAGCCTCCGCGCGCATATGGGCGAGCGCGTCGGTGATGCTGATGCCGAGGCGTGCGGCGACGACCCCGATGGCCTGGTGGGTCGAGGACCAGTGGGACCGGATAACGTCCGCTGGTTCCCAGGCCGGGGTGCGCTGCTGGTCAGCAGTTCGGTGTGCGTCGAGAGCAGGGCTTCGACCACGGCGTCGGCGACCTGCTGGGCCTCGCGTACGGCCGGGGTGTCCAGGCCGCCTTTGTCGCGTCGGAGCAGGTTTATGGAGCCGAGCGTCTCCGCATCGAGCCGCGGAGGAAAGGCGTAGAGAGCTCTTACTTCCGGGAGTTGCTCGGTCGTGCTCGCGCTGAAGAAGGGCCAACGGGGGAGGTCTTCGTGCAGGTCCTCCACCAGACCGGTGTACCGCTTGCCGCGGCGGCGATGCAGGGGCCTTCCACGACAGTGAACTGGATCTGCTCCAGGCGCAGAGCCGTTGCGTCCGAGGCGCACAGCAGTTGCCGCGAGGGCGTGTCCGTCAGCAGCGACAACGTCACCCCGTCCACCGCCACGGCCTCACGCACCGCCTGGCACGGCCCGGGGCACTTCGGATGAGGGGCTGCAGCGGGCGACGCGCATGACCGTTTGCGCCGGCTGGGATCGCTGTGCCCTCACCGCAGTCCTCCCCGACATCGCCTGCTGGTGACTGTCTCGGAGTGCCCGGATGAGGGAGGTGGAAACCGCCCAGAACGGACGTGACACGACCGCGGTCCCAGCGCTTGGGGTGAGACCGGATCGGGGCGGGCCGACGGGCTGACGGCTCACCGAAGCAAGCCGAGTCGCTGCCCGCGTCCCCAGCACGGCACGCTTTCCGCGAGTGGGCGGACGCGTCAGGCGGGTCAACGCCGATGGGCAGGACGCGGGCCTGGGCTGTGCGCCTGCCGCAGGATCACATGCACCTGCTCACCGACGTACAGCAGCCTGCTGACACAGCATTCACCGTGGCCAGAGGACGGGACTGCAGCGCGACCGACTGTCATTCCTTGCTGTCGCTGTCCGTCGGCTCGTGGAATTCGGGCGCGAGCGGGCCGTGGTCATCGGCTTCGTCTTCGGTGAAGGCGGCGGCGCTCGTATCGTCGTCGATGGCCTGGCGGACGGGCGCCTCCTCCTCGATGGCGTCGGCGGTTCCTTCCGGCATCGCATCGCCTTCTGCCTCGGTGTGCTGCGGCCAGCCGGCGTCAGACCGAGTGCGGTGGTCGCCGTGATCTGCCCGCATGCCGGACGCGGGGGCGGGCTTGCGATCATCAGGGTCGGTCATGAAGTCCTCCTGTGTCGATGGGGGCTCGGCGTCCTGCGCGGCGGATCGTCTGCGGGCGGCGACGGACGTTCATCACAGCAGTGTGCGCGTCGGCTCAACGCCGCTTGCGTGGGAGTACGACGGCCGCAGCGGCGGCGGACATGAGGACGCCGGCCAGCGCGATCAGTAGCTTCTTCGCCCTGCTCGCGGAACTGCCGAGGCCGAGCGCGTCACGTATCCGGTCGTAGAGACTCAGTGGTACGCCCAGGACCGCGTTGCCGGGCGGACGCCGGGGGACGACCGGGTGGGGATGCGTGGGTGCGCTCTTGCGCACCGTCTCCCACGCCGTGCCGAGCCGTCGCAGCTGAGCGATGTCCATCGCATCCTGCAGCCGGGGCAGGAGAAGGTCCTCCTCGTCCCTGATGTCCTGCCGTATCAGTGCGAAGGCTCGCCGCACCTTCTCCTCGCGCTCCGGATCGCCCGGAGCGAGGCGCTCGATGTCGGCGACGAGATCGTTGATCTGCTGATGTTCCTGCTCGACGCGGGCGGTCAGCTCTTCCCCGTCCGGAACCGAGCGCCGCACAGCCGGCCACAGCACGGTTTCCTCGGCGAAGGCGTGGCTGAAGACGAGCTGGACGGTCTCCTTCAACACCCGTTCGCGCTCTTCACCGTCCCCCAGGCTCTGGTGCTGACTCATCAGCCGGTCCATCTCGGCATGGTCGCGACGCTGCCGCGCCAGAACGCTTCCTTGACCGCCCAACTGCTCGACAGTCTGTTCTGCGATGGTCCGGGGCATGAACGGCTCCTTTCCTGCGAACCAGTGGTTTTCCTGCGCACCGGCGCCAAGGTCAGCCTGGCGGCGGCCATCGACCTGATCATCAGCGAGTGCGGCACGCCATGACCCCACCACGGTGGATCGTGAGAGGAGGCCCTGGGTCCCGAGGGGCCACCGATCCGTCATCGGACCCGGCTCCCGCTCACTGCTGGCCTTCGGGCAGGTAGTAGGTCTGCCTCAAGAAGGCGGCCATGTCGGCGAGTGCTTGCACGTAGCCGGCCTTGTAGCGCGCATCGGTGTCAGTGCGTTGGCTTTCGGCCGTGGCCCATCGGTCCAGGTACTGAGCGATATGCAGGTGGTTGCGGTACAGGGCGCCGTCCTGACCGTTGAGTGCGGCTCGAGCGCGGGCCTGGTCCCAGTCTTCGAGGGTACTGGTGTCGAAGCTCAGCAGTTCCTCATCAGGCGGCTGCACGGTGTCCTCCTCGATCAGCTCTCCGGTTCCCGTACGGGCACCAGGCTGTCCTTTCAGTGCACATACCCATGGGCCTCCGGCACTCCCGGTCGGGTTGGAGTAAGTCCGGGAAGTGGCTGAAACACTTATGCGGGCGGTGTCGCCTTCTTCTTCCTGGCGCTGCATGCCGTGAGAGAGAAGGCGTGGCAGACGCTATGGCACCCGCCCCGCCCCCGGCGCATGGCTGTGAGCCAACCAGTACAGGGAGGCCATCGAGCGATGCAGTACGGCCGTCGGGCCACGTACGTTCGCCGTAGCTGGTTACGGTGATCAGGAAGCCGGGGGAATGTGTTCCCCCGGCCATCCCGTTGTGAGGTCAGCGGTCGGAAGGCGTGTGTGGCTCAGGCGACGCCCGCAGGGCCCAGCGGTGGTGGCATGGCAGCCGCCAGGGTCTTCGGGCGGCGGGACAGCGTCTGTGTTACGAGCTGCCCTTGCCGGTGATTGCCTCGATGAGCTCTTCCTTGCGCATGTCATGAACGCCGCTGAGACCCTTCTCGCGGGCCATCTCGCGCAGGTCGTCCACGTTCATCTCGCGGAGTTGCTCCTCGGAGGCGTCGGTTTTCTCCGACGCCTCCGTTGCGCCGCTCATGGACGCTGCGGCGGGGGTCGTCGCGCTGGGTGGTGAGGTGGGGTAGCCCTCTCCCGCCTCGCTCGAGTTCATCTGCTCGACCAGCTTGCCGAGCAGTCGTTCCGTCTCGCGACAGGCCCTCGCGGACAACTCGAAGTAGGTCGTGTCCTTGAACTCTTCGCCGGCGTCCGCGCTGGCGCGCAGGACCGTGCGTGTCGCCTCGATGACGGCCATCGTCGTGGGCGCGTCGTAGCCCGTCTGCCGGGCCAGGATCCGGGCGGCGACCGTGCACAGGTCGGCGCAGTCGTTGTCGAGCCGCACGCACTTGATGGACATCACGATCTTTTCCGGATCCTGCTCGGCGGCGGCCGCATCGGCGCAGGTAAGACAGACACCGGCGCACTCATACAGCTTGTCGACTGCCTCGCCCAGGAGCCTGGGCGGCATTCCCGTCTCGGCGGGGTAGGCGTCGAGCAGCTTCTCCACCAACGACATGGCGTCCTCCGTGCATATCGGATGAGGTCCGGATGTGTCCGGCCTGGGCGATCTCCTCCCGGAAACCACGCTCCCACCCGGATTCGACCCCCGCCACCGGAGCCGAACCGCCTCACCACAGCTCCCGACGGCGCATATTGCCAGGCTGTCTTGTCGCGGCGTGGACGGCGTCGGAGCAGGTGACCATCGCCGCTGCGGAACTCCCTCTTTGGGCGCGGGCGATGCGCACCGCCAGGCGCGCTCGCCGCTCATGACCGGCCGACCCGACTCCCGCGTGCCCGCCCGGCCTGCTCGAACGCCCCGGCACACAGCCCTGCTAGTCAACTGGACAATGTGCTACGGCCACGCCCTCTCCGCCCCGGCCACCGCACCGATGTGAGGCCCCTTTCGCTCAAGGACGTCTACGGCCAGTGAATCCGGCCGCCGAGCAGGCAAACGCCACAGAGGCCCCAGGGTGTACCCAGTTGAAGTCAGGCGCAGCATGCTCGCTGCCCGAGGAGGTCAGAAGGGCTGGCGGTATCGACGAACGCTTACTCGTCCGGCATCGGTGGTAGCGATGTTCCGACCGCCCGTGCTGCTTTCGGCAAGGACCAGCGGCGGTCTGTCGAGTCGTACCTCGGCCGCCTCCGCGCCCGAGAGCCCCGTCCGCTGCCCTGTGGCCCCAGGCCCCGCGCGGATGCCGGGGCCTGGGCGGCCTGTGTCGTGCGCGTTCAGTGGCGGACTAGCGGGCGAGGAGGCACAGCATTGTGCTTACTCCGCCAGTGCAGGCTAGGACGGCGCAGGCGCAGGCCCTGGGGCGCTTGAGCAGGTCGCGTCGGAGGACGGCGTAACGGCCCTGGTGCTCCTGCCGGAGCTGGGCGGCCCGCTCGGTCGTGCTCAGCAGCATCCGGCGGGTGAGGTCGATGCGCTGGTCGACGTACTCCGCGAGGTGGACCGGTACTTCGCTGGGCCGGGAAGCGGGCCCGTTCGACGGTCCCAGAGAAGATCAACAAGATCGACACGTACTTCGCGTTCCTTGAGCAGCGGTACGCCGACGAGATCGTTCCTGGCCTGGGGCCGGCACCCGGCAAACGGTCTCACAGGCGGGCGGGCGAACATCTGGTGTTGATGCCACGTCCCATCGATGCGGGCGGGTGAACCGCCGTGTGCTCACCGCTCCCTCCCGCTCCTTCTGAAGAGTCGCCGCGCATGCGCGCCATACGCGGCGCGCCTGCGGGACCAGGGTCGATGGGACCCTTCAAGGTGTCATACCAGGGGCTCCCGCGGTGGTTCACGGATCCGCCTCGAGAGGGAACCCCGATGCGGGACGCGTACTACGAGGAACCGGACTCGATCGGCGACGGTCTGGTGGAGATGGCCCGGCTGGTCGGGTCGGCGAGCGGGCGCGCCACGACCGCCATCCTCGACTATGACCTGAAGCTGGCCGAGCACGTCATCGAGGCCGACCTCGAACGCCGAGTGCCTGGCGCGGGAGCTAAAAGGAGCTGGGCAACAATCCGAGTTCGCTCGTGCGGGCGGTCGAGGTACTGCATGGTGCTCGACAGCTCTGGCCGCCGACGAGTGTGCCCCATTCGGCGGTGGCGTCTGAAGGGGCGCGGTCAGGCGGTCATCGGCAGCTGCGGCTCCGCGAGACCTGACGAGGCTGCCAACGCCGATGGGGAACCATCGCCGTTCGCTTCCGACCTACCCGTTCGTTCATCCCGACCGGGAGCTGTTCGCGGGTGGCCGAGCAGGTCACAGCTTTCTCGGTTCCGCGTTCCTGGCCGGGTCCGTGATCTCGATGCCCGCCGGAATGAAGCCGGTCTGCCCCTTGCCGGCCAGTTCCTTCAGGTGCTGCCGGTAGCGCTCCGGCGAGACGACCTTGACGTTGAAGAGCATGCGGGCGTGGTCGACGCCGCAGAGTTCGGCGCACTTGCCGCGGAAGGTGCCCTCCCGGCTCGGGGTCACTTCGAAGGCGTTGACGTTGTGGCCGGGGAAGACGTCCTGCTTCATCAGGAACGGCAGTACCCAGAAGGAGTGGATGACGTCACGCGAGGACAGGATGAAGCGGACCTTCTCGCCCTTGGGCAACCACAGCGTCGGGCCGGGGTTGCCGTTCTGCGGGTTGCGGGTGGCCGGGGTGCCGACGTCGAAGACGCCCTCGGCGCCTTTGGGGAAGACCCTGCTGTACCTGTCGGGAACGATTGCCAGGTCCGGGTCTGCTTTCGCGTCGCCCGTGTCGGTTCTGCCGTCCACGTTCTCGACATAGTTGAAGCCCCAGCTCCACTGGAAGCCGACCACGCTGATGGTGTGGGCGGGCTTTTCGGAGAGTTCGAGGAGCTCTGACTCGTCTCGGGCCGTGAAGTAGAACAGCACTGAGACGATGAGCAGCGGGACCATGGTGTACAGCGCCTCAATGGGCATGTTGTACCGGGTCTGCGGGGGAATCTCGACCTTGGTCCTGGTGCGCCGGTGGAAGATGACCGCCCAGAGGATCAGCCCCCACACCAGCGAGCCCACGGCGAGCGCGGCCGCCCACGATCCCTGCCACAGGGATAGGATCCGTGGCGCCTCTTCCGTGACCGGGGTGGGCATCCCGAGGCGGGGAAAGTCCTGCCAGGTGTATTCGCAACCGGAAGCGGTCGCCAGGACCAGGCCCGCAGTCAGCGCCTGCAGCAGCCTGCGCCGCATCGGACGCCGCGGCGAGCGGTCACAGCCGTTGGGACTCACGTAGCGCCTTTCCGAGAGTCTCGCCCGCCGGTCGGAGGTCGGCTGCGGCCATCTCACTGGTCCCTCGCCGGCCCTGACGCGGACGGAGGTTGGATCTTTATGCGGACAAAACACTACGGGGAGCTTGCGCCGGGAGGATGCTCAACGCGCCGCCGACGTCCCGGCGCGCGCCGAAGTCCGCTTTTCCGTCCGGCCGCTCCGACTCCGGGAACGCCCGTGTGCATCAGCCGGGCGGGCCCCGCGCCGCAGCCGCCACGGGCGTACGGACGTCTGCGAGCGGCCGGGCAGGTCCGCAGGACCCCTCGCCGTCTTCTGGAGAAGCTGCGCAGGGTTGCGGCACGTAGTGCTGGACTGCTGGACCAGTGCGCAGCTGCTTTCGCGTCCTTCGGTAGCCCGGCATCCGCAGCACCGTGCGCGAGTGGCTGTGTCCTCGCCGTTCACCGCTGACTTCGCAGCGCCCGCTGGTTGACGGTGACATTTCATGCCCGCACCGGGCGGGCATCGGCAGAGATAGCGAAACGGAGTCCCGGGTACTCGCCGCGCACAGGCGCTCACCGGGACGCGCCCCGAGCGAGAAGGCCACCACCATGATCACGCGCACTCACGCGACGAGAAGTGCCCGTACCCCTGTCCAGCAGGTGGCACTGCTGGTGGGAGCGGTGTTCCTGTTGGTGGGAATCCTGGGCTTCATACCGGGCCTCACCACGGACTACGACACGATGAAGTTCGCCTCGCACGATTCCGGGGCCGAACTTTTCGGGATCTTCCAGATCTCCATCCTGCACAACCTCGTCCACCTCGCCTTCGGCGTGGCAGGGCTTGCGATGGCCCGCACCGCCTCGGCGGCCCGCACCTACCTGCTGGCCGGCGGTGCCGTCTACCTCGTGCTGTGGCTGTACGGCCTGTTCGTCGGCCACGACAGCGGCGCCAACTTCGTGCCGCTGAACACGGCCGACGACTGGCTGCACTTCGTCCTCGGCATCGGCATGATCGCGCTGGGCGCGCTGCTCACCCGTCGTCGTACTCCCGTGTCCTCGAGGATGTGACCGCCCATGACTTCCGGAAAGACACTGTGGGCGGCCGCCGCGGGGCTCACCGCCGGGACCGTGGTCGTCATGCGACGCGCGAAGGCGCGTCCGGCAGACCCGGCCGCTGCGGACCGCTGGCTGACGGTGACGATCAACCGAGCACCGGGCGACATCCAGCCCGACAAGCTGCCGTCACCCCTGCAGGTGTACGGCGACCGGATCGAGACGCGGATCCGCCCCGCACCCGGTGACCGGGGCACGGAACTGGCGGTACGGCTCAAGGAAGCACAGCCGGATGCCTCACGCTCCGTGCCCGCACGGCTCGCGGGTCAGGATCCGCGCCAGCACCTGCGCCGGGCCCTGCGTGAGGCGAAGGCGCTGCTGGAGGCGGGCGAGGTCCTGCAACCTGACACGCCGCCCACCACGCACGAGACTCCCGGCGGGAAGCTCGTCGGGTTGCTGTCCAGGCGCGCGGGCGGGGAGGGAGTGCTGTGAAGGCGCTGTGCTGGGAAGGCGTCAACAAGCTCGCTGTCGAGGAGGTGCCCGATCCTGTCCTGCGCAACGAGCAGGACGTGATCGTACGGCTGATCGCGGGCACCACCTGCGGCTCGGATCTGCATCTCATCGGCGGCTACATCCCCTTCATGCGGGCCGGGGACGTCATCGGGCACGAGTTCCTCGGGGAGGTCGTCGAGGTCGGCGCGGGGGTACGCAAGCACAAGGTGGGCGACCGGGTGGTGGTCTGCTCGTTCGTCGGCTGCGGCCGCTGCTGGTACTGCGCCCATGATCTGTGGTCGCTGTGCGACAACACGAATACCAACCCGGGGATCGGGCAGGCCCTGTTCGGCGCCGACACCGGCGGCATCTTCGGCTACTCGCACGCCATGGGCGGGCTGCGGGGCAGTCACGCCGAGTACGTGCGCGTGCCCTTCGCGGACTACGGCGCCTTCCCCGTCCCGGAGGGCATCGACGACACCAGCGCCCTGTTCGTGTCCGACTCGGTGCCGACGGGCTGGATGGGCGCCGACCTGGCGGGCGTGAAGCCGGGTGACGTGGTCGCCGTGTGGGGCTGCGGGGCCGTCGGCCAGATGGCGGCGCGCGCCGCGATGCTGCTGGGTGCGGAGCGGGTGATCTCCATCGACCGGATTCCCGAGCGGCTGGAGATGACCGAGCGGCACATCGGCAGTGAGGTCATCGACTACACGGCCACCGACGTCGGCGCGGAACTGCGCGAACGCACCGGCGGCCGGGGCCCGGACGTGTGCATCGAGGCGGTCGGCATGGAGGCGCACAGCGACAGCCCGCTGCACCTGTACGACCAGGCCAAGCAGCAGTTGCGGCTCCAGACGGACCGTCCCACCGCCGTCCGGCAGGCCATCCACGCCTGCCGCAAGGCCGGCACGGTCTTCATCCTTGGCGTCTTCGCCGGCGCCGTCGACAAGTTCCCCCTGGGCGCGGTGATCAACAAAGGGCTGACCGTGCGCGGCGCCCAGATGCACGGCCAGCGCTATATCCCGATGCTGCTGGAGCGCATGGCGGCCGGCGAGCTGAGCACGTCCCATCTGGCGACCCACACCCTCTCCCTGGATGAGGCGCCGCGGGCGTACGACATGTTCAAGGAGAAGACGGACGGCTGCGTCCGCGCGGTCATCCGACCGGGCGGCTGAACCGTGGTGCACGGACGTTCGCCGCTCCGTTTGCCGTCCGGGCAGGTGGGGACCCGGCCGACCATGAGCGCAACGCCTCACCGCCGCCGGATGCGGCAGAGCCGGGTTCTGTGGCTGCTGGACCGCCTGGAGCGGGAGCCCCGGGCCGATCCGGTGATCGACGCGCTCCGCGAGGGGGTGCGGTCCCTGCCGTTGGGGCGCGGCCGGGATGTGCTGCACGGCAGGTGGCTGGGGCACCCGGTGCATCCGCTGATGGTGCAGGTGCCGATCGGGAGCTGGCTGTCCGCGGCCGTACTGGATCTGCGGCCCGGCCGCTCCCGCGAGGCGGGGCTGCTGGTCGGCGTCGGGCTGGCCGCCGCCGCGCCCGCGGCGCTGGCGGGCGCTGTCGACTGGGCGGAGCTGCACCGCCAGCAGCAGCGCGTCGGACTGGTGCACGCTCTGACCAACACGGCAGCCGTGGGCCTGTACGCCGCCTCGCTCGCCTGCCGCGTCAAGGGACGCGAGGCAGCGGGCCGGGCGTGCGGCTTTCTGGGCCTGACGGCGGTCGGGCTCGGCGGCATGCTGGGCGGCCACTTGGCCTACCGCCAGGCGTCCGGCGCCAACCACGCCGAAGAGGTTCCGCACGTCTTCACGGAGGGCTGGCACCGGATCGGGACGGTGGACGAGTTCCCGGCCGGTCAGCCGGTGCGGCGCAGCGTGGACGACGTGCCGGTCCTGGTGGTGCGCGAACTCGGCGGGACGATCCACGCCCTGGCCGAGCGGTGCAGCCACCTCGCGGGACCGCTGTCTGAGGGCACCGTCGCCGACGGATGTGTCCGGTGCCCCTGGCACGGCAGCGTCTTCCGGCTCTCGGACGGCTGGAACGTCCGCGGCCCCGCCACCGCGCCCCAGCCTGCCTTCGATACCCGGATCGTTGACGGCCGCGTCGAGGTGCGCTTGCGCGGGCAGGACCGAGGCGACCACCCGGGGAACGGTCGGAGAGCGGACCGGCAACGGAGCGCGGCAGAAACGGGTACGGCCCATGGACACAGCAGCTGACGGCCGCCTCGCACGACGCGTGCACAGCCTGCTCACGCGCGCCGAACGTGACTATTCGGCAGGGCACGAGCGGCCGTTGGGCGGCTATCTGGCGGCCATGGCGGGATTCGGGGCGTACACGGCGGCCTGGGCCACGGCGGTACGGCTGCGCGGGCGCCCGCTGCCCGAGCGGCCCGAGCCGTGGGACGTGGTGTTGACCTCGGTGGCCACGTTCCGGCTCAGCCGTCTGCTGAGCAAGGCATCGGTGACCAGTCCGCTGCGGGCCCCCTTCACGAGGTACGTCGGTCCGCAGGGTCCGGCCGAACTGCACGAGGAGGCGCAGCCCGAGGACGGCAAGGACACCCTGGGCGAGCTGGTGACCTGCCCGTTCTGCATGAGCGTGTGGGTGGCCTCGACCCTCACCGCCGGCCAGTTGCTCTGGCCGCGCGCGACGCGCACCGCCATGGGCGCGCTCACCGCCCTCGCCGGAGCGGACGCGCTGCAACTGGCGTACGGCGCGTTGCTGGGCAAGACCACTGGCGAGTGAGTGCTCTGCGGAAACCCGGGCAGGACGCCCGGGCCGCCGCTCTGCCCGGCGGCCGTCGCCGAGCCCTTGGTGAGCCCGTCGGAGTGTGTGCCTCAGTCGCCCCGCGCCCTCTCAAGAACGCCGTGCGCTTGGATGTCGAGCCCAGGAGCTAGCCGGGTCCGGGTGGGCGTGCGGAAGGTCGGGATGCCGATCCGGCCCGGTTGCGGCGAGCCGCGCGGACGGCGAGCGCCACTCCGATAAGCAGGAGGATCAGGCCGGCGATGTTCCACGCCCAGTCGTACGGAGTGACATCCACGCCGTAGCGGATCTGGTGCAGGCGCAGCAGCTTGTGGTTCACGATCCCGTCGAACAGCTGGAAGGACCCCAGGCCCAGGAAGAAGCCCGCCCACGCGTGGGCCCGGGCCAGGGCCTGGCGGCGGCGCAGATCGGCGTAGAGGAAGAACCCGGCGACCAGAGCCAGCACCTCGGCGCTGTGCAGCAGTCCGTCGGAAAGCAGGCCCACGCTGGTGGTGGAACGGTCGTAGAAATGGTGCCAGCCCAGGATCTGGTGGAAGATGATCGCGTCGACCGCGGCCGTCACCGCCGCTCCGATCAGCGCGCACGCAGCCAGCGACTTTCGGGGCTCGCGGTGCGGGCCCGACGTGGTGTCCGGCCGGAACGATTCACTCATGGGCACCCGCCTTCCTGCCGTGCGGGGCGCCGTCTGCTGCCCGCAGTGCGGCGACCCGGTGGAACCCGGCCTGACAGGGTGGGTGAAGCCGGTGGTGCTACCCACGAGGACATGCTCAAGCGCACACGGGGGCAGGGACTGGTCGCCGGTACCGCGGGAGGCGTCGTGATGACCCTCGGCGAGAAAATCGAACAGGCCGTCACCGGCCCCGACTCCCACGTGCCCGCCCGGGTCCTTCAGCGCCTGACCGGCCTGCCCGAACGCCCCGGCACACAGCCGCTCCCGGTCAACTGGGCCATGCATTACGGCCAGGCCGCCCTGCTCGGCGTGCTGCGCTCGGTCATGGCCCAGGCTGGACTGCGCGGACCGCTCGCCTCCGCCAAGTTCGCCGTCGTCCGCCTCACCAACGACCAGATCCTGGAGAACGCGACCGGCGTCGGCGCCCCACCGCCCACCTGGCCCCGCAAAGAACGCGTAGTGGACGTCCTGCACAAGGCCGTCTACGCCTTCACCACCGGCGCCGTCGCCGACACCCTCCCGCCCGCGGCGGCCCCGGCCCCGGGCAACGCCACGCCGCCGTCCGCCCCGGCCGGCGGGCCATACCGAACTGGTGACCATGTGCCGCGCTGGTGGTGCCGTTGCCGCCGCACCTGGTGATGTTGTGGAGGGACCACGTCGCCACGTTTGGCACGGCTGACGATGGCAGGCTGTTGTTCACCCGAGCAGGGCCGGATTTCATGTACACCACCTACAACCGGGTCTTGGTCGTCTGTCCGCCTCGATCTTGCGGGGCTTGGCCTGTTCGGCGACCGGGATCCGCAGCGTCAGTACACCCGCCTCGTATGCGGCCGATCCGCTCGGTGTCCAGCGACTCGCCCAGGAACAGCTGCCTGCTGAACGAACCGGTGGGCCGTTCTGTGATCACCCGTTCAACCTCGTCGCCGTACGCCGGCTTGCGTTCGGCCTGGATCGTCAGCACGTCGTGCTCGACGTTCAGGTCGATGGATTCAGCCGTCACACCGGGCAGGTCGACCTGGACGACGAAGGTGTCGCGCTCACGCACGCGTCCATGGGCATCGCCACTGGCCGGGCGGCGGTACCCCGCAGGCGCTCGGTGAGGCGGTCAAGCTCCTGGAAGGGATCGGTCCGCATAGCGCAGCTACGACCTCCTCCCACTCCGGATCTGTCCACTTCGTCTACGTCCTGGACTCAACTTTCTGAGCCGTTTGGGAGTGCTGGCGCAGCAGGGCTGCGAAGCCGTAGGGGTCAGCGACTGTCAGTGCCAGCCGGGCGTACGGGCTGCGCCAATGCTGCAGGTCGATCACCAGGGCTGGTTTGTCCGCGACCAGCGCCACGAAGTCCCGGCCTGTGGCGTGCATCAGCTCTCCCGTACACCACCGCGCCGGGCGGAATCGGTAGTGCAGGCCAGGTGTGCCGCACAGGGCCCGCCACCAGGAGGGTTCGACATGTACGTCCGTCACCGGGTCCAGCGGCACGCGCAGTGTCCGCCGCCGGGCGGCCAGGGCCAGACGCCAAGGCAGGCGGACCACGATGTGATTCCCGTCGATCCATGTCCGCACTATCACGGCAACCACCCCCAAGAACTTGAGCGTCGCATTATCAAGAATATTAGGCTGGAGTTGTCATACTCCTTGCCTCGGTGTATATGGGGTGGCAAACACCGCGCACGGTGCTCTCAGCGTCGCTGCTGGGCCATAGCCGGCGATCTCGCGCTGTCTGCTACGCGCCTTGGCTCTCGGGTGAACCAGGGAGGAGTCGGACATGGGTGCTCTGGGGTGGTTGCTGCTGCCGCTGCTGGTCGGCATCGGCAGCAGCGTCTGGGCCTGCCGTGCCGGACGGCACGCCGCGAACATGCCAGGAGTCCCCGCCTGGCGCGGGGGATCTCCACACGGTCTGTGAATGCAACGTGCCGGCCCGCGCCGACGCAGTGGCCTGACCCGACCCTGACACAGCGCACACGAGGAAGGACAAGCTGCGTTGATATCCGCCGTCGTCGTTCCCTCGATACTGCTTGCCGCAGTTCTCGTATCCAGCCTGTACGAGGACTGGAAGATCTACTCACGGCAGACGCGGTTGCCCCTGCCCCCGCCGAAGCGCGCGCTGCGGGCCAGACTGAACGCTGTGGCCGCAGCATGTCGGCGGCGCCGTGCGGGCGGGGCCGGCGAGCGCCGCGGCGCATCAGGCCACGGGAGTCGGGACCTGACAACAACCGGCCCCTCATCGGCAGCCGGACCGAACGTGTGCACCGAGCCGGCCGCGCGGTGGCGCGCAGGGGAATGCGCCGGTGCCGCAAACCGCCCGTCTCCACTCAGGGCGTGCGGGACATCTGGCCGGCTCCGGCCGAGCAGGCGCTCTCCGATACTGGAAGACACGGGTGACCTGCTGCGGGTTGGAGGGGAGCCCCGACGGCCCCGTCGCTTTCCCATAGCCGGTCCGCGCGACATGAATGAACGGGCGCCTTCGGGAGGAAGTAGGTGATCCAGATGACGTGGCCTGTTCGCCATGAGGGAGCTGCCCGGCGGGACCTGTTCCACGAGGTGCAGGACTTCTACCAGAGGCTGGGGCAGTTGTGGCAGTCCGCTGTCCCTGGAGGGGGTGGCCTGGTCCCCGACGAGCCGTGGGAGCCCCCGGCCGATGTGGAGGAACCGGCGACGCCTACGTCCTTGAACTGGACCTGCCTGGCCTGCGCAAGGATCAGGTCGTGGTCGAGGTTCTCGACACTGAGCTGACGGTGCGCGGTGAGGTCAAGGACAAGGAGCGCGGCGGCATCCTGCGTCGGCAGAAGCGCAGGGTCGGGCAGTTCGCTTTCCGCATGGGGCTGCCGGATGACGCCGACACCGAGAAGATCAGCGCGTCTCTGGCTTACGGCGTGCTGACGGTGCACGTGCCCCGGGCCCACCAGGCCAAGCGACATCGGATTCCGATCACAGGGTGAGGCGTCCGTCCCGGTACCAGGGGCCTTGGCTGGCTCTCCCACGCAGGTTGGTACTCGGTCCTGTCCTCGACGCGCCGTTCACCCGGCTGAGCCCAGCGCCGCACGGAGCAGAGCAGGAGGTATCCGACATGAGGGCGACATTCTGGATGGGACGCCTTGCGGGGATCCGCATCGGGGTGCACTGGAGCGTTCTGGTCATCTTCGTGCTGATCGCCGTCGGGGTGGCCGCCGGGCGGCTGCCCGATGCCCACCCGGGCCGTCCGGCCTGGCTGTACATGCTGGTGGGTCTGATCACCGCGGTGGTGTTCATGTTCTCGCTGCTGGCCCATGAGGTGAGCCATGCGGTCGTGGCACGGCGTAACGGCGTGGGCGGCGACGAGATCACCCTGTGGCTGCTCGGTGGAGCGGCCCGGCTGAAGGACGAGGCGCCCAGCCCGGCAGCCGAGCTGCGCATCGCCGGTGTCGGGCCTCTCGCCAGTCTCGTTCTGGGGGTGGTGTTCGCCCTGCTGGCCGCCCTGGTCGGGCAGGTGGACGGGCCGGGGCTGCTCGTGGAGGCCATGGCCTGGCTGGCGGGGATCAACGTGCTGCTGGCGGTCTTCAACGTGCTGCCCGCCGCGCCGCTGGACGGTGGGCGGCTGCTGCGGGCGGTGGTGTGGTGGCGTACCGGCAACCGCCTGCGCGCCACCGCGGTCGCCACCGGCGCGGGCCGTCTGCTGGGCTGGCTGCTCATCGCCGTCGGGCTGTACCTGGTCCTCGCCGGTGCCGCCGTCGACGGCGTCTGGCTGCTGCTCATCGGCTGGTTCATGGTCGCCATGGCGTCCGCCGAGGAGGGTCAGGCCAAGCTGCGTGAGTTGCTCGGCGCCGTGCCCGTGCGTCAGGCGATGACGGCGGACCCGGTGACCGTGCCGGCCGGCACGACCGTCCGGGAGTTCCTGAGTGATCCGCCCTGGCTCTACCGGCACTCGGCCTTCCCGGTCACCGATCCCGCAGGCCGGGCCGTGGGCGTGGTGAGCGTCAATCAGGCCGGACAGGTCCCCGTGGCCGAGCGCGACTCCACGACGGTCGCGGCCGTGATGGTGCCGATCGAGGACATCCCGACGGCCGCCCCCGACGATCCGCTGTTCCAGCTCTTGCCCGGCATCGAGGCCAGCCCCGTCCGCCGGGCCCTCGTGGTGGCGGAGGGCCGGCTCGCCGGAATCGTCACCCATTCCGACATCAGCCGCGTCACCACCTGGCTCGCCTCCGCCTCGCCGAGCGGCCCTGACCGTCCGCAGGCAGCGCGCTGAGCCGCCGGGGCGGCGCGGCAACGGCCGGGCATCACGACAGTTGCCGCGCTGCCCGACCGTCGCTACACCGAACTGCGCCAGGTCTGGGAGGACTTGCCGCGGGTCCCCGTCGGCGCCTGAGACGGCGGGAAGAGTCGAACCATGGCCTTGTTCATGCTCCAACTCGCCAGTGGCGAGGACGCCGTCATCGAGGCGGACGCCGCCGGGTGCACGGCTGCGGGAGAGATCGTGCTGGAACGCACCGACCAGTACGGTCCGGCGGTCCGGCTGAAGACGTACCCGGTCGAGACAGTGACCGCGGTCTTCAGGCAGACCCCGCTCGACGGCGGCGGTTACGGCTGGCTTCCCCAGCCGACGACCGGCACCTGGTGGTGCTACTGACGCCTTGTACGGCCGATGGGAGGACCCTGATGGGGATCTTTCTGCTGGAAATGACCGACGGCAGCGAGATGATCCTCACTGCGGGCCGCGCCACCCGCACGGAGACCGGTGACGTGGCCTTCGAGTACGTCGACGCCCGCGGAAACTGGTCGCGCTCATGCAGCGTTCACAGTGCCCAGGTGAAGACCGCCTACGCACGGCGCGTCGGCGAGGACGGCGTGGCCCGCTGGGTACCTCAGCTGTCCGCGGGCCGCTGGTGGGCGTACTGAACACTGTCCGCCGGCATTGGCCTCCCGGCCTCCTCGTGAGGTTCGAAGTGGAGACCGGCGGGGAACGGACGTCGTGCCGGTCTGTTGCTGAGACTTGGTCATGCTGTGGGACTCAAAGCGATAGGCGTTCGACTGGCGGGCCCCGTGCTTCGCCGGTCCCTCCAGTACGCGGTATATGCCCTCGTCGTCACCGCAGAAGTCGCAGCGCGGCCGGAATCCGCCGCCCGAACACCGACGGCCTCGCCACCGAGCCCGGACACCTCGCGACAGGCAGATGCGACGGATGGTCCTCGGTCCCGTGCCCTCACGGTGGTGCACGCCAACTGCCGCAGCCACGTCCCGGGCCGCATCGACATTGCCGTACCCGGAGACGGAAACGATCCCTGTGACCGAGCGACGAAACAGCGTGGACGGCAAACCCGCCACACAGCTCCCCCCGCAAGTGCGGGCCGTGCCCGAAGGAAGGCTGCTGCAGTACTGGAAGGAACGCGAACGCCAGCACCGATGTGTACGCCGGGTTGCGCATCAAGAAGTTTCCCGAGGACCTGCGGATACTCGAACACCTGCTGTGGCTCTCCCGCACTCAGGTGGTCATAGAGCTGGGGACGCACCTGGGCGGTTCCACCCTGTGGTTCCGCGACCGCCTGCGCACCCTGGCCGCATACGGCCGCGTGCCTGAGGACATCCGCGTCGTCACCGTCGACCTGGATCAAGCCCGGGCACAGGCGCTCCTGCAGGACGCAGACCCGTATTTCGCCAAAGACATCATCCTCGTCGAAGGAGACATCACCGGCCCCGGCATCACCGCAGCCGTCTCCCAGCGCATTCCTGCCGGCGCCCGGTGCCTGATCGTCGAGGACACCGCCCATACGTACACCACCACCTATGCCGCCCTGCAGCACTTCTCCTCATTCGTTGCCACCGACGGGTACTTCGTCGTCGAAGACGGCATCGTCGACATTCCTCAGCTGTCCCCGCCCGGCCTGTCCGGTGGGGTCGTGCCGGCCATCCGCGACTGGCTCACCACAGACCCGGGACGGCATTTCCAGGTACGTCGAGACCTTGAGCTGTACGGCATCACCTGCCACCCCCACGGCTGGCTCCAGCGCATCCACCCCTGACCCGCGCCGTCAACACGGTGAGGGGCATGTCCCCGACTCGGCGCAAACGGCGCGGCGGGGCGGCTTGGAGCTCTGGGCGCGGATGGCTCGTACCCTGAGCTCACCGGAGCGCCTGCTGAGGTAATCCCCTGCCCATCCCGTGGGATCGGGGGCCAGCGCGGCGCCGGGCACGCCGGTCACAGCAGGGGGAGCGGCAGCGAGCGGTGGACGCATGCGGCCGCATGCGGCGCACCAGCGCCGCACGGCGGCCAGGCCGCGGGGCGGGCGGGTGCAGTCCAGTGCGTGGGCTTCTGCGTCGGCGACGAGCTGCTGCCGGTCGGAGTCTGCGACGTACAGGCCGGGAGAGGATGCGGTGGTCAACGCGGTCTCTCTGGAGAGCGGGCGGCCGGATACCGCCGTTGACGGCGGAACGGGAGCGAGGGCAGGCAACTGCCTTACCGAGCTCCAGGGAACGCGCCGGAGACGCGGGCGCGAGGTCATCTCACATCACCACTTCGGACTCGGCGTAACGGCCGGCCGGAACGGTCTTGAGCGTCTCGACTGCCTCGGCCAGCGGCACCATGGCGATGCGGGTGCCGCGCAGCGCGGTCATCATCCCTAACTCTGCGCGGTGCACGGCCTCCACGGCGTGCCAGCCGAACCGCGTCGCCAGGACCCGGTCGTACGCTGTGGGCGTTCCGCCGCGCTGGACGTGTCCGAGGATCACCGGCCGGGCCTCCTTGCCGAGGCGCTCCTCCAGCTCGATGGCGAGCTGGCGGGCGATCCCGGCGAATCGTTGGTGACCGTAGATGTCCTTGCCGCCCTCGTCGAAGTCCATGGTGCCGGGCTTCGGCTTGGCCCCCTCGGCGGCCACGACGATCGCGAAGCGCTTGCCCGCCTCGAAGCGCTCGCCGACCTTCCGGGTCAGCTCCTCGATGTCGAAGGGCCGTTCGGGGACGACGATGGCGTGCGCGCCGGCCGCCATGCCGGAGTGCAGCGCGATCCAGCCGGTGTGGCGGCCCATGACCTCCACGATCAGCACGCGCTGGTGGGACTCGGCGGTCGTCTTCAGCCGGTCGAGAGCCTCGGTCGCCACGCCCACGGCGGTGTCGAAGCCGAAGGTGACGTCCGTGACCGCGATGTCGTTGTCGATGGTCTTCGGCACGCCGACGATCGGCAGGCCGCTGTCCGACAGCAGCCGGGCCGCCTTCAGCGTGCCCTCGCCGCCGATCGGGATGATGGCGTCGAGCCCGAGCTCCTCAACGTGCCCCTTGGCCCGCTCCACACCGTCCCGCAGATGCTCCGGACGGGCTCGGGAGGAGCCGAGGATGGTGCCGCCGCGGGCGAGGATGCCGCCCACCGCGTCGAGGTCGAGCTTGAGGTAGTCGCATTCCAGAAGGCCCTGCCAGCCATCCCGGAACCCGATGACCTCGTCGCCGTGGTCGGCGACGGCGCGGTGCACGACGGACCGGATGACGGCGTTCAGGCCGGGGCAGTCGCCGCCGGACGTGAGGACACCCATGCGCATGGCGTTTGCGGACTCCTGATGCAGAGGCAGGCGGCAGACGACGCGGTCGGCCCTGCCCGTTGGCGGTCGTGGGGCGGCACCGGCCCTCGGGGGAAAGAGGGCGGCGCCGCTTGACGACGACGGCGGCCTGTCGGGGCCTCCCTCGTAGCAACGATTGCCAATCTACCCTAACGTCAGGGTAGCTTTGTAGTCCGCAAGGACGCCGGGCAGACGACGCGAGGCGGTGGGGCCGTGACCGGAAGGCTGATGCAGATCGGCGAGGTATCCGAACGGACGGGACTGTCCCTGCGCACGATCCGCCACTACGAGAACGTCGGCGTCGTCGCCCCGAGCGAGCGCAGCGCAGGCGGCTTCCGCCTCTACACCGAAGCCGAGGTGCGCCGGCTGACGCTGGTGCGCCGCATGCGGCCGCTGGGCTTTTGCCTGGAGGACGTAAGGGCCCTGCTGGAGCTACTGGAGAAGCTGCCCGAGGGCGGCGGACCCCTGCCGGAGAACGACGGGCGAGCACACGAGGAACTGGTGGCACAGTTGCGCAAGTACTGGGTCGAAGCGGATGCGCGGTGTGAGGACCTGCGCCGACAGCTGGGGCAGGCGGAGGAATTCGCCCATTCCCTGCACGGGCATCTGGCCCGGGTCGTGGATGCTGCCGCGACGGCCGATGCCGGGGCGGAGGCCGTGCGATGAGCGCGAGCGGAGAGTGGGCTGCTTCGGAGGCGGCCCGGCGGCGGACGTTCGCCGTGATCAGTCATCCGGACGCGGGCAAGTCCACGCTGACCGAGGCGCTGGCGCTGCACGCGCAGGCGATCACGGAGGCGGGTGCGGTGCATGGCAAGTCCGGGCGGAGGGGGGTTTCGTCGGACTGGATGGAGATGGAGAAGGCCCGTGGCATCTCCGTCACGTCCGCGGTGCTGCAGTTCGCCCATCGGGGTTGTGTCCTGAACCTGCTGGACACCCCCGGCCACGCGGACTTCTCCGAGGACACCTACCGGGTGCTGGCGGCGGTGGACTGTGCGGTGATGCTCATTGACGCGGCCAAGGGTCTGGAGGAGCAGACGCGTAAGCTCTTCGACGTCTGCCGGCATCGCGCTATCCCGGTGATCACGTTCGTGAACAAGTGGGACCGGCCCGGCCGTGAGGCGCTGGAGCTGCTGGACGAGATCGAGCGCGAGTTCCGCCTCAAGCCCACGCCGGTGACCTGGCCGGTCGGCGATGCCGGATACCTGCGGGGGCTGATCGACGTACGGCGGCCGGAGCGGATGCTGCGCTACACCCGCGCTCCCGGCGGCGCCCACGAGGCGATCGAGGAGACGGTGCCGGCCGGGCAGGCAGCTCACGACGAGCCGGAGGACTGGGGCCGGGCCGTCGAAGAACTCGACCTGCTGCACCTCGACGGCGCCGTGCACGACCAGGAGGCGTTCCTGGCGGGCCGGAGCACGCCGGTGTTCTTCGGTGCGGCGGTCTCGAACATCGGTGTACGGCTGCTGCTGGACGCCGTCGTGGACCTCGCGCCGCCGCCCGGGCCGCGCGAGCTCGAGGGTGGCGGCCGTCGGGCGGTCGAGGCCCCGTTCTCCGGGTTGGTGTTCAAGGTGCAGGCCAACATGGATCCAGCGCACCGCGACCGGATCGCCTTCATGCGGGTGTGTTCGGGGATCTTCGAGCGCGGGATGACGGCCATCCGGGCCGCGACGGGCAAGCCGTTCGCCACCAAGTACGCGCACAGCGTTTTCGGCCAGGACCGCTCCATGGTCGACATCGCCTACCCGGGCGACGTGGTCGGCCTGGTCAACGCCACCGCATTGCGCGTCGGTGACACCCTCTACGCCGAGCAGGCGGCCGTCTTCCCGCCGATGCCGACCTTCGCGCCGGAGCACTTCGCTGTGGCCCGCCCGGTCGACCTTGGCCGGTCCAAGCAGTTCCGGCGCGGCATTTCACAGCTGGACGAGGAGGGCGTGGTCCAGGTCCTCGTCTCCGACCTGCGGGGCGACCAGGCGCCGGTGCTGGCCGCGGTCGGGCCCATGCAGTTCGATGTCGTCGCTGCCCGCATGGCCGGAGAGTTCTCCTCCCCGGTGAAGCTGGAGCCGCTGCCCTACCACCTGGCCCGCGCGACCGACGCGGCCGGCGCGGAAGCGCTCAACCGCTCCCGGATCGTCAAGGGCGAGGCCCTCACCAGAGTCCGGGACAAGACCCAGCTCGCCCTGTTCCCCGACCGCTGGCAGGCGAACTCTTTCGAGCGGGAGTTCCCCGACGCCCGGCTCGCCCACCTCATCGCCGCCCACGACTGACGACGCACGGCGCACGCGAAGCCACCGAAGGCCGCGCCGCAGCCCTGCCGCTCTTGCGTCCGCGGCGTGCGGCCGCCGGAAGCTGCGGGCTGAGCTCGGCACCGACGATCAGTGTGGACCGTCAAGTGGACGCAACAGGTCGACAACGTGCGGCGCACGCAAAAGGGCGTCGTGCGTGGACACGCCCCGGGCCGAGCAGGAGGCGGTGCATGGGGCGGCGCTGGCTGCCGTCGCCGCACTGAGGGAGGGCTGCGGTAGAGGGGACGCCCCGGGCCGTCGACGGACGGCCGGAATCGGGACCCAGAACTTACCCTCACGTCACGGCAGGGACGGTGGCGTCCCGGGAGCCGGCGTCGAAGCGACCGGCTCGCCGACTGGTGTGGCGGGCACTTGGGTTACGACGGCGACCGCGCGCAGCGGGCCCTGACGGCGCTCTGTCGCGTCATCGACTTCTGGGACGACCGTGGCCGGCTGGCCTCCGACCCGGCCGCAGACTCCGCTTTTGAAGCGGCTGACGGCTCGCTGGTCCTCGGCGGTCATCAACTGGACGGGCGAGATGCCGCCACCCGCGTCATCAGCCTCGCGGCAGAAGGCCAGGCACTCGCGCAGTCGCTCGGCGCCGGCTCGGAGAGTCCCGCTGCGCCCCCACTCTCGAACGTGCGCATCACTCTCACGCTCAGGTCCGAGGCTTGGGGGTCGCGAGCAAGGTTCACCTGCGGTTCACAAGCCGAAACTCATACTCTCTCCTCGCGTAAGGGTAGAGTCCTCGATGAGGGCGTCCGGGCTGTAAAGGCGCAGTCGGGCGGTACCTCCAGAGCGCGGGCCCGTCCGTCCGGGCCCCGTCAGCACCCCAGACTTCCGGGCGAAGATGCCCGACCGGCAGCCGTAGTGGCTGCTGTCGCATCCGGCAGGGCCGCGTCGAGGCCGGGCCGCCGGGGACTCCTCCTTTGTGTGGAGTCGAGTACGACGCGCGTGCGTCCAGACAGTGGACGTGTGCGCCCGAACAGAAACGGTTGCATGTCGTCACCGCTGTCCCAGACTTCCAAGCTTCGCGCCCGCTTTTCGAAGAACACGGTCAAGCCCGACTGGCTCGCCTCCCCGAAGGTCTTCCGCACCGAGGTGCTCGCCGGTCTGGTCGTTGCCCTGGCGCTGATCCCCGAGGCCATTTCCTTCTCGATCATCGCGGGCGTCGACCCGGCCGTGGGTCTCTTCGCGTCGTTCACGATGGCCGTGGTCATCTCCGTCGTCGGCGGCCGCAAGGCGATGATCTCCGCCGCGACAGGCGCCATGGCCCTGGTCATCGCGCCGCTCAACCATGAGTACGGCCTCGGTTATCTCATCGCCGCCGTCATCCTCGGCGGCCTCATCCAGATCGTCCTCGGCGCACTCGGCGTGGCCAAGCTCATGCGCTTCGTGCCCCGGTCGGTGATGGTCGGTTTCGTCAACGCACTCGCCATCTTGATCTTCATGGCACAGGTGCCGGAGATGCGCGACGTCCCGTGGGCTGTCTACCCGCTCACCATCGGCGGCCTGGCGCTCATGGTGTTCTTCCCGAAGATCACCAAGGCGGTCCCGGCGCCGCTGGTCTCCATCGTCATCCTGACCGTCATCACGATCGCGGCCGGTATCGCGGTGCCGACGGTGGGCGACAAGGGCGACCTGCCCTCCTCCCTGCCGGTGCCGGGCATGCCGGACGTTCCGTTCACGCTGGACACCCTCACCACCATCGCCCCGTACGCCTTCGCGTTCGCGCTGGTCGGTCTGATGGAGTCGCTGATGACGGCCAAGCTGGTCGACGACATCACCGACACGCACTCCAACAAGACCCGTGAGTCCGTCGGCCAGGGCGTCGCCAACGTCATCACCGGCTTCTTCGGCGGGATGGGCGGCTGCGCGATGATCGGCCAGACAATGATCAACGTGAAGACGTCCGGGGCCCGCACCCGGCTGTCGACCTTCCTCTCCGGTGTCTTCCTGTTGCTGCTCGTGGTGGTGTTCGGACTCGTCGTCTCCGACATCCCGATGGCGGCCCTGGTCGCCGTCATGCTCCTGGTGGCCTTCGCGACTTTCGACTGGCACTCCGTCCAGCCGAAGACCCTCAAGCGGATGCCGGTCGGGGAGACCACCGTCATGGCCGTCACCGTCGCCGCCGTGGTCGCCACCCACAACCTCGCCATCGGCGTCGTGCTCGGCTGCCTCGTGGCCATGGTGGTCTTCGCCAAGCGTGTCGCCCACCTCGCCGAGGTCTCCGGGGTCGTCGACCCCGACGGCACGCAGGTCGTCTACGCGGTCACCGGCGAGCTGTTCTTCGCCTCCTCCAACGACCTCGTCTACCAGTTCGACTACAAGGACGACCCGGACGACGTCGTCATCGACCTGACCGACGCCCACATCTGGGACGCCTCGTCCGTGGCGGCCCTGGACGCCATCGAGACCAAGTACGCCCAGCGGGGCAAGAAGGTCACCATCGTGGGCCTGAACAAGCCCAGCGCCGAGATGCACGACAAGCTGGCCGGCCAGCTCACCGTCAGTCACTGAGACCGGCCGCCCCCTCCCGCGGACCACGCAGTGCAGGAGGGGGCGGTCCTCTGCGCGCGGGCCGGACCCGGGACACATGCCCTGACCAGTTCCGGGCCCGGCCCGCGTGTATCCACCTGGCGCCGGGACCGCCTGTCCAGGCCCCGCGACACAGATCGCTCACGCGATCGCGGAGCGCTGCGGCGCCCGCGGCTCTCGCCCGGACGAGCGCTCGGCCGGTCCTCCGTACGTGGCGCACACCTGAACTCATTCGCTCGACTCGTTGCCTTCGGCGTTTCCAGGAACGCCTCGCTCGGGGCATCGTTGACCATCCAGGAGGTTCGGATCATGACTGACGCAGCCACGCGGCTGGCGGAACTGGTGAGGCAGGCGGTGGGAAGGCCGTTGCCGCTGCGGTTGCGCGCCTGGGACGGCAGCGAGGCCGGTCCGGCCGAGGGCCCCGTCGTCGTCGTCCGCGACCGCCGTGCCCTGCACCGCCTGGCCTGGAAGCCCGGCGAACTCGGCTGGGCCCGCGCCTGGGTGGCCGGCGAAGTCGACATCGACGGTGACCTCTACAAGGCGCTGGAGCGGATGTCCGGCCTGGTCTGGGACCGAGGAGAGAGTGGACCGAAGCGGCACGCCGTCCTCAGCGCGCTCGCCGCACTGCGCGACCCGAAGAATGTACGGCTGGCGGCCGAGGCCCTCGCGCTGGCCGGACCTGCCCTGCCCCGGCGCCGCCACGCGAGGAGGCCGACTCCCGCCGTGGCCCGCTGCACAGCCTGCGCCGCGACCGCGACGCCATCAGCCACCACTACGACGTCGGCAACGACTTCTACTCCCTGGTCCTGGGCTCTTCCCTGGTCTACTCATGTGCCTACTGGGAGAGCGCGGAGGCGACCCTGGAAGACGCCCAGCGCGCCAAGCTCGACCTGATCTGCCGCAAACTCGGCCTGCGGCCCGGCCAGCGGCTCCTCGACGTGGGCTGCGGCTGGGGCTCGATGGTGCTGCACGCCGTCGAGCACTTCGGGGTCGAAGCGGTCGGAGTCACCATCTCCGAGGAACAGGCCTGCCTCGCCCGCAAACGCCTCGTCGACGCGGGGTACACGGACCGGGCCGAGATCCGCGTCCAGGACTACCGCGAGATCGAGGACGGCCCCTACGACGCGATCTCCTCCATCGGGATGGCCGAGCACGTCGGAGCCCCGCAGTTCCGCCTCTACGCCGAGACGCTGCATCAACTTCTCAAGCCCGGCGGGCGACTCCTCAACCACCAGATCTCCCGCCGCCCGCTGAAGGACGAAAGTACCTACGAGATCGACGAGTTCATCGACCGCTACGTCTTCCCCGACGGCGAACTCGCGCCCGTCGGCACCACCACGACGCTCCTCGAAGACGCCGGATTCGAGGTACGCGACGTGGAAGCCCTGCGCGAGCACTACGCCCTCACCCTGCGCGCCTGGGTGGCCAACCTGGAGCAGCACTGGCAACAGGCCGTACACCTCACCACGGTCGGACGCGCCCGGGTCTGGCGCCTGTACATGGCCGCATCCGCCCTCGCTTTCGAGCGCAACGGCATCGGCGTCAACCAGATCCTCGCTGTACGCACCACCACGGCCGGGGACGCGAAGATGCCCCGCACCCGCGGCCACTGGCTGTACGACACCGCGACGGACTGACCACGGCCGGGCACCGGCTTGGGCGCACATTGGTACGCCGGTTTGTGCCCACGGCTGCGTGAGGTGCACTTCCCCCACGGCCCCCAATCAGCGCGCAGCGTGCCAACCGTCCGGCGGACGTGAGCCGCCTTCATAGCCAGGGGGCCGTCTGCATGTGCTGGGCGGCGCAGACGAAGGCAGCCCCGGGCCATGCATACATGGAGGACCGACCCGGGACTGCCACGTCGAGGGACCTGTCCAGTGGGCCCCTCGACAGCACCCAACTCTACCTGTACGTAAAGCCGTGATCTCGTTTACCCGCTATGGGGGCCACTGCTTGTCAAGCCGACTCTTACGTGAGGTGGGAGATGGACGATCGGGGTTCTGCCGTTCGTTCCGCTTCGGGCAACAGAGGCGGAGTCGCGGGGTCATCGTTCCGAGACGGCCACTGGCCGCGGCCCGCGAGATCGATCGCATGCCGGTCTCGCGGGTCCGCATGTCCGACGCGGACGTGGCCGCGTTCCCGGCGTCGGCTTCATGGTCCGCCACGAGCGCAGGGGGTCCATCTTGCCTCCCTGCCTGCCCGCAGGTTCCACGCTGGGCTTCCTTCGTGACAGCGAGTACATCGGCAGACCCCTGTGGAGCGGCGGACGTGACTACCTGACGCCTCAGGCGGAGGCGCCACCGTGTCGCCGGTCCACCACGCCGGCTGACCTGACGAACTCTCCATTACCGAGAGAATGTGTGGGCTCGTATCAAGGGGGCTTACTCGGCACTTTGGACTACAGGGGCCTCCGTTGCCGACCTCTTGTGTCATTCAACTCTCCCTTGGCGTGAGAGTGTGCCACTCGTCGACGGTACTGTCGGCCTGCTTCCAAAGACCGTTCCCGGGGCGCGGCCAGGGTTGCGCTGGCTGCTGCTCGGGAACGGCGCCAGAGCTGCCGAGTTGGGCTTCGGTCGGTACCGTTGCACGGCTGTTTCCCGCCGCGACGGCCGGCTGATGCCCTCGTCGCATTCTCTTCCTGGATCTGCCGCAGAGTGCGAGCGCCCACGCTGTGCACGTCATCGATCGAGGGCGGGCGTCAGCCGCAGACGGCTCCCGCCGCGAGGCACGTGGGCCGCGCCCCTCCTGGCGTGGCGCGCCGAAACCGAGTCTTCATGCGCCCGATCGGGTGTCCGCCTGCAGGCGGACACGGAGCGTGGCAGCGAAGTCCTGGGCCATCTCCAGGCGGGCCCGCAGGGTCTCGCAGCGGGCATCGGTCACTTTGCGGTAGGAGTCCAGCCGCTCCCGCAGGCGCTGAAGTTCCTCACCGACGGGCGGGTCGTCGGTGGCGGCGAGGCGGTCGGTGATGTCCAGCAGGTCGCGCATCTCCTCCAGGGAGAAGTCCAGTGGCTTCATCCGGCGGATCACCATCAGGCGCTCGACGTCGGCGTCCGTATACAGCCGGAAGCCGCCCTTGCTGCGGGCCGAGGGGATCACCAGGCCCACTTCCTCGTAGTGGCGGATGGTGCGCAGAGACAAACCGGTCCGCTCGGCCACCTCGCCGATCTGCATCTGCCGCTCGCTCATTGCCGAGCCTCTCCCTTTGTCATCCGCCCAGGTTTCAGAACTGTGAAGTGGCCCAGTCTACGTGAGATCAATCACAGGATCTGGGGCGGGGTTCACCTGTGTTTCGCAAGTCCCCGCTCGCACCCTCCCGTCGCGTCAGGGTAGAGTGTCGGCGTGTTCACCCCACCGTCCAATCAGCGGTAGAGGTGATCCTGCCGTAGCGCGGGCCCTGATCGGGCCCCGGACGGCCCTGAAGACTTCTGGGCAATGATGCCCTACCGGCAACCAGGAGGTTGCCGTTCTGTCCAGCACTCGGCCCCGCCTCGGCGTGGCGGCCGACTGCGGGAGATTCCCGCACTTTTGCGGAGTCAGTACGACGCTGTGCGTCCGGCGGCATGGATGCACACCTGAACAGAAACGGTTGCATGTCCTCACCGCTGTCCCAAGCCCCCAGGCTGCGCCTGTCCAAGCCTGACTGGCTCGCGTCCCCGAAGGTTCTGCGCACCGAGGTGCTGGCCGGTCTGGTCGTCGCCCTGGCTCTGATTCCCGAGGCGATCTCCTTCTCGATCATCGTCGGGGTCGACCCGGCGGTCGGCCTGTTCGCCTCGTTCACCATGGCGGTCGTCATCTCGGTCGTCGGCGGCCGCAAGGCGATGATCTCCGCGGCGACCGGGGCGATGGCTCTCGTCATCGCCCCGCTCTACCGCGAATACGGCCTCGGCTATCTGATCGGGGCCGTCATCCTCGGCGGCGTCTTCCAGGTGGTCCTCGGCGCGCTCGGCGTGGCCAAGCTGATGCGGTTCGTGCCGCGCAGTGTGATGGTCGGCTTCGTCAACGCCCTGGCCATCCTCATCTTCATGGCGCAGGTGCCGGAGATGCACGACGTGCCCTGGGCGGTCTACCCGCTGATCGCCGCCGGCCTGGCGCTGATGGTGTTCTTCCCGAAGGTCACCAAGGTGGTCCCGGCCCCGCTGGTCTCCATCATCGTCCTGACCGTGATCACCGTGACCGCGGGGATCGCCGTCCCCACCGTCGGCGACAAGGGCGCGCTGCCCTCCTCGCTGCCGGTGCCGGGCCTGCCGGACGTGCCCTTCACCATGGACACGCTGACCACCATCGCCCCGTACGCCTTCGCCTTCGCACTCGTGGGTCTGATGGAGTCGCTGATGACGGCCAAGTTGGTCGACGGCATCACCGACACCCACTCCAACAAAACCCGTGAGTCCATCGGCCAGGGCATCGCCAACATCGTCACCGGCTTCTTCGGCGGCATGGGCGGCTGCGCCATGATCGGCCAGACCATGATCAACGTACGGGTCTCCGGGGCCCGCACCCGCCTGTCCACGTTCCTGGCCGGGTCCTTCCTGATGGTGCTGTGCATCGCCTTCGGCCCGGTCGTCTCCGACATCCCCATGGCCGCCCTCGTCGCCGTCATGATCATGGTGTCGGTGGCCACCTTCGACTGGCACTCCATCGCCCCGAAGACGCTCAAGCGGATGCCGCTCGGCGAGCTGACCGTCATGGCCGTCACCGTCGTCTGCGTGGTCGCCACTCACAACCTCGCCATCGGTGTCGTGGTGGGCTGCATCACCGCGATGGTGATCTTCGCCAAGCGCGTCGCGCACCTGGTCAACGTCTCCGGCGTCGTCGACCCCGACGGCACGCAGGTCGTCTACGCGGTCACCGGCGAGCTGTTCTTCGCCTCCTCCAACGACCTCGTCTACCAGTTCGACTACAAGGACGACCCGGACGACGTCGTCATCGACCTGACCGACGCCCACATCTGGGACGCCTCGTCCGTGGCGGCCCTGGACGCCATCGAGACCAAGTACGCCCAGCGGGGCAAGAAGGTCACCATCGTGGGCCTGAACAAGCCCAGCGCCGACATGCACGGACGTCTCGCCGGGCAGCTCACCGGCAGCCACTGACCGGACCGGCCGCCCTCCCCGACCACGGACGCGGGGGGGGGTCTTTCCGCGTGCGGGCCGGGCCCGGGATACTGCCCTGACGCCCGGGGCCCGGCCCCCGCCACCTCAATGCCGCTCCTTGGGGACGAGGAAGCGGCCGGGAGGAGTAACCCTGAGCCGCACCGCCAAGCCCTTCCGCACCCCCTCGGGCCTCAGGGCGCCCGTCGGCTCCGCCTCCGGCGGGCGTTTCGATGGCTGGCGCATCGTCGCCTACAGCGCTCTCGCGATGGCGATGACCGCGCCTGGCCAGACCACGGGCGTCTCGGTCTTCATCGACCCTCTGATCGCCGATCTCGGCGTCACTCGCACCCAAATCTCCACCGCCTACCTGACCGGCACGCTCATCGGCGCCTGCGCCATGCCCCTGGTCGGGCGGATGATCGACCGCTACGGACCGCGCCGGGTGATCGCCTGCGTCGGGGCCGTCTTCGGCGCGATCCTCATCGGCTTGTCCTTCGTCACCGGGCTCGTCGGGCTCACGGCCGGGTTCGTCGGCATCCGCATGGCCGGGCAGGGCGCCCTGTCCCTGGTGGCCACGACCACAGTGGCGTACTGGTTCGACAAGCGCCGCGGTCTGGCCCTCGGCATCACCGGCGCCGTCGGCACCGCCGGGATCTCCCTCGCCCCCATGCTGATCGAGCGCCTGGTCTCCGTATACGGCTGGCGCCAGGCATGGGCGATCGAGGGCGTCGCTGTCTGGGCGGTGGTCCTCCCGCTGGCCCTGTTCGGCATCCGCAACCGGCCCTCCGACGTCGGTCAGCACGTCGATGGCATCGTCCCGGACACGGACACCGACCCCAACGCCCCGCTCACCGGCTGGCCGCTGCGCAAGGCCCTGCGCACCAGCATCTTCTGGGCGGTCGCCGCCTGTCTGGCCGCCAGCAGCATGCTCACCACCGGCCTGAACTTCCACCAAGTCGCCCTGCTCGGTGAACGCGGCCTGAGTCCGGCCGAGGCCGCCGCCAACTTCCTGCCCCAGACCGCCGCCGCCCTCCTCGCCACCCTCGCCGTCGGTGCCCTCATCGACCGCCTCCCGCCCAAGGCCGTGCTCACCGCCGCGATGGCCATTCTCGCCTGCGGCATCCTGTCCGCCCGTCTCGTGTCGCCCGGCTGGACGGCCATCGGGTACGGCATTCTGCTCGGCACCTCGGGCGGCCTGCTGCGCGTCGTCGAATCAGCCACGCTGCCCCGCTACTTCGGCACCGCCCACCTCGGCGCCATCCGAGGCACAGCCCACACCGTCACTATCGCCGCCAGCGCCTTCGGCCCCCTCGCCGTATCCCTCGGCCACGACCTGACCGGCCACTACGGCCCCGCGCTCGTCGCTCTCACTACTGTGCCGGTGCTGGCGGCCCTCGCCGTGCTCGTCGCCCGTAAACCTGTGGCCGACGGCTGACCCTCCCCCCCAGCTTCGGCCGGGGGAGGCCCATCTCGCTGCGCTCGCCGGGGACCGGCCTCCGCCACAACCGGTCGTCCAGGCCGTCAGGCCCGGTGCGGCAGGGGCGGCGACGAAGTCCCGGGGGCATCGGTGCCCTGCTGCGCCGTCCCGACGCGCCGGCATGGAGGCAACCCATCCGCCTACGCGCTGCGCGGCGGTGGACTGCTTCCCGATACGCGGAGGCGCGGCACCCAAAGGAACATTACCCTCACGAGAGGGTATGGATTGCTGCGGTCTGTCCGTACGCTTGCCTCGCCCGTCGGCGTCGGCGTCGGATCGGGAAGCGGTGACGCCGTCCGCCTGGGCGACGCGATGTCCCGTGTCCGCATGCTTCGCGCCGTAGGGGTGGACGGCTCGCGTCACTGGGGGATGGGCGCGGCGATGCCTGATCGGCGTGCCCATGACCGCTTCCCGGTCATGACGGTGCTCAGCCTCGGCGTCACTGCGGCGAAGGTTGTTGACCTCGGTGGTGGTCACCATCGGTGCCCATCCGGGTTGGACGTCTACTCTACTGTCACGTCACAGTAGATTCGATGCGAACGCCTGAACCGGAGATTGCCTTGACGGACCTGCAGACGCGAGACGAAGAACAAGAGCGGCAGTACCTGGCCGAGACGGTGCGTCTGCTGGGGCGCGAGCTAGGGCGGCTCAGCGACTCCATCGACCGGACCGCCAGGGCCATCCAGGAGCAGAAGGAGTTCATGTGGGAGAACTGGCGTGACATGGACTTCGCCGAGAAGGCCGCCATGCGCACCGAGGTCAACACCTCCGTCGGCGTGGGCGACAGCGCCGTGACGGTGCGCCGGCATATCGAGCGCTTGCTGGAAACGCCCTATTTCGGGCGCGTGGACTTCCGCAGGGCGGACGACGGGGAAGGGAAGGGCCACTACATCGGCGTCCATGACTTCTCGGACCCCGAGACCCAAAAAATCCTGATCCACGACTGGCGGGCCCCGGTCTCCAGCCTCTACTACGACTTCGAGTTGGGTGAGGCGCATTTCGAGGCGCCGACTGGGACCGTCCACGGCACGATCACGGGCAAGCGCCAGTACAAGATTGCGGGCGATCGCCTTGAGTACATGTTCGACAGCGCGCTGACCATCGGCGACGAGGTTTTGCAGCGGGAGCTGAGCCAGTCCGCCGACGACAGGATGAAGAACATCGTCGCGACGATTCAGCGCGAGCAGAACGAGGTGATCCGCAACGAGACGGCGAAGGTACTGATCCTGCAGGGCGTGGCGGGCTCTGGGAAGACGTCGATCGCCCTGCACCGGGTGGCGTTCCTGCTCTACCGCTTCAAGGACTCCCTGTCGTCCGACAACGTCATGATCCTTTCCCCCAACAAGGTCTTCGGCGACTACATCGCAGGCGTCCTTCCCGAGCTGGGTGAGGAGCAGATCGCGGAGACCGGCTTCGAGGAGATCGCCGAGCGGTTCCTCGCCAAGGTGACGGAGTTCGAAACCTTCAGCGAGCAGGTGGTCAAGCTGCTCGACGGGGCGGACGAGGCGGCGGCCGAGCGGATGCGTTTCAAGGCGACGCCGGAGTTCGTCACCCTGCTCGACGCGTGGCTGGCCGAGCGCGGTGACGCGGACTTCGCCCCCCGGCAGATCGAGCAGAGGAACAAGCGGTTGTCGGAGGGCTGGGTCGCGGACGCCTTCGCGGCCTCGCGGGGTCTGCCCGTCTTCACCCGGCTGGACCTGCTCGCCGAGAGCGCCTCGAACACCCTGCGCCAGGAGGTGCTGGACAAGGGCGGCAAGTGGTCGGCGGCGGACAGCCACGGTATCCGCAGGCAGGTGCGCGCCATGTTCCCGCACAAGGACGCGTTCGCCCTGTACAAGGCGTTCTACCAGGACCCTGAGCGCAAGGGCCTGTTCAAGCCGCTGGGCCGGAAGAAGATCGAGTACGCGGATGTCTTCCCGCTGGTCTACACCATGATCAGGACGTCCCGGCAGGAGGGCTACGGCCGCATCCGGCATCTCCTGGTGGACGAGATGCAGGACTACACGCCCGTGCAGTACTCGGTGCTGCGTGAGCTGTTCTCCTGCAAGATGACGATCCTCGGGGACGCCAACCAGTCGGTGAACCCGTTCAGTTCCTCGTCGCTGCCGGTGATCCGCGGTATCTTCCCCGAGGCGGACTGTCTGGAGCTGTGCAGGAGCTACCGCTCCACGGCCGAGATCACGGATTTCGCCCAGCATATCTCGCGCAACGACAAGCTCGTCCCGATCGAGCGGCACGGGCTGCCGCCCCAGGTCGTCGCCGCTGCGGACCGCGAGGCGCAGGAGGCGCAGATTTTGGCCCTGATCGAGCGGCACCGGCAGAGCGAGTACCGCTCCCTCGGCATCGTCTGTAAGACCGTCGCGCAGGCGCGGGAGCTGTACCGGACCCTGTCGGCGGCGGGCGTCGAGCTGGCCTTCCTCGACTACGACAGCACGGAGTTCAGCGCCGGTACCGTGATCACCTCGGCGCACATCGCCAAGGGGCTGGAGTTCGACACCGTGATCGTCCCCGGCGTGGACGACACGAACTACGCCAGCGAGATGGACAAGGGCATGCTCTACATCGCCTGTACCAGGGCCATGCACGAGCTTCATCTGACCCACGTCGGGCCGCTCTCGCGCTTCTTGGCGTTCACCAAGGACCGCAGAGGCCGTCTCGGTGTTGTCGACCCGGAGACGGCGGAAATCCTCCCGATCATGCGACCGCCGCACGAGTGGGCTGAGCCCGGCAAGGAGTGACCCCGCCAAGCAGGAGACCCGGCGCCTGCTGTTCCGCACGGCCCTAGATTGTTCGAGGAGCGTGGGTTCGACAGCGTCTCTGTCGCCGAGGTCGCGGCGGCCGCCAACGTGTCCAAGAAGACGGTGTTCAACTACTTCGCTGAACGAGAGTGCAAGGAAGACCTCGTCCTGGGCGCGGGCAAGCACCACATCGTCGAACCCGCCGCGGTGGTGCGGGAACGCAAGCCCGGCCAGACCCCGCACGGCGCCATGCGCGAGTACCTGCTGACCGCCCTGGCCGAGCGGCAGCCCATGACCGGCCTGAGTGACCTCCCGCACGTCCTGCGCATCCAGCGGCTGCTGAGCAGCACGCCCGCCCTGGTCGCCAGGAATCTGCAGTACCGCGAGGAGAGCCGGAGGCTGCTGGCCGAGGCGCTGGTGGAGGAGGGGCCTCGGAGGTCTCCGCCTTGTTGATCGCCACTCAGCTGCTCGCCGTCCAGGACATCCTCGCGGCCGACAACGGCCGCCGCGTCGCGGCCGGCGAGACCCCGGACGAGGTCTATCCCGACGCGGTGGCCGCGACCGAGCACGCCTTCCGCATGGTGGAGCGGGGGCTGGGCGACCTGCTGCGCCGGCCGGGCGACTCCACCTCGAGTACGTGAACGGACCGCAGGCGGCCTACAAGGTCATGGAATCTCGTCGGGCGCCTGCGTGAACTGGGCGTTGTACAGCCGTGCGTAAGCCCCGTCGGCCGCGACGAGCTGGTCGTGCGCGCCCTGTTCGACGATGCGCCCGGCGTCCATCACCAGGATGGTGTCAGCGTCGCGGATGGTGGACAGGCGGTGGGCGATGACGAAGCTGGTGCGGTCGGCGCGAAGGGAGGCCATGGCCTCTGGACGAGGAGTTCGGTGCGGGTGTCGACCGAGCTGGTGGCCTCGTCGAGGATGAGGAGGGCGGGTCTGGTGAGGAAAGCCCGGGCGATGGTGATGAGTTGTCTCTCGCCCGCGCTGAGTTCTGCTCCTTCGTCGTCGATGACGGTGTCGTAGCCGTCGGGCAGGGTCCGGATGAATCGGTCGGCGTGCGCCTCCTGGGCGGCCTGGACGATCTGGGCCCGGTCGGCGCTGCTGTCGCCGTAGGCGATGTTCTCGGCGATGGTCCCGGAGAACAGCCAGGTGTCCTGGAGCACCATCCCGATGCGGCCGCGCAGCTCACCGCGCGGCATACGGGAGATGTCCGTGCCGTCGAGGGTGATCCGCCCGGCCGTGGGCTCGTAGAACCGCATCAGCAACTGGACGAGGGTGGTCTTGCCGGCGCCGGTGGGCCCCACGACGGCGACGGTCTCACCCGGCTCCACCGTGAGGGAGAGCTTTTCGATGAGCGGCTTGTGCGGCTCGTAGCGAAAGGACACCTGCTCGAAGGTCACGCGGCCTCTGACCTGCGCGGGCCGTAGGGGCGACAGCGTGTCGGGGCGTTCCTCTTCGCTGTCGAGGAGGTCGAAGACCCGCTCGGCGGAGGCCACGCCGGACTGGAGGAGGTTGGCATACGCGGCGATCTGCGTGAGGGGGCTGTTGAGCTGGAGCGTGTAGCTGATGAATGCCTGGACGTCGCCGATGGTCATCGTTCCGGAGGCAACTCGCAGCCCGCCGAGGACAGCGATAAGGACGTAATTCAGGTGGCCGATGAAGGCCAGGGCGGGTTCGATGACGCCGGAGAGGAACTGCGCGGTGAGGCCGGCCCGGTAGACGTTCTCGTTGTGGTCGGCGAAGGTGCTGATCGCCTCGTGCTGCCGACCGTGGGCCTTGACCAGAGCGTGGCCGCTGTACATCTCCTCGGCGTGCGCGCTCAGCGTGCCGGTGGCGGCCCATTGGTGCACGAAGTGCGGCTGTGCGCGCTGCGCGATCCGCTTCGCGACCAGCCCGGCCGCCGGTACGGACACCAGGGCCACGAGGGTGAGGAACGGCGAGATCACCAGCATCATCGTCAGGGTGCCGAGGACCGGGAGAATGGCCGCCACCAGTCCGCCGAGGGACTGCTGAAGGGTCTGGGAGATGTTGTCGATGTCGTTGGTGATACGCGAGAGGACCTCGCCACGGGGCTGCCGGTCGAAATGGGCCAGCGGCAGTCGGGTCAGCTTGGCGGCGGACCGCTCCCGCAGGCGGTACGCCACGCGCTGGGATATCCGCACCGACAACTGCCCCCGGACAAAAGCGAAGAAGACGGAGCCGACGACGAGTCCGGCGGCGACCAGCAGACAACGCCCGACCCGTGCCAAGTCGACGCCACCCGCGCTCGCGCCGTCGACGATGAGGTCGGTGACCTGGCCGAGCAGCAGCGGAAGGACCATGGTCAGGGCGATCGTGGCGACGCCCGCGAGGACGGTGGCGATCACCAGGGCCCGGTCGGCTCGCATCTCCCGCAGCAGCCGCAGGCCGGTAGCCCGCAAGCGCAGCGCCTTGTCGGCGCTCTCGTCACTCACGCGGCCTCCTCCTCGGTGAGCTGGGACAGAGCGATCTCCCGGTAGCTGGCGTTGCCCGCCAGCAACTCGCTGTGGACGCCAGTGCCGACGATGTGGCCCTCGTCCAGCACGACGATGCGGTGCGCGTCGCGGATGGCGGCCACACGCTGCGCGACGAGGACGACGGCGGCGCCGGCCAGGGCGTCCTTGAGCGCCGCGCGCAGGGCGGTCTCGGTGCCGTGGTCAAGGGCGGAGAAGCAGTCGTCGAAGAGGTAGATCTCCGGCCGGGCGACCAGCGTCCGGGCGATGCACAACCGCTGCCGCTGGCCCCCGGAGACGTTGTGCCCGCCCTGACCGATCGGCGCACCCAGCCGCTCGGGCAGCGCTTCGACGAAGTCGCGCGCCTGGGCGATCTCCAGAGCGCGCCAGAGCTCCTCGTCGGTGGCCTGCGGGTTGCCGTAGTGGAGGTTGGAAGCGATGGTGCCGGAGAAGAGGTAGGGCTTCTGCGGCACATGGCCGACTGTGGCCGCGAGGACGGCCGGGTCCAAGTCGCGGACATCGACGCCGTTGACCTGGACGGAGCCCCGGTCGGGGTCGAACAGGCGCGGCACCAGGCTCAGGAGGGTTGACCTGCCCGCGCCGGTGGAACCGATGACGGCGGTCGTCTCGCCGGGACGGGCGATCAGATCGACACCGCGCAGCACAGATTCCTCGGCACCCGGGTAGCGGACCTCCACAGCCCATATCTCCAACAGCCCCCGGCCGCTTCGGAGCGGGACGGGCGTGGCAGGAGCGCGGACACCGGTCTCGGTGTCGAGCACCTCCGTGATGCGCCGGGCGCAGACAACGGCGCGCGGCGCCGCGAGGAAGCCAGCCGCAGCGATCAGCACGGCCTGCAGGATCTGCAACGGGTAGTGCAGGAAGGCGAGGAGCGAACCGACCGGCATGGCCCCGTCGTCGACCCGGTGCCCGGCGAACCACAGCACGAGAACAGCGGCCCCGTCCATGACCAGCATGACCGCCGGCTTCATCAGGGCCATCAGTCGTCCCAGCCGCAGCGAAGCTGCGGTGAGCTGCGCGTTGGCGTCGGCGAACCGGGCCCGCTCGTGGTCTTCCCGGACGTAGGCCCGGATGACGCGGATTCCCGAGAGCTGTTCCCGCACGATGCTGTTGACGCGGTCGATGCGTCCCTGAAGGACCCGGGAGACAGGCCCCGCCCGCCCGATGATCAGAGTCAGGACGCCGGCGAGTACGGGCAGGACGGCCAGCAACACCAGTGACATGAGGACGTCCTGACCGAGCGCCAGAACCAGACCGCCGATCCCCATGACCGGGGCGACCACCACCATGGTGAGCGCCATCAGCACCAGCATCTGGACCTGCTGGACGTCATTGGTGGTACGGGTGAGGAGCGACGACGGCCCGAACCGCCCTACCTCACGCACGGACAGGCCCTGGACCTTGCGGAACACCACGGCGCGCAGGTCACGGCCCACCCCCGCGGCGATACGCGCACTGAAGTACACCGCCAGGGCGGAGCACACGACCTGCACCACGGTGACCGCGAGCATCACGGCCCCGGTGCGCAGGACGTAGCCGCTGTCCCCTCGGCCACACCGTTGTCGATGACGTCGGCGTTCAGCGTCGGCAGCCAGAGTGTCGCGAGCGTCTGTGCCAGCTGCAGCGCCATCACCACCTTGCCTGCGTAGGGACGCGACGCGCGCGTAAGAGCCGGCAGAGCAAGGCAACCCCCAGGAATCCCTCGACGCGCGGACATAGCGCTACCAAGGCGACTATGCCACACGAGGCAAAGTAAACCCAGTGGCAAATTACCTTGGGGTGCGGACGGCTACACTCGGCCGCATGGTGCCGGACTCCTCCTCCCCTCCCTTTGCGCAACTCCCGCTCCGGGAGCGGAAGAAGCTGCGCACCCGTCGCGCGCTGGCGGAGACGGCGCTGGCACTCTTCACTGAGCGGGGCTTCGACGCGGTGTCACTCAACGAGATCGTCGACACCGTCGAAATCTCCAAGCGGACGTTCTTCCGCCACTACGCCTCGAAGGAAGACGTGGCGATCGCCGCCGAGGCGGAGCTGTGGGACGCCTACATCGAAGCCCTCACCCGCACCGAACTCGACGGCTCCGTGCTCACCGCCCTCCACACGACGCTGATCTCCACGATCCACGGCATGCGCGGCGACTGGGAGAAACGCTTCCTGCGCACCCGCAGGCTTATCGCCGGCTCCGCCGCCCTGCGCAAGCACAGCACCATGCTGTCCTTCCAGGCCCAGGAACGCCTGGTCGAGGAACTGGAGAAGCAACTCGGCACGGACAGCCGCTGGGACGTACGGCTGCGGCTGCTGGGCGAAGTCACCCTCGGCGTCTACCGGTGCGGCGCCAAGAACTGGTCCGCCGGCCGCGGCGAAGACGGCGACACCGGCTACGGCCGCCGCGCCACCCTCGCCCGCCGCGTACAAGAGGCATTCGCCGAGGTCCCCGCCGCCCTGGACCTGACCATCTCCCGATGACGGCCACCACGCCGAGCGGTGCGCCTGCGGCCAGCGCTGGACGATCGGTATTCGGAAGCTGTCCCGCGCGGATCAGTCGGGTCGGCGACGTGTTCTCCGGCGGACGCGGCGGCTTCGGTCCGGCTTCAACCTGACCGGTCATCCAGCACTCTCGTGCCCGGCCGCTGCACGGCGCTCCGCCGCCAGGAGCCTGGGCACTGAGAGGGCGGCGAGCCAGTTCCACACGGAGGCGGAGATGCTGGCGCGCTGTATGCGGCTTTTCCTGGACATACCGGAGCGATTGCCCAACACGGGTAGCCCCTCGCGAGAGGATGATGGACAGGTATACGAGGAGCTGGTGACGCGGCTGCGGAAGTGCTGGGTGCAAGTCGATGAGCGGTGCGAGGATCTTGCGCCGGGAACTGGGAGCAGCCGAGGAGTCCGCCCGTTACCTGCACGCGCATTTGGCCCGGTTGCTGGATGCGCCGGTACAGCATCGAAGGCGCTCCGGTGAACGCAGCTGCCCCCGCCGGCGCTTCCATCCACATCCGGAGCCGGAGTGGCGGCACCAGAGCCGAAACGGCAACGACCCACCAGACCGCTTACGTTTCCGTGTGGCGTCAGCCACATTCAGGCAGGTCAGAAGCGGTTCTCGGCGCGAAGGCCACGTTTCTCTCCAGATCCGTGCCAGGGTCCGAACTTTGTCGTCAGTATGGCTGCCGAGCACCTCGCGAAGTGGCTTTGACCTTCGGAAATCCGTCAACCGCGAGTGCTGGCCAGGTTGTTCGCGACGCTACGGGGCTGAAAAAGAGCAACGGTCAAAAGACCGTGTGCGTTTCGGCGTGTACGCAAAAACTCCCGACCTGTATTTCTGCAGGCCAGAAGCTTTTCCCGGAGTGCCCCCGGCAGGATTCGAACCTGCGCACACGGCTCCGGAGGCCGTTGCTCTATCCCCTGAGCTACGGGGGCGTGTCGCGGCGCTTGCGTTGCTCGCGGCGACGGGTAGAACACTACCAGCTCCTTCGGGGTGGTCATGAACTGGTTTCTCGCACGTCGGGACGTTCCCGGCTGCGGCCCTGGCCTCGTGGTCGGCTTCGTCCGGGCTTCGCCATCCGCGTCCGTGTGTCTCCGCCGTCCCGACCGGGAATGGCTCCGCCGTCTCCTCCGTGCCGCCTCAGTCATCCGCGTCCTCCTGGCTCTGCCGTCCCGTCCGTCGGCCGCGCATGCACCCGTCGCTCCGTCGTTCACGCCACCTTCTGCAGTTCCGTGGTTCCCGCGTGCCTCCCCGGCCCCGCGCGCCTCCCCCCGATCCCCCCCCCGGTCCCGCCGGCCTCCCCGTCCCGCGCTTCTCCCTCCCGCCCAAGTCACCCGCAAGCCCTCATCGCCGCCTCGGCCACCCCAGCCCCCGTCCTTCCGTCGGCCCTCCTCACGCCCCAGCCCTCCCGCCACCCCCCGCAACCCACCCCCCGCCGCGTCAGCATGAATGCCCGCATCCCCCGCACGGGGTGGAAGTGGGGAAAACCCGGACGCGCTGGCCGGTGTCGACCTACTCTCGAGTTGTGCCAGGCGCTTCGGGCCGGGTCCTCGTTGTGGACGACAACAAGGTCATCCGGCAGCTGATCAGGGTCAATCTCGAGCTCGAAGGGCTCGAGGTCGTGACCGCGGCCGATGGTGCCGAGTGTCTTGAAGTCGTCCATCAGGTGCGGCCCGACGTCGTCACCCTGGACGTCGTCATGCCCCGGCTCGACGGCATCCGGACCGCCGCGCGGCTGCGTGCCGATCCGCTTACCCGTGACCTTCCCCTCGCCATCGTCAGCGCGTGCACGCAGTTCGACGTCGATGCCGGCCTCGACGTCGGCGTCGACGCCTTCCTCGCCAAGCCCTTCGAGCCCGCCGAACTCGTCCGCGTCGTCCGGCAGCTGGTCGAGCGGAAGGGGCAGCGGGGGCACGGTGAGGGTGGCCCGGCCGGTGCCGACAGTTCCGGTGGTTCCTCCGGGTGCGGGAGCGTCCTCGGGGCCGGGGAGGCCGAGCCCGCCGGCAGCTGACGTCGCGCGAGCCCGCCAGCAGTAGCTTGACGCCTCCCGATGCGTCGGCAGCCGACCCCTCCCGATGTCGTCGGCAGCTGACGCCCCCCGATGCCCCCGCCGTCGCCGTCGAGCGAGCCACCGTCACGGCGACACCCGCGCACATCGCCCGCCCGCGCCAAGAAGCCGACCCCCTGCGCGCGCCCGTCCCGTCCACATCCCGGGACCCGCCCAAACTGGTTGGCCTACCCACCCCCCTCCTCCCCTACGCTTGTCCCGTGACCCCCGTCGAGCTCTCCCGCACCGTGCTGCACGCCGTGCGCCGTGCTGTCGACGGGGGAGAGCTGAGCGTGACCCTTCCTGAGCGTGTCGTGGTCGGGCCGCCCGGGCCCGGTGGGTGTGGTGACTACGCCACCAACGTCGCCCTCCAGCTCGCCCGGCCCGCCGGGCAGCCGCCCCTGCGCGTCGCGGGCATCCTCAAGGCCCACCTCCTGGACCTCGGCCCCGGTCACGCCATCGAGGATGTGGTGGTCACCCCTCCCGGGTTCCTCAACATCCGGCTCCGTGACAGTGCCCCCGCCGCCCTCGTCGCGGAGATCCTGCGGTGTGGCCCCCGGTACGGGCACGTCACCGATGCCGATGCCGATGCCGACGCCGGCACCCGTCGTGCCGTCTCCCTCCACGCCCCCGGCGAAGTCCGCGCCCTCGTCGTCATGGACGTCGTCGCCCGGCTGCTGCGGGCCCGGGGCGCCGACGTGCGCACCAGCTGCCACGCGCCGCCCGAGTCCCACTGGGTTCGGATCCTCGGTCTCGACGGCCACCAGCGTCATCAAACCGTCCAGGCCCCCCGCAGCACCCTCCGCGCCCACCCCCCGATGCGTATCCAGCCCGCCCCCGCCCCTGCGGACCCCACCCCCCTCGGCCGCGACGCCGCCCGCTGGGCGCTGCTGCACCCCGCGTCCCACGACCGGCCCCGCATCGGCGAGGAGCATCTCGTCCAGCGGGAGAGCAACCCCCTCTTCCGCGTGCGGTACGCCCACGCCCGCACCCGCGCCCTCCTCCGCAACGCCGCCGACCTCGGCTTCACCCCCGAGCCCGGCCCCCTGGCCGGCCCCAGCACCGGCGCTCGAACGGCCGGCCCGGGCAACAGCCCCCGAGAGGCCACCCCCGCCCCCCTCCTCACCACCCTCGCCATCCACCCCCGCATCCTCGCCACCGCCGCCACCGCGCACGCCCCCGATCGTCTTGCCCGGCACCTCGTCGACGTCGCCGATGCCGTGCTGTCCTTCCTGCCCGCCGTACTGCCCGTCGGTGAGGAGAAACCCTCGGCCGCCCACCGTGCCCGGCTCGCGCTTGCCGAAGCGGCCGGGGCGGTGCTGGCCGGCGGCCTGTCCCTGCTCGGCATCGACGCACCCGACCACCTCTGAGACGTAGAGAGTCACCGGATAAATGAGCCGTTCCGCACACCCCGCCGGGCCCCGTCACGCCGACGTCCTCCCCGAGGGGCACTACACCGCCCCGCCCACCGATCTCAACGCCCTCGACCCCAAGGTGTGGGCGCAGACCGTCACGCGCGACGAGGACGGCGTCCTCACCGTCGGCGGCATCGACGTCAAGCGCGTCGCCGAGGAGTTCGGCACCCCCGCCTACGTGCTGGACGAGGCCGATTTCCGGGCCCGTGCCCGCGCCTGGCGCTCCGCCTTCGGGCCCGACGCCGATGTCTTCTACGCCGGCAAGGCGTTCCTCTCGCGTGCCGTCGTGCGGTGGCTGAACGAGGAAGGGCTCAATCTCGACGTCTGCTCCGGGGGCGAGCTGACCACCGCCCTGTCCGCGGGTATGCCCGCCGAGCGGATCGCCTTCCACGGCAACAACAAGAGCGCGGGGGAGATCCGGCGCGCGGTCGAGGCCGGGGTCGGGCGGATCGTGCTCGACTCCTTCCAGGAGATCGTGCGCGTCGCCCACATCGCCCAGGAGCTCGGCACGCGGCAGCGGGTGCAGATTCGCGTGACGGTCGGCGTGGAGGCGCACACCCACGAGTTCATCGCCACCGCGCACGAGGACCAGAAGTTCGGTATCCCGCTCGCCGGGGGGCAGGCCGCCGAGGCCGTGCGGCGGGCGTTGCAGCTCGACGGCCTGGAGCTGATCGGCATCCACTCGCACATCGGGTCGCAGATCTTCGACATGTCCGGGTTCGAGGTCGCCGCCCACCGGGTGGTGGGACTGCTCAGGGACATCCGGGACGAGCACGGGGTCGAGCTGCCCGAGATCGACCTCGGCGGCGGGCTCGGCATCGCCTACACCAGCGACGACGACCCGCGCGAGCCGCACGAGATCGCCAAGGCGCTGAACGAGATCGTCGTCCGCGAGTGCGAGTCCGCCCGGCTGCGCACGCCCCGGATCTCCGTCGAGCCCGGCCGGGCCATCGCCGGGCCCACCGCCTTCACGCTGTACGAGGTCGGCACGGTCAAGCAGCTCGACGGGCTGCGCACGTACGTCTCCGTCGACGGCGGCATGTCGGACAACATCCGTACGGCGCTGTACGACGCCGAGTACACCGTCGTGCTCGCCTCCCGGGTCTCCGACGCGGGGCCGGTGCTGACGAGGGTGGTCGGCAAGCACTGCGAGAGCGGTGACATCGTGGTGCGGGACGCGTTCCTGCCGGCCGACCTGGCACCCGGTGACCTGATCGCGGTGGCGGCGACCGGTGCGTACTGCCGGTCGATGGCCAGCAACTACAACCACGTGCCGCGCCCGCCGGTCGTCGCCGTCCGCGAGGGCGAGGCGCGGGTGATCGTCCGCCGTGAGACGGAGGAGGACCTCCTGCGCCTCGACGTCGGATGACGGGGCCGTGGCCGCCTGACCAAGGCAGACGTGCGGCCGTCGGAAGATCTTCGGTCTCCCCGGCCGCCGAAATGAAATAGACGTCTCACGATCCGGACGAGGCGCAGGAAGTCCCGTCCGGTGAGTGAGACTGGTTCCACCGTATTCGCGTATTCGGTATGTGAGGAAACGAGGTCGGATGATGCGTACGCGTCCGCTGAAGGTGGCGCTGCTGGGCTGTGGAGTGGTCGGCTCAGAGGTGGCGCGCATCATGACGACGCACGCCGACGACCTCGCCGCCAGGATCGGGGCGCCCGTCGAGCTCGCGGGAGTCGCCGTGCGGCGGCCCTCCAAGGCGCGCGAGGGCATCGACCCCTCCCTCATCACCACCGACGCCACCGCCCTGGTCAAACGCGGTGACATCGACGTGGTGGTCGAGGTCATCGGTGGCATCGAGCCCGCCCGCGCGCTCATCACCACCGCCTTCGAGCACGGCGCCTCCGTGGTGTCCGCCAACAAGGCGCTGCTCGCCCAGGACGGCGCCGCCCTGCACGCCGTCGCCGACGAGCACGGCAAGGACCTCTACTACGAGGCCGCCGTCGCCGGCGCGATCCCGCTGATCCGGCCGCTGCGCGAGTCCCTCGCCGGCGACAAGATCAACCGCGTCATGGGCATCGTCAACGGCACGACCAACTTCATCCTCGACAAGATGGACTCCACGGGCGCCGGCTACCAGGAGGCCCTGGACGAGGCCACCGCGCTCGGCTACGCGGAGGCCGACCCGACCGCCGACGTCGAGGGCTTCGACGCCGCCGCCAAGACCGCCATCCTCGCCGGTATCGCCTTCCACACGCGCGTGCGCCTCGACGACGTCTACCGCGAGGGCATGACCGAGGTCACCGCGGCCGACTTCGCCTCCGCCAGGGAGATGGGCTGCACCATCAAGCTGCTCGCCATCTGCGAGCGGGCCGCCGACGGCGCCTCCGTCACCGCACGCGTGCACCCGGCGATGATCCCGCTCAGCCACCCGCTCGCCTCCGTGCGCGGCGCCTACAACGCCGTGTTCGTGGAGTCCGACGCCGCCGGCCAGCTCATGTTCTACGGCCCCGGCGCCGGGGGCTCGCCCACCGCCTCCGCCGTGCTCGGCGACCTGGTCGCCGTGTGCCGCAACCGGCTCAGCGGCTCGACCGGCCCCGGCGAGTCCGCGTACGCCGCGCTGCCCGTGTCGCCCATGGGCGATGTCGTCACGCGCTACCACATCAGTCTGGACGTGGCCGACAAACCGGGTGTCCTCGCCCAGGTGGCCACCGTCTTCGCCGAGCACGGCGTGTCCATCGACACGGTTCGGCAGCAGGGCAAGGACGGGGAGGCCTCCCTCGTCGTCGTCACCCACCGTGCGTCCGACGCCGCCCTCGGCGGAACCGTCGAGGCGTTGCGCAAGCTCGACACCGTGCGCGGTGTCGCCAGCATCATGCGGGTTGAAGGAGAGTAACCAGCAATGACCCACCAGTGGCGCGGCATCATCGAGGAGTACCGGGACAGGCTGCCGGTTTCCGACACCACGCCGGTCGTGACGCTCCGCGAGGGCGGCACGCCCCTCGTGCCCGCGCAGGTGCTCTCCGAGCGCACGGGCTGCGAGGTCCACCTCAAGGTGGAGGGCGCCAACCCGACCGGGTCCTTCAAGGACCGCGGCATGACCATGGCCATCTCCAGGGCGAAGGAGGAGGGGGCCAAGGCCGTCATCTGCGCCTCCACCGGCAACACGTCGGCCTCCGCCGCCGCCTACGCCGTGCGCGCCGGGATGGTCTGCGCCGTCCTCGTGCCGCAGGGCAAGATCGCGCTCGGCAAGATGGGCCAGGCCCTGGTGCACGGCGCGAAGATCCTCCAGGTCGACGGCAACTTCGACGACTGCCTCACCCTCGCGCGCGGGCTCAGCGACAACTACCCCGTGGCGCTGGTGAATTCGGTCAATCCGGTGCGTATCGAGGGCCAGAAGACGGCCGCGTTCGAAATCGTCGACATGCTCGGCGACGCACCCGACCTCCACGTCCTGCCGGTGGGCAACGCGGGCAACATCACCGCCTACTGGAAGGGCTACACGGAGTACGCCGCCGACGGCGTCGCCACGCGCACCCCGCGCATGTGGGGCTTCCAGGCCTCCGGCTCGGCGCCCATCGTGCGCGGAGAGGTGGTCAAGGACCCGTCCACGATCGCCACCGCCATCCGCATCGGCAATCCGGCCTCCTGGCAGTACGCCCTGGCCGCGCGCGACGAGTCCGGCGGCGTCATCGACGAGGTGACCGACCGTGAGATCCTGCGCGCCTACCGGCTGTTGGCCGCGCAGGAGGGCGTCTTCGTGGAGCCCGCGTCCGCCGCGTCCGTCGCCGGCCTGCTGAAGGCCGCCGAGCAGGGCAAGGTCGACCCGGGGCAGAGGATCGTGTGCACCGTCACGGGCAACGGCCTGAAGGACCCGGACTGGGCCGTCGCCGGCGCGCCGCAGCCGGTCACCGTCCCCGTCGACGCCGCCGCCGCGGCCGAGCGCCTCGGTCTGGTCTGAGAGTCAGGACCTCAGGCCTGAGTGTCCGGTCCGAGGGCCGGGTCGGAAGGCCTGATCCGGGAGCCGGTACGCGTCCGACGCACACGCACGCGTGGGACGCGTAAGACGGCGCTTACCTGGGGAAGTCTCCCTACGGGGGGTGCACAGGGGGCTTGCGACACGCATCGTGCGCCTCCTGTGCGCCCTATGTCCTGACGGAACCTTCCTTCGATAGGCTGTACCGAACCCGCCCGCCGCATATGCCGCGGTGCCGCGCCGTCCCCGCGGCCGACGCGGCCGGTTCCCCGGCCGACAGCGCGGCCCCCGGGTTCTCGTACACCATCGGATGCCGATTGCACGTCGTCCGACAGTCACGCAGCTCAAGGAGAGTCAACGAGCGATGGCCGGTCCAGCGTTCCGCGCCGCCGCCGTCCGGGTGCGCGTCCCCGCCACCAGCGCCAACCTCGGCCCGGGCTTCGACGCCCTCGGCCTCGCGCTGGGGCTCTACGACGACGTGGTCGTCCGGGTGGCCGACTCCGGGCTGCACATCGACATCGCGGGCGAGGGCAGCGAGACCCTGCCGCGCGACGAGAACCACCTGCTCGTCCGCTCCCTGCGCACCGCGTTCGACGTCCTCGGCGGTCAGCCGCGCGGGCTGGAGATCGTCTGCGCCAACCGCATTCCGCACGGCCGGGGCCTCGGCTCCTCCTCGGCCGCCATCTGCGCCGGGATCGTCGCCGCCCGCGCGGTGACCATAGGCGGCGAGGCCCGCCTCGACGACGCGGGCCTGCTGGAGCTGGCGACCGAGATCGAGGGCCACCCGGACAACGTGGCGGCCTGTCTGCTCGGCGGTTTCACCCTGTCCTGGATGGAGTCCGGCGCGGCCCGTGCGATCAGGATGGAACCCGCCGATTCCGTCGTTCCAGTGGTTTTCGTCCCCGGGAAGCCGGTGCTCACCGAGACCGCCCGCGGCCTGCTGCCGCGTTCCGTGCCGCATGTCGACGCCGCCGTCAACGCGGGCCGCGCCGCCCTGCTCGTCGAGGCCCTCACCCGGCGCCCCGAGCTGCTGCTGCCCGCCACCGAGGACCGCCTCCACCAGGAGTACCGCGCCCCCGCCATGCCCGAGAGCGCGGCGCTGGTCGAGCGGCTGCGGTCGGTCGGCATCCCCGCGGTCATCTCCGGCGCCGGGCCCACGGTCATGGCGCTGGCCGACGCCGGCACCGCCGACAAGGTCGAAGCGCTGGCGGGCGAGGACTGGGCGGCCAACCGGCTCGGCCTCGATCTGCGGGGAGCGAGCGTGCTGCCGCTTGCCACCTGACACACGGTTGCCGGATTTCGAGAGGGGGAATGTTTGTTGGATCCGGTAGTGTTAATCTCAAGTCTGCACCCGACCCCACCGTGGCGAGGTGCCTTGTGTCCCCGTCCGGGACAGACATTCTTCCGGGAGCCCCCCAAGTCGCACTGTGTTCGGTACCTCGTATGCGGGAAGTACGCGGTACGTGAGCACTGAGCGGCCCGCCGGGCACGCTCCGGAGCAGGTGCGACCACGCCACGTGACACTCGCTGCCACGGCTCGAGGAAGCGCCATCACCAGCAATCTCTTCCGCCGCTTTGGCGGACCACCGCCCCGGCACGGTCATGGAGAACAGGACCGTAGCCGGACAGCACAACCGGTCGCCGAGCCAGACAGGCCGACGTCCGCTCCAGGGAAGGACCCTTCGTGAGCGACACCACCGATCTGATGGGCGCACGTGTCGAGGAGACCGCTGCCGCGCCCGCCACGGACGCCTCCGCGCCTGCCACCGGTGCCGGCTCCCGGCGGCGCCGCGGTACCGGCCTCGAGGGCATGGTGCTGGCCGAGTTGCAGCAGGTCGCATCCGGCCTCGGTATCAGGGGCACCGCGCGGATGCGCAAGAGCCAGCTGATCGAGGTCATCAAGGAGGCGCAGGCGGGAGGCGCGGCCGCCCCGGCCAAGGCCGACGACGCCGCCGAGGCCAAGCCGAAGCGCCGGACCACCTCCCGGGTGCGTACCGGTGACGAGGCCGCCGCCGACAAGGCCGAGAAGAAGGCGCAGAAGCAGGCCGCCGAGGCCCCCGCCGAGCCGGCCCAGCAGCAGATCGACATCCCCGGCCAGCCCGCCAGCAACGACGCCCCGGCCGAGCGCCGCCGGCGCCGCGCCACGGCCGACGCCGGCGCCCCCGCGGGCAGCGCCGAGACGGTCGCCGCCGAGGCGAAGAGCGAGCCGAAGGCCGAGACGCCGGCCCAGCAGTCCCCGCAGTCCCAGCAGGGCGACGGCAAGGGCGACAACCGCGCCGACAACCGGGGCGGCGACGCCGGTGAGGGCGGCGAGGGCCGCCGCAGGGACCGCCGCGAGCGCGGCCGTGACCGCGACCGGGACCGCGGTGAGCGTGACCGCGGCGAGCGTGACCGCCGTGGCAAGGGCGACGACCAGCAGAACCAGCAGCAGGGCCAGCGCCAGCAGGGCAGCGGCGGTGGCGGCCGGCAGCAGCAGGACGACGACGACTTCGAGGGCGGTCGGCGTGGCCGTCGCGGCCGGTACCGAGACCGCCGTGGCCGTCGTGGCCGCGACGAGATCACGTCCGAGCCGCAGATCGCCGAGGACGACGTCCTGATCCCCGTCGCGGGCATCCTGGACATCCTCGACAACTACGCCTTCATCCGGACGTCCGGCTACCTGCCCGGCCCGAACGACGTGTACGTCTCCCTCGCCCAGGTCCGCAAGAACGGCCTGCGCAAGGGCGACCACGTCACCGGCGCCGTGCGCCAGCCCAAGGAGGGCGAGCGCCGCGAGAAGTTCAACGCGCTGGTCCGACTCGACTCCGTCAACGGCATGGCGCCCGAACACGGCAGAGGACGCCCGGAGTTCAACAAGCTGACGCCGCTCTACCCGCAGGACCGCCTCCGCCTGGAGACGGACCCGGGCGTGCTCACCACCCGCATCATCGACCTCGTGTCGCCGATCGGTAAGGGCCAGCGCGGTCTGATCGTGGCTCCGCCGAAGACCGGCAAGACCATGATCATGCAGGCGGTCGCCAACGCGATCACGCACAACAACCCCGAGTGCCACCTGATGGTCGTCCTCGTCGACGAGCGTCCGGAAGAGGTCACCGACATGCAGCGGTCGGTGAAGGGCGAGGTCATCTCCTCGACCTTCGACCGTCCGGCCGAGGACCACACCACGGTCGCCGAGCTGGCCATCGAGCGGGCGAAGCGCCTGGTGGAGCTGGGCCACGACGTCGTCGTGCTGCTCGACTCCATCACGCGTCTGGGCCGTGCCTACAACCTCGCCGCGCCGGCCTCCGGCCGCATCCTGTCCGGTGGTGTCGACTCGACCGCCCTGTACCCGCCGAAGCGCTTCTTCGGTGCGGCCCGCAACATCGAGGACGGCGGTTCGCTGACCATCCTCGCCACCGCGCTGGTGGACACCGGGTCCCGCATGGACGAGGTGATCTTCGAGGAGTTCAAGGGCACCGGCAACATGGAGCTCAAGCTCGACCGGAAGCTCGCCGACAAGCGCATCTTCCCGGCGGTGGACGTCGACGCGTCCGGCACCCGCAAGGAAGAGATCCTGCTCGGCAACGAGGAGCTGGCCGTGGTCTGGAAGCTGCGCCGGGTGCTGCACGCGCTCGACCAGCAGCAGGCGATCGAGCTGCTCCTCGACAAGATGAAGCAGACCAAGTCGAACGTCGAGTTCCTGATGCAGATCCAGAAGACGACGCCGACGCCGGGCAACGGCGACTGACGCTCCCGGGTGCACGCAGTGGCCGTCCTGTTCGCAGGGCGGCCACTGCGCTGTTCTCGGACAGGTGTACGATCACGCTGCTTCGGGCTGTTTTTCGTCGCGTGCCCGAACTTCTGATCCCGAGGGGGGACTTGCGTGGGTACATCCATGTCCGGAGGCGGGCGTCACAGACGCCGGTTGCGTATCGCCCTGCCCGTCGCGGCGGCCGGTGTCGCCGCCGCCGTCGCCGCGGCGCTGCTGACGTCGTCCGCGGGCGCCGCCACCGCGCTGCCGCAGCCGACGGTGAAGCCCGCCACCAGCGCGCCCTCGCTCACCGAGCTGGAGCGGCGCGTCGCGGGTGCCGTCGCCGGTGACGACACCGCGGGCAAGACCGGCAAGGAGTCGTTCAGCGCGAGCGACGACGGCCCCACCGCCGACGCCAAGATCATCGGCGGTACGACGACCAGCATCTCGTCGGCGCCCTGGATGGCGCAGCTCTGGTACTACGACGACCGGGGCACCACGTCCGAGGCGGACGACATCGGCTTCTTCTGCGGCGGCACCGTCGTCGCCCCGACGAAGATCCTCACCGCCGCGCACTGCGTCAAGGGCTACAACTGGCACGCCAACGGCGCCGTCGTCACCGGCACAGCCCAACTGCCGACCACCGACAGCGCGGGCAACACCGACCTGCACGGCGGCACCGTCACCGGCGTGTGGCGGCAGTGGAACCACCCGTCGTACAGCGCTGCCACCATCGACAACGACATCGCGGTCCTGACGCTGCCGAACCCGGTCAGGGCGACGCCGATCCGTATGACGACGTCCGGCGACACCGCCTCGTACGCGGCCGGCACCAGCGCCAAGGTCTACGGCTGGGGCCGGACCAGCTCCACCAGCGACAACGTCTCCGAGACGCTGAAGACGGCCACGCTGCCGATCCAGTCGGACGGCACCTGCGCCGGCTACTACGGCGCCGACTTCGTCAAGGGCCACATGGTCTGCGCGGGCAACCCCGCCACCGGCTCCGACGCCGGCACCACCACGGCCTGCAACGGCGACTCCGGCGGTCCGCTGATCGTGAACAACCGGATCGTCGGCGTCGTGTCGTGGGGCGTGCAGGACTGCGTCGCCAAGGGCGCCTACAGCGTCTTCGCCAAGGCGAGCGCGTACGTCGGCGCGACCTACCCGCGCATCGACGACACCAACATCAACGGTGACCACCGGGCCGACCTGTGGGTGCGCGAGTCCGCCACCCGCACCGGCTTCTCGAAGAACTCCACGGGCAGCTCCTTCGGCGCCCGCGAGTCCTGGGGCGACTGGTCCGGCGTCAACACCGTCCTGCAGACCGACCTCGACCGCGACGGCTACGAGGACCTCGTCTACCGCGCCTCCTCCACCGGCGACGTGTACTGGGCCCACTACGTGCACTCCAGCGGCACCTGGTCGACCAAGCAGATCGCCGACAACTGGAAGACCCGCACCCGCATCATCGTCCCCGGTGACGTCAGCGGCGACTACCTGCCCGACCTGCTCTCCGTCGACTCGGGCGGCTACCTGTGGCTGTACCCGGGCAAGGGCAACGGCACCTTCTCGCCCCGCGTGAAGGTCAGCTCGGGCTGGAACCAGTACAACTCGGTGCGCGGCCAGGGCGACTTCACCGGCGACGGCAAGACCGACCTGATCGCCCGCAGCAAGAGCAACAGCTCCGTGTACCTCTACAAGGGCACCGGCAAGAGCGGCTCGGGCGCCTTCTCCAGCCGGATCAAGGTCCGCACCTGGAGCGGCTACAACGCCTTCGACGCGGTCGGGGACGTCACCGGCGACGGCAAGGCCGACTTCCTGGCCCGCACCTCCGGCGGCACGCTCTACCTCTACAAGGGCACCGGCAAGGCGACCAGCGAGATCTTCGCCGCGAGGATCTCGCTCGGCACCGGTTTCCAGCGGTACGACCTCTGGGGCTGAACCGCCAGGTGAGCCCCGCTCTCCGAGGCTGATCCGCAACACTCCGTGCCCGCCGGGACACCCGGCGGGCACAGCGCGTGGTGCGACCCGGTGTGCCGGTTCCCGCTCCTGCCCGACCAGGGCGACGATGGTGGGACCACCACCGACGGGCCGCCCCGGGCCTGGAACCGGACGCAGGGGGTAACCGAACGGACGAGAGCCGAGGAGCACATTGTCTGCCGAGAGCACGCCGGACCATCCCGGTACAGCGGGAGAGACCGGCACCACGGACCGGCGCCGCCGCGAGACGCGCGGCAGGCGCCGCAGAGGCCTGCTGATCACGGCCTGGGTCGCGGCGGGCATCGTCGTCCTGGGCGGCACCGGCGCCGGCTACCTGTACCTCAAGCTCAACGGCAACATCAACAGCGTCGACATCGACCAGGCCCTCGGCACCGACCGGCCCCAGAAGGCCGACGACGGCTCCCGGAACATCCTCGTCCTCGGCTCCGACACCCGCTCCGGCGGCAACAAGAAGCTCGGCGGCGGCACGGACGACGGCAGCGCCCGCTCCGACACCGCGATGGTCGTGCACCTCTACCAGGGCCACACGAGGGCCGGCGTGGTCTCCATCCCCCGGGACACCCTCATCGACCGCCCCGAGTGCACCGACGGCGACGGCAGGACGCACGAGGCCGCGGACGGCGTGATGTTCAACTCCGCCTACGCCACCGGCGGCGCGGCCTGCGCGGTCAAGACCGTCGAGTCCCTCACCGACCTGCGCATGGACCACTACCTGGAGGTCGACTTCGCCGGCTTCAAGAAGCTGGTCGACGAGCTCGGCGGCGTGGAGGTCACCACCGGCGAGGACATCGACGACCCCGACAGCCACCTGAAGCTGAAGGCGGGCACCCACCGGCTGACCGGCGAGCAGGCCCTCGGCCTGGTCCGCACCCGGCACGGCGTCGGCGACGGCTCCGACCTCGGCCGCATCCAGCTCCAGCAGGCCTTCGTCAAGGCCCTGATCACCCAGGTCAACGAGGTCGGCGTCTTCACCAGCCCCAAGAAGCTGTACGACCTGGCCGACACCGCGACCCGGACGGTCACCACCGACTCCGACCTGGCCTCGGTGAACTCCCTGATGTCCTTCGTCAACGGCCTGGAGGGCATCACCGCCGAAAACCTGGACATGGTCACACTGCCGGTCCGCTACGACCCGGCCGACCCGAACCGGGTCCTCATCCAGGAGAAGAAGGCCCGGCAGGTCTGGCAGGCGCTGAAGGACGACAGACCGATCCCCGAGAAGGCCACCCAGGGCACCGCCGCGGGCGATGCCAAGGGCGTCGTCGACGCCCCCTGAGGGGCGCGGGGCGGGTATCGGTGCGCGGGTTTGCCGCGTGGGCGCGAGCGACCACGGCGCACCCGCGCGGAATAGACCCCACCGACCCCGCGTTTTGGGGGATGGCCCCAGTCCTGGCAGACTGGTACGTCGGCTCCGGTTCACGCTCCCGCATCCCGCGGCGGCGACCCGGCGCCCTCCCGGAACCTAGGAGACACCTTGAAGCGCGACATCCACCCCGAGTACGTCGAGACGCAGGTCAGCTGCACCTGTGGCGCGTCGTTCACCACCCGCAGCACGATCCAGTCCGGCGCCATCCGGGCCGAGGTCTGCTCCGAGTGCCACCCGTTCTACACGGGCAAGCAGAAGATCCTCGACACCGGTGGCCGTGTGGCCCGCTTCGAGGCCCGCTTCGGCAAGGCTGCCGCCGGCTCCAAGAAGTAGCGAGCCCCAACCCGCCGGTCCACGGCCCCGCCCCTCCCAGGGGCGCGCCGGGACCGGCGTTTTTGGTCGCCCGCCCTTCCCCCTCACCGCAGTATCAGGAGCCCAAGATGTTCGAGGCCGTCGAGGAACTCGTCGCCGAGCACGCCGACCTGGAGACGAAGCTCGCCGACCCCTCGGTCCACTCCGACCAGGCCAACGCGCGCAGGCTGAACAAGCGCTACGCCGAGCTCACCCCGATCGTCGCCACGTACCGCTCCTGGAAGCAGACCGGCGACGACATCGAGACCGCGCGCGAACTGGGCGCCGACGACCCGGAGTTCGCGGCCGAGGTCAAGGAGCTGGAGCAGCGGCGCGACGAGCTCACCGAGAAGCTGCGCCTGCTGCTCGTGCCGCGTGACCCCAGCGACGACAAGGACGTCATCCTCGAGATCAAGGCGGGCGCGGGCGGCGACGAGTCCGCCCTGTTCGCCGGCGACCTGCTGCGGATGTACCTGCGCTACGCCGAGCGCGTCGGCTGGAAGACCGAGATCATCGACGCCACCGAGTCCGAGCTGGGCGGCTACAAGGACGTCCAGGTCGCCGTGAAGACCAAGGGCGGCCAGGGCGCCACCGAGCCCGGCCAGGGCGTGTGGGCCCGTCTGAAGTACGAGGGCGGCGTGCACCGCGTGCAGCGCGTGCCGGCCACCGAGTCGCAGGGCCGCATCCACACCTCCGCCGCCGGTGTGCTCGTCACGCCCGAGGCCGAGGAGATCGACGTCGAGATCAACCCGAACGACCTGCGCATCGACGTCTACCGGTCCTCCGGACCCGGCGGCCAGTCCGTCAACACGACCGACTCCGCCGTGCGCATCACGCACATTCCGACCGGAGTCGTCGCCTCCTGCCAGAACGAGAAGAGCCAGCTGCAGAACAAGGAGCAGGCGATGCGTATCCTGCGCTCCAGGCTGCTCGCCGCGGCGCAGGAGGAGGCGGAGAAGGAGGCCGCCGACGCCCGCCGCAGCCAGGTCCGCACCGTCGACCGCTCCGAGAAGATCCGCACGTACAACTTCCCGGAGAACCGCATCTCGGACCACCGTGTCGGCTTCAAGGCGTACAACCTGGACCAGGTCCTGGACGGCGACCTCGACGCGGTGATCCAGGCGTGCGTCGACGCGGACTCGGCCGCCAGGCTCGCAGCCGCGTAACCCACGTACGAGCACTTCGGAGGACTTGCGTGCAGCAACATTTTGGGGGGCGACCCCCAAGCCCCCGCAGCGTGCTGCTCGCGGAGGTCGCCCAGGCCACCCAGCGGCTCGCCGACGCCGGCGTGCCCTCGCCGCGCACCGACGCGGAGGAACTCGCCGCGTTCGTGCACGGCGTCAAGCGCGGCGAGCTGCACACCGTCAAGGACTCCGACTTCGACGCCCGCTACTGGGAGGTCGTCGCCCGCCGCGAGGCCCGCGAACCCCTCCAGCACATCACCGGCCGCGCCTACTTCCGGTACCTGGAACTCCAGGTCGGGCCCGGGGTGTTCGTGCCGCGTCCGGAGACCGAGTCGGTGGCCGGCTGGGCGATAGACGCGGTACGCGCCATGGACGTCGTGGAGCCCTGCATCGTCGACCTGTGCACGGGCTCCGGCGCCATCGCGCTCGCCCTCGCCCAGGAGGTGCCGCGCTCCCGGGTGTACGCCGTCGAGCTGTCCGAGGACGCCCTGCGGTGGACCCGCAAGAACGTCCAGGGCTCCAGGGTCGAGCTGCGCCAGGGCGACGCCCTGACCGCGTTCCCCGACCTCGACGGCCAGGTCGACCTGGTCATCTCCAACCCGCCGTACATCCCGCTCACCGAGTGGGAGTACGTGGCGCCCGAGGCCCGCGACCACGACCCGGAGATGGCCCTGTTCTCCGGCGAGGACGGCCTCGACCTGATCCGCGGCATCGAACGCACCGCGCACCGGCTGCTGCGCCCCGGCGGCGTCGTCGTCGTGGAGCACGCCGACACCCAGGGCGGCCAGGTGCCGTGGATCTTCGCCGAGGACCGCGGCTGGACCGACGCCGCGGACCACCCCGATCTCAACAACCGCCCGCGGTTCGCGACCGCCCGCAAGGCGCTGCCGTGAGCACGCACCGCACTTCACCCCCGCAGTACGTGTACGAGGAGGCCCGCTAGACATGGCACGGCGATACGACACCAACGACGCGACCGACCGCGTGACCGGTCTGCGCGAGGCAGCGTCCGCCGTCCGCCGTGGCGAGCTCGTGGTGCTGCCCACGGACACGGTGTACGGCATCGGCGCCGACGCGTTCTCCGCGGAGGCCGTCGCCGACCTGCTCGACGCCAAGGGCCGCGGGCGGAACATGCCCACGCCCGTCCTCATCGGCTCCCCGAACACGCTGCACGGCCTCGTGACGGACTTCTCCGAGCTGGCCTGGGAACTCGTCGACGCCTTCTGGCCGGGGGCGCTCACGATCGTCGCCAGGCACCAGCCGTCCCTCCAGTGGGACCTCGGCGACACCCGCGGCACGGTCGCCGTCCGCATGCCGCTGCACCCGGTCGCCATCGAGCTGCTCACCGAGGTCGGCCCGATGGCCGTCTCCTCGGCGAACCTCACGGGCCACCCCGCCCCCGAGAACTGCGACGCCGCGCAGGAGATGCTCGGCGACTCCGTCTCCGTCTACCTCGACGGCGGCCCCACCCCCGGCAACGTCCCGTCCTCCATCGTGGACGTCACGCGCGAGGTACCGCTGCTGCTGCGCCAGGGCGCCGTACCGGCCGACGAGCTGCGCAAGGTGGTACCCGACCTCGAGGTGGCGAATTGACAGCCCCTGAGGCGGGGCGCGGCATAGGCAACGGGGACCGCAGCGGGGACTTCGACCATCCCCGCGACACCTTCCGCATCCTCCACGTCAGCACCGGCAACGTGTGCCGCTCACCGATCACCGAGCGGCTGACCCGGCATTTCCTGGCGGACCGGCTCGGCGACCCGGGGGGCGGCGGGCTGATCGTGGAGAGCGCGGGCACCTGGGGCCACGAGGGCGCGCCCATGGAGGCCAACGCGGAGGCCGTGCTGGCCGACTTCGGCGCGGACGCCTCCGGCTTCGTCGGCCGTGAACTCCTGGACGAGCACGTGATCCGCGCCGACCTGGTGCTGACCGCGACCCGCGACCACCGCGCCCAGGTCATCTCCATGGGCCACTCGGCGGGCCTGCGGACCTTCACGCTGAAGGAGTTCACGCGCCTGGTGAAGGCGATCGACCCGGCGACCCTGCCCCCGATCGAGGACGGCGTGGTGGGACGCGCCCGCGCCCTGGTCCGCGCCTCGGCCGCGCTGCGCGGCTGGCTGCTGGCCCCGACGGCCGAGGCGGACGAGGTCTACGACCCGTACGGGGCGCCCCTGACGTTCTTCCGGTCCATCGGGGACGAAATACACCAGGCGCTCGATCCCGTGGTCACCGCTCTCACAGGGGTGCCCGCAAGGGCCTAGGGGGCGTCTGCCACCACGGGCGTGCGCGGACCGCCGGGCCTACATTGGACGTACGTCACCGTCGACGCCCCCGGAGCCCACCATGACGGTCACCCCTGCCATCGAGGCCGATGTCCTGCGCCGCCAGGACCCCGAGCTCGCCGACGTGCTGCTCGGCGAGCGGGACCGGCAGTCGACGACGCTCCAGCTGATCGCCGCCGAGAACTTCACCTCGCCGGCCGTGCTGGCCGCGCTCGGCTCGCCGCTGGCCAACAAGTACGCGGAGGGCTATCCGGGCGCCCGGTACCACGGCGGCTGCGAGATCGCCGACGTCGCCGAGCGCCTCGCCGTGGAGCGGGCCAAGGCCCTGTTCGGCGCCGAGCACGCCAACGTCCAGTCCCACTCGGGCTCGTCGGCGGTGCTCGCCGCGTACGCCGCGCTGCTGCGCCCCGGCGACACCGTGCTGGCGCTCGGCCTTGCGCACGGCGGGCACCTCACGCACGGCTCGCCCGCGAACTTCTCCGGCCGCTGGTTCGACTTCGTCGGCTACGGCGTGGACGCGGAGACCGGCCTGCTGGACCACGACCAGGTGCGCGCCCTGGCCCGCGCGCACCGCCCCAAGGCGATCGTGTGCGGGTCGATCGCCTACCCGCGCCACATCGACTACGCCTTCTTCCGCGAGGTCGCCGACGAGTCCGGCGCCTACCTCGTCGCGGACGCCGCGCACCCCATCGGGCTGGTGGCCGGGAAGGCGGCGCCCAGTCCGGTGCCGTACGCGGACATCGTCTGCGCGACCACGCACAAGGTGCTGCGCGGGCCACGCGGCGGGATGGTGCTGTGCCGCGGCGAACTGGCCGAGCGGGTCGACCGGGCCGTGTCCCCCTTCACGCAGGGCGGTGCGCAGATGCACACCATCGCGGCGAAGGCGGTCGCCTTCGGGGAGGCGGCGACGGAGGACTTCGCCCGGTACGCGCGTCAGGTCGTCGCCAACGCCCGGGCGCTGGCGCTCGCGCTGGCCGCGGAGGGCCTCGCCGTCACCACCGGCGGCACGGACACCCACCTGCTGACCGCCGACCCGGGCCCCCTCGGCGTCGACGGGCGCACCGCGCGGGGCCGGCTGGCGGCGGCCGGAATCGTGCTGGACTGCTGTGTGCTGCCGCACGGCGACACCCGTGGCCTGCGGCTCGGCACGGCCGCGGTGACCACGCAGGGCATGCGGGAGCCGGAGATGGGGCGCGTGGCCGCGCTGGTCGGGGGAGTGCTGCGGGGCGACCTGGAGCCCACGGGAGCGCGTGCCGAGGTGCGGGACCTGACCGCGGGTTTCCCGCCGTATCCGGCGTGACGCGGGGTAGGTGAACCGGCGTGCACCGCCACACGTGCAACCATCGTCGCTACCCGGAAGTCCCTACCGGTATGCGTCGCTCGCTAGGGTGTGGGGCTGGAATGGCCGGCGAGACCTGTGGGGAAGCCCGTGCGTGAATACCTGCTGACGCTCTGCATCACGGCCGCGGTGACGTATCTGCTGACAGGGCCGGTACGGAAGTTCGCGATCGTGGCGGGAGCGATGCCGGAGATCCGGGCACGGGACGTGCACCGGGAACCGACTCCGCGGCTCGGCGGTATCGCCATGTTCTTCGGGCTGTGCGCGGGACTGCTGGTCGCGGACCACCTGACCAATCTCAACGAGGTCTTCGAGAACTCCAACGAGCCGCGCGCGCTGCTGTCGGGTGCCGCCCTGATCTGGCTGATCGGCGTCCTGGACGACAAGTTCGAGATCGACGCCCTGATCAAGCTGGGCGCGCAGATGATCGCCGCGGGCGTGATGGTGGTGCAGGGCCTGACGATCCTGTGGCTGCCGGTGCCGGGCGTCGGCACGGTCGCGCTCACGCAGTGGCAGAGCACGCTGCTGACGGTGGCGCTGGTGGTCATCACGATCAACGCGGTCAACTTCGTGGACGGGCTCGACGGGCTCGCGGCGGGCATGGTGTGCATCGCGGCGGCGGCGTTCTTCATGTACGCGTACCGGATCTGGTACTCGTACGGCATCGAGGCGGCGGCCCCGGCCACGCTGTTCGCGGCGATCCTGATGGGCATGTGCCTGGGCTTCCTGCCGCACAACATGCACCCGGCGCGGATCTTCATGGGCGACTCGGGCTCGATGCTGATCGGGCTGGTGCTGGCGGCGGGCGCGATCTCGGTGACGGGCCAGGTGGACCCGGACCTGATGAACCTGTTCACCGGGTCGGAGCGCAACTCGGTGCACCAGATGGTGCCGGTCTACATCCCGCTGCTGATGCCGTTGACGATCATCGCGATCCCGGCGGCGGACCTGATCCTGGCGATCGTGCGCCGCACCTGGCGGGGCCAGTCGCCGTTCGCGGCGGACCGGGGTCACCTGCACCACCGGCTGCTGGAGATCGGCCACTCGCACAGCCGAGCGGTGCTGATCATGTACTTCTGGTCGGCGCTGATCGCGTGCGGGGCGCTCGCCTACTCCGTCAACTCGGCGTCCATGTGGATCGTCCTCGGCATCGTGTTCCTCAGCACGATCGGCCTGGTGCTCCTGCTGCTGCCCCGCTTCACGCCGCGGGCCCCGCGCTGGGCGTACCGCTTCGTGCCGCCGCGCTACCGGCGCCCCGAGCCCGAGGAGGCGCCCGCGCACCCGGTGGCGGCAGAGGAGGAGCGCCCCAAGGTCGGCGCCGGACTCACCGTCAACGGCGCGACCGCCATCGGGGCCCGGTCGCACCCAAGGTAAGAATCTGACTAGAGCATTGCCAAGTCGTGAGACATCGATGGGGGTGCAAACCGCCCATTACCAGGCAAGCCGCCCGAGATTCTGCACAGACGCGCGCGTTCACTCTCATGTGTGACTGCCAGCACACCCAGTAGGTAAAGACCTCATCAAATAGTTTGTGATACCGTTCACGAGAACCCGGGACAGAGTCGAAGGACCGCAGTGCGACGGTCCATTCGCGTGAGATCTCCACCCTCGGCCCGGGACTACGCTCGTCCATGACGACACCCTGCCCCCTGTGAAAGCGGAGTTGCCGCCATGCCCTCCAACGACGTCCGGAACCTTCTGCAGTGTGCTGTGCCCACAGCCGCTGCCGGTGCGGTTGCCGTCGCCGTCAGTGGTGTGGTGGCCGGCGGCAAGGGTGCGCTCGGTGCGGCGGTCGGGGCGGTGCTGGCCATCCTGTTCATGGGCATCGGCCTGTACGTCCTGCAGTGGACGGCCAAAACGCTTCCGCAGCTGTTCCAGGCCATGGGGCTGATGCTCTACGTCGCCCAGCTCCTGCTGCTTCTGATCTTCGTCGCCCTCTTCAAGGACACCTCGCTCTTCCACGCGAAGGCGTTCGCGCTCGCGCTGGTCGTCGCCACCGTCGTGTGGATGGCCGCGCAGGCCCGGGCGCACATGAAGGCCAAGATCTTCTACATCGATCCCGACTCCGCGAAGAGTGAGAAGCCCGAGAAGACAGGGCCGCCGTCGTGACGAGTAGGGGCGCGATAAAGAGCCTTCGGAAGTCCTGCTATCGTCCGGTGCCAACTGCGGCATCGCGGGCGCGGGCATCCGAGCTGACGCCTGCTCCATCGCGAGGCTCGAAGCCCCTCAGCCGCCCCCACATCCGTAACACCTGTCCGGTGCCGACCCGCGGCTGCGTGCCGCGCCGACACAACGAGGTTGCCGTACCTATGCGTCACGCCGAAGGAGCCCGCGGTGAGTGCTGACCAGACCCAGCTCGCCTTTGACTGGAGCTGTCGGATCATGTCCGACAACGGGTGTGGTTTTCCGGCTCCGGGCCTGCACTCGTTCCTCTTCAAGCCGATCGCCACCGTCGGCGGGTTCGAGTTCAACAAGGTGATGCTGCTCGCGCTCATCACCACCCTCCTCGTCGTCAGCTTCTTCTGGGCGGCCTTCGGCAAGGCCAAGGTGGTGCCGGGCAAGCTGCAGATGATCGGTGAGGCCGGCTACGACTTCGTCCGCCGCGGCATCGTCTACGAGACCCTCGGCAAGAAGGAGGGCGAGAAGTACGTCCCCCTCATGGTCTCGCTGTTCTTCTTCATCTGGATCATGAACATCTGGTCCGTGATCCCGCTGGCCCAGTTCCCGGTGTCGTCGATCATCGCCTACCCGATGGTCCTCGCGCTTGTCGTCTACGTCCTGTGGATGACGCTCACCTTCAAGCGGCACGGCTTCGTCGGCGGCTTCAAGAACCTCACCGGCTACGACAAGTCGCTCGGCGCGGTGCTGCCGCTCGTCGTGATCATCGAGTTCTTCTCGAACACACTGGTCAGGCCGTTCACGCACGCCGTCCGGCTCTTCGCGAACATGTTCGCCGGCCACCTGATGCTGGTCATGTTCACCGTCGCCTCCTGGTACCTGCTCAACAGCTGGATGATCCCGGCGGCCGGCGTCTCCTTCGTCATGACGATGGTCATGATCCTCTTCGAGCTTTTCGTGCAGGCCGTCCAGGCGTACGTGTTCGTGCTCCTCGCCTGCTCGTACATCCAGGGCGCTCTCGCCGAGCACCACTGAGCACCCAACGCCCCAACGCCCCAAGACGTCCGGTGGCCAACCCCCGCCGGTCCATGAAAGAGAAGGAAGATTCAGCATGGCTGCCACTGAGACCCTCGCCGCTGTCTCCGGTTCGCTCGGCTCCATCGGCTACGGCCTCGCCGCCATCGGCCCCGGCATCGGCGTCGGCATCATCTTCGGCAACGGCACCCAGGCCCTGGCCCGTCAGCCCGAGGCCGCCGGCCTGATCCGCGCCAACCAGATCCTGGGCTTCGCGTTCTGTGAGGCGCTCGCCCTCATCGGCATCGTTATGCCGTTCGTGTTCGGTAAGTGATCACTTCTTACTGACACGCATCGACGAAAGGCATTGATGTGATCGCCAACCTGCTACAGCTGGCGGCCGAGGAAGAGCAGAACCCGCTCGTTCCTCCGGGCCCCGAGCTGCTCGTCGGCACCATCGCCTTCGCCATCGTGTTCTTCTTCTTCTGGAAGAAGCTGCTTCCGAACATCAACAAGGTTCTGGAGGAGCGCCGCGCGGCGATCGAAGGCGGTATCGAAGAGGCCGAGGCCATGAAGACCGAGGCCCAGAGCGTGCTGGAGCAGTACAAGGCCCAGCTCGCCGAGGCCCGGCACGAGGCCGCGCGTCTGCGCCAGGAGGCGCAGGAGCAGGGCGCCGCGCTCATCGCCGAGATGCGCGCGGAAGGCCAGCGGCAGCGCGAGGAGATCGTCGCCGCCGGTCACGCCCAGATCGCGGCCGACCGCAAGGCCGCCGCGTCCTCGCTGCGCCAGGACGTCGGCCGGCTCGCCACCACGCTGGCCGGCAAGCTGGTCGGCGAGTCCCTCGAGGACCACGCCCGGCAGAGCCGCGTCATCGACCGCTTCCTCGACGAGCTCGAGGAGAAGGCCGAGGCCGCCCGATGACAGCTCACGGAGCGAGCCGCGAGGCCCTGGCAGCCGCACGGGAGCGTCTCGACGCGCTGACGGACTCCACGTCCGTGGATGCGGCGCAGCTCGCCGACGAGCTGGCCGCCGTCACCGCGCTGCTCGACCGCGAGGTGTCGCTGCGTCGGGTCCTGACCGACCCGGCGCAGGCCGGCGAGGCCAAGGCCGAACTGGCGCAGCGCCTGATCGGCGGCCAGGTCGGCGGCCCGACCGCCGACCTGGTGTCCGGCACCGTGCGCTCCCGCTGGTCGCGCTCCCGCGACCTGGTGGACGCGCTGGAGGAGCTGGCCGACATCGCCGACCTCACCGCCGCGCAGAAGGCCGGCGCGCTCGACGACGTCGAGGACGAGCTGTTCCGGTTCGGCCGGATCGTCTCCTCCAGCACCGAGCTGCGCGCCGCGCTGACCGACCGCAAGGCCACCACCTCGGCCAAGAGCGGGCTGCTGCGCAGCCTGCTGGGCGGGCGGGCCCACGCGACGACCGAGCGTCTGGTCACGCGCCTCGTCACCGCGCCGCGGGGACGTAGCCTGGAAGCGGGACTCGAGTCCCTGTCCAAGCTCGCCGCCGACCGCCGCAACCGCATGGTGGCCGTCGTCACCTCCGCCGTTCCGCTGAGCGACGCGCAGAAGCAGCGCCTGGGCGGTGTCCTGGCCAAGCTCTACGGCCGCCAGATGCACCTCAACCTCGACGTGGACCCCGCGGTCCTCGGCGGGATCCGGGTGCAGGTCGGCGACGAGGTGATCAACGGCTCCCTCGCGGACCGCATCGAGGACGCCGGCCGCCGCATGGCGGGCTGACAGCAACTTCATAAGCAGTACGTGTACTTACGGCCCTGGTTGGGCCGTGCAGAGGATTCCTGGGGGTCGCCCCCAGACCCCCCAAGTGAAACTTCGGGCCCAACAAGGAGAGCAGGGAACCCAGATGGCGGAGCTCACGATCCGGCCGGAGGAGATCCGGGACGCGCTGGAGAACTTCGTCCAGGCGTACAAGCCGGACGCGGCCTCGCGCGAGGAGGTCGGTACGGTCACCCTTGCCGGCGACGGCATCGCGAAGGTCGAGGGTCTCCCCTCGGCCATGGCCAACGAACTGCTGAAGTTCGAGGACGGCACCCTCGGTCTCGCCCTCAACCTCGAGGAGCGCGAGATCGGCTGCGTCGTCCTCGGCGAGTTCAGCGGTATCGAGGAGGGGCAGCCGGTCACCCGTACCGGCGAGGTGCTCTCCGTCGCGGTCGGCGAGGGCTACCTCGGCCGCGTGGTCGACCCGCTCGGCAACCCGATCGACGGCCTCGGCGAGATCGAGACGTCCGGGCGCCGCGCCCTCGAGCTGCAGGCCCCCACGGTCATGCAGCGCAAGTCGGTGCACGAGCCGATGGAGACCGGCTACAAGGCCGTCGACGCCATGACCCCGATCGGCCGCGGCCAGCGTCAGCTGATCATCGGCGACCGCCAGACCGGCAAGACCGCCCTGGCCGTCGACACGATCATCAACCAGCGCGACAACTGGCGCTCGGGCGACCCGAAGAAGCAGGTCCGCTGCATCTACGTCGCCATCGGCCAGAAGGGCTCGACCATCGCGTCGGTCCGCCGCGCCCTGGAGGAGAACGGCGCGCTGGAGTACACGACCATCGTCGCCGCCCCGGCGTCCGACCCGGCCGGCTTCAAGTACCTGGCGCCGTACACCGGCTCGGCCATCGGCCAGCAGTGGATGTACGAGGGCAAGCACGTCCTGATCATCTTCGACGACCTGTCGAAGCAGGCCGACGCCTACCGCGCCGTGTCGCTGCTGCTGCGCCGCCCGCCGGGCCGCGAGGCCTACCCGGGTGACGTCTTCTACCTGCACTCCCGTCTGCTGGAGCGCTGCGCCAAGCTCTCCGACGACATGGGCGCCGGTTCGATGACCGGTCTGCCGATCGTCGAGACCAAGGCCAACGACGTCTCGGCGTTCATCCCGACCAACGTCATCTCCATCACCGACGGCCAGTGCTTCCTGGAGTCCGACCTGTTCAACGCCGGCCAGCGCCCGGCCCTGAACGTCGGTATCTCGGTCTCCCGCGTCGGTGGCTCCGCCCAGCACAAGGCGATGAAGCAGGTCTCCGGCCGTCTGCGCGTGGACCTCGCCCAGTTCCGTGAGCTGGAGGCGTTCGCCGCCTTCGGTTCCGACCTGGACGCCGCGTCGAAGGCGCAGCTGGAGCGCGGTCAGCGCATGGTCGAGCTGCTGAAGCAGGCGCAGTACCAGCCCATGTCGACCGAGGACCAGGTCGTCTCCATCTGGGCCGGCACGACCGGCAAGATGGACGAGGTCCCGGTCAACGACATCCGCCGCTTCGAGCGCGAGCTGCTGGAGTACCTGCACCGCAAGGAGCAGGGCCTCATGACCTCCATCCGGGAGGGCGGCAAGATGTCGGACGACACCCTCACCGCCGTCGCCGACGCGATCGCCGAGTTCAAGAAGCAGTTCGAGACCTCGGACGGCAAGCTGCTCGGCGAGGACGCCCCGTCCGCCGCCAAGTGACGTAAGGAAGGGACCTGACTCATGGGAGCTCAGCTCCGGGTCTACAAGCGTCGCATCCGATCCGTCACCGCGACCAAGAAGATCACCAAGGCGATGGAGATGATCGCCGCCTCGCGCGTCGTCAAGGCGCAGCGCAAGGTGGCGGCCTCCACGCCGTACGCGACCGAGCTGACCCGCGCGGTCACGGCGGTCGGCACGGGGTCGAACACCAAGCACCCGCTGACCACCCAGGCCGAGACGGTCACCCGGTCCGCGGTGCTGCTCCTGACGAGCGACCGCGGTCTGGCCGGTGCCTTCAACTCCAACGCCATCAAGGCCGCGGAGCGGCTGACCGAGCGGCTGGAGCGCGAGGGCAAGGACGTCGACACGTACATCGTCGGCCGGCGCGGTGTCTCCCACTACAACTTCCGTGAGCGCAAGATCTCGGAGTCGTGGACGGGCTTCACCGACGAGCCGACGTACGCGGACGCCAAGAAGGTCGCGGCTCCGCTGATCGAGGCCATCACGAAGGACACGGCCGACGGCGGCGTGGACGAGATCCACATCGTCTTCACCGAGTTCGTCTCGATGATGACGCAGACGGCGATGGACGACCGCCTGCTGCCGCTCAGCCTCGACGAGGCCGCGCAGGAGACGGCGGCGCCGCAGGGCGAGATCCGTCCGCTGTACGACTTCGAGCCCTCGGCGGAGGACGTCCTCGACGCCCTGCTGCCGCGCTACGTGGAGAGCCGGATCTACAACGCGCTGCTCCAGTCGGCCGCTTCGAAGCACGCCGCCACGCGGCGCGCGATGAAGTCGGCCACAGACAACGCCGGAGAGCTCATCGAGACGCTCTCCCGGCTTGCCAACGCGGCCCGCCAGGCCGAAATCACCCAGGAAATCAGCGAGATCGTCGGTGGCGCGAGTGCCCTGGCCGACGCGACCGCGGGGAGTGACAACTAATGACCACCACTGTTGAGACGGCCACGGCGACGGGCCGCGTCGCGCGGGTCATCGGCCCGGTCGTCGACGTGGAGTTCCCCGTCGACGCGATGCCGGAGATCTACAACGCTCTGCACGTCGAGGTCGCCGACCCGGCGAACGCGGGCGAGAAGAAGACGCTGACCCTCGAGGTCGCCCAGCACCTGGGCGACGGCCTGGTCCGCACCATCTCCATGCAGCCCACCGACGGCCTGGTGCGCCAGGCCACGGTCACCGACACCGGCACGGGCATCACCGTCCCGGTCGGCGACTTCACCAAGGGCAAGGTGTTCAACACCCTCGGTGAGGTGCTGAACGTCGACGAGACCTACGAGGGCGAGCGCTGGTCCATCCACCGCAAGGCGCCGAACTTCGACGAGCTCGAGTCGAAGACCGAGATGTTCGAGACCGGCGTCAAGGTCATCGACCTTCTCACCCCGTACGTCAAGGGTGGAAAGATCGGTCTGTTCGGTGGTGCCGGCGTCGGCAAGACGGTGCTCATCCAGGAGATGATCTACCGCGTCGCCAACAACCACGACGGTGTCTCCGTGTTCGCCGGTGTCGGTGAGCGCACCCGTGAGGGCAACGACCTCATCGAGGAGATGTCGGAGTCGGGCGTCATCGACAAGACCGCCCTGGTCTTCGGTCAGATGGACGAGCCCCCGGGCACCCGTCTGCGCGTCGCGCTGGCCGGCCTGACCATGGCCGAGTACTTCCGTGACGTCCAGAAGCAGGACGTGCTGTTCTTCATCGACAACATCTTCCGCTTCACGCAGGCCGGTTCCGAGGTGTCGACCCTGCTCGGCCGCATGCCCTCCGCGGTGGGCTACCAGCCGAACCTGGCCGACGAGATGGGTCTCCTCCAGGAGCGCATCACCTCGACCCGCGGTCACTCGATCACCTCGATGCAGGCGATCTACGTCCCCGCGGACGACCTGACCGACCCGGCCCCGGCCACCACCTTCGCCCACCTCGACGCGACGACGGTGCTGTCCCGTCCGATCTCCGAGAAGGGCATCTACCCGGCCGTGGACCCGCTGGACTCCACGTCCCGCATCCTGGACCCGCGCTACATCGCGCAGGACCACTACGACTGCGCCATGCGCGTCAAGGGGATCCTGCAGAAGTACAAGGACCTCCAGGACATCATCGCGATCCTCGGTATCGACGAGCTCAGCGAGGAGGACAAGCTGGTCGTCCAGCGTGCCCGCCGCGTGGAGCGCTTCCTGTCCCAGAACACCCACGTCGCCAAGCAGTTCACCGGCGTGGACGGCTCGGACGTGCCGCTGGACGAGTCGATCGCCGCGTTCAACGCGATCTGCGACGGTGAGTACGACCACTTCCCCGAGCAGGCGTTCTTCATGTGCGGCGGTCTCGAGGACCTGAAGAAGAACGCGAAGGAGCTGGGCGTCTCCTGAGCCTCGCGCTCTTGGTGAGGGGGCGGGTGCGTCCTGCCCCCTCACTCACGCCCACTAGACTTGTAACCAACACCCGGCAGTCCCGCCGGGTGGTGACCCGAGGAGCCACCCTTGGCTGCTGAGCTGCACGTCGAGCTGGTCGCCGCAGACCGCCAGGTCTGGTCCGGCGAGGCCACCCTGGTCGTCGCGCGCACCACGTCCGGCGACATCGGCGTCATGCCCGGTCACCAGCCGCTGCTCGGTGTGCTGGTGTCGGGCCCGGTGACCATCCGCAAGAGTGATGGTGGAACGGTCGTCGCCGCGGTGCACGGCGGTTTCATCTCGTTCGCGGACGACAAGCTGTCGCTGCTGGCCGAGATCGCCGAGCTGTCGGACGAGATCGACGTCCAGCGCGCGGAGCGGGCGCTCGAGCGCGCCAAGTCGGAGGCCGACGCCTCCGCGGAGCGCCGCGCGGACGTCCGACTGCGGGCGGCGGCCGCGCGCTGAACCAAGCGCTGTGCTGTGATCTCACTCAGCCGCGGCCGGCACCGGAGCGATCCGGAGCCGGCCGCGGCTGAGGCAGATCTGGGTGTTTTTTACGTTCCGTTATCTAGGAGACGAGGAGGTCGGTGCCGATGGTCCTCGCTCTGACTGTGTGCGGAATCGTCGTCGTCCTTGGCGTGCTGCCGCTCTTCCTCCTGGGCCTGCGCCGCAGACTCATCCAGCGGTCCGGGGGCACCTTCGACTGCAGCCTGCGCTGGGACGCGCCCGAGGACGGCGACTCCAGCAGCAAGGGCTGGGCGTACGGGGTGGCCCGGTACAACGGGGACCGCGTGGAGTGGTACCGCGTCTTCTCCTACGCCCCGCGGCCGCGCCGCGTGCTGGAGCGTTCGGCGATCGAGGTGGCCGGCCGCCGTGTTCCGGAGAGCGAGGAGGAGCTGGCGCTGCTGGCCGACCATGTGGTGCTGGCCTGTCTGCACCGGGGGACGCGTCTGGAACTCGCCATGAGCGACGACGCGCTGACCGGTTTTCTCGCGTGGCTTGAGGCAGCCCCGCCCGGTCAGCGCGTCAATGTGGCCTAGTGCCGGCGCTTACGAGTCCTACTTGAGTCCGTTGCTGATGGCGGTGACCAGCTCGCCGTTGCTGGTGTCGCCGCTGAACTCCCAGAAGAAGGCGCCGCCGAGGCCCTGGTTCTTGGCCCAGGTCATCTTGGTGCCGATGGTGGCCGGGGTGTCGTAGGACCACCAGTTGGTGCCGCAGTGGGCGTACGCGGTGCCGGCGATGGTGCCGGTGGCGGGGCAGGCGGTCTTGAGGACCTTGTAGTCCTCGATGCCCGCCTCGTAGGTGCCGGCCGCCGGGCCGGTGGCGGTGCCGCCGGGCGCGGACTGGGTGACGCCGGTCCAGCCGCGGCCGTAGAAGCCGATGCCGAGCAGGAGCTTGGCGGACGGGACGCCCTTCGCCTTGAGCTTGGCGATGGCGGCGGCGGAGTTGAAGCCCTCCTTCGGGATGCCGGTGTACGAGGTGAGCGGCGAGTGCGGGGCGGTGGGGCCGGTCTTGTCCCAGGCGCCGAAGTAGTCGTACGTCATGACGTTGTACCAGTCGAGGTACTGCGCGGCGCCGCCGTAGTCGGCCGCGTCGATCTTGCCGCCGTTGGAGCCGTCCGCGGTGATGGCGGCGGTGACCAGGTAGTTCGGGCCGAACTCGGCGCGCAGGGCCTGGGAGAGGGTCTTGAAGGCCGCGAAGCCGGACGTGTCGCAGGTCAGGCCGCAGGCGTTCGGGTACTCCCAGTCGATGTCGATGCCGTCGAAGACGTCGGCCCAGCGCGGGTCCTCCACGACGGCCTTGCAGGACTTGGCGAAGGCGGCGGCGTTGGCCGCGGCCTGGCCGAAGCCACCGGAGTAGGTCCAGCCGCCGAAGGAGTACAGCACCTTGATGTGCGGGTACTTCGCCTTCAGCTGGCGGAGCTGGTTGAAGTTGCCGCGCAGCGGCTGGTCCCAGGTGTCGGCGGTGCCGCTGACGGACTGGTCGGCGGTGTAGGCCTTCTCGTACGCGGCGAAGGTGTCGTCGACGGTGCACTGACCGTTCTTGACGTTGCCGAACGAGTAGTTGATGTGCGTGATCTTGGCGGCCGAACCGGACGTCACCAGGTTCTTGACGTGGTAGTTGCGGCCGTAGACGCCCCACTCGGTGAAGTAGCCGAGGTTGACCTTGGCGCCGGGCTGCGGGCCGGGGTCGGTGCTGCCGCCGGTGGTGCGGACCTTGACGGAGCCGCTGACGGGGCCGGTCTGGTCGGCGGTGTCACGGGCCTGGACGCTGTAGGAGTAGTCCGTGCCGGCGGTCAGGCCGGTGTCCGTGTACGAGGTCGACGTGACGGTGGCGACCTTGGTGCCGCCGCGCAGCACGTCGTAGTTCTTGACGCCCTTGTCGTCGGTGGCCGCGGCCCAGCTGAGCTTCACCGAGGTGTCGGTGATGCCGGAGGCGGTGGGGGTGCCGGGGGCGGAGGGCGCCGCGTCGCCGGGGACCGTGCCGCCGCCGTCACAGCTGCCGCCGTTGAGCTTGCAGTTGCTGGGGGAGCCGGTGCCGGAGCCGTTGAAGCCGAACGTTATCGAGGCGCCGGGGGCGAGGGAGCCGTTCCAGGCCTTGTTCTTGGCCGTCCAGTGGTTGCCGGACGAGGTGACGTCGGCGTCCCAGGCGGAGGTGACGGAGGTGCCGGTGGGGAAGTCCCACTCGACGGTCCAGGAGCTGATCGTCGTGGTGCCGGTGTTCTTGACCGTCCACTTGCCTTCGAACCCGGTGTTCCAGTCCTGGGTCTTGGCGTAGGTGGCGGTGGCGGAAGTGGCCGCCTGGGCGGGACTGGCGAGTCCCACCAGTCCGGCGAACGGGAGCGCCAGGGTTGCGAGTCCCGCGGCGACTCGGTGTCTGAAGCGCACGATGCGCCTCCTTATGGGGTTGTCGGGGGCATGACTGAGCCATCAGGCCCGCAGTGCCGCGAGAATAGAAAGGTCTGGACCAGAGGTCAATAGGTCTGGACCAGTGTCGTGCTTGTCCTGCTAGATCCCCAACTCCCGCGCAAGCACCGCGGCTTGCACCCGGCTGCGCAGCCCGAGCTTGCCCAGCAGGCGGCTGACGTGCGTCTTCACCGTCGCCTCGGCCATGTCCAGGCGCCCCGCGATGTCCGCGTTGGACAGCCCCTCACCGAGGCAGGACAGAACTTCGCGTTCGCGCCGGGTGAGGTCCTCCAGCACGGTGGGATCGGCCCGCGCCTGCCGCACCGGCTTCGCCGCGAACTCGGCGATGAGCCGCCGGGTGACGGCCGGGGCGACGATGCCCTCGCCGCGGGCGACCGTGCGCACCGCCTCGATCAGGTCGCGCGCCTCGGTGTTCTTCAGCAGGAAACCGGCCGCGCCCGCCCGGAGCGCCCCGAACACGTACGCGTCCAGGTCGAAGGTGGTCAGCACCAGCACGTCGGCCAGCTCCTCCGCGACGATCCGCCGCGTCGCCGACACCCCGTCCAGCCGCGGCATCTGCACGTCCATCAGCACCACGTCCGGCCGCAGTTCCCGGGCCAGCGCCACCGCCTGCTCGCCGTCGGCCGCCTCACCGGTCACCTCGATGCCGGGGGCGCTGCGCAGGATCAGGACGAGGCCGGCGCGTACGGCCGACTGGTCCTCGGCGACGAGGACGCGGATCATGCGGGTTCTCCTTCGGTGAGGGGGAGGGCGGCGCGTACGGTCCACAGCGCGCCGTCCGGCCCCGCGGTGAACGTGCCGCCGAGCAGCGCGGCCCGCTCCCGCATGCCGACCAGCCCGGCACCGGAACCGGGGGCGCGCGGCCCGTCGCTGTCGCCGCGGCGGCTCGTGACGCGGATGTCGAGGGTGCCGCCGGTCTGCCGCAGCAGGACGTGCACGGGACCGGGAGCGGCGTGCTTGAGGGCGTTGGTCAGCGACTCCTGCACGATCCGGTACGCGGCCAGCTCCACCGGCGCCGGCACCGCCTCGCACACGGCGTCCAGGCGCACGTCCAGGCCGTTGGCGCGGGCGCCCGCGACCAGCGCGCCGAGCCCGTCCAGGGTGGGTGTGGCGGCCGGCTCACGGTCGGCGGCGCCGTCGCGCAGGATGCCGATCAGCCGGCGCATCTCGTCCAGTCCGGCGACGCTGTTCTCGCGGATCACGGCGAGCGCCTCCCGGGAGGTGCCGGGGTCGTCGAGGGACGGCGCGGCCGTGGAGTGGATGGCGATGGCCGAGAGGTGGTTGGCGACCATGTCGTGCAGCTCGCGCGCCATGCGGGCGCGTTCCGCGGTCACCGCCTGCACGCGGTCCGTCTCGGCCAGCAGCGCGGTCTGCTCGGCCCGCAGCCGCGCTGCGTCGGCGGCCTCCCGGTGGTTGCGGACGATCAGCCCCGTCGAGGCGGGCGCGAACGCGACGACGCCGACGGCCGCGCCGATCAGCAGCGCCTCCGGATCCCGCCACGCCGCGTACGGCACGACGGTGGCGACGAGGGTGAGCAGCCCGGTGGTGCGCGGGATGCGGCGGGCGGCGGCGGGCGTGCCGTACAGCACGGCGGCGTACATGAGGTCGGTGAACATCACGACCGTGGCCAGGGAGCCCTGCGTCATCAGGTCCCCGGTGATCGCGGCCGTGCCCACCAGCAGCGCGGTGCGCGGGGCGGTGCGGCGCAGCAGCTCGCAGGCGGCCGTGACCGCGAGCGGCAGCAGGATCGGCCAGCGGCCCGGCCACAGCACGGTCGCCTCGCCGGCCGGGCGCATGGCCAGCCCGAGGCCCCACAGTGCGAGCCCGCCGAGCAGGCCGGCCAGCGCGGCCCACACGTCGAGGCGGTGCGGGCGGGGGAGTCGTACGGCCATGGCACCATCCAACACGCGCCGGGCGCCGCGCGCCTGATCCTCGCGGACGGTCCGCGACTACATCGAAGGATGCAGCCGGGATTCGTCACCGCCGACGACGATCCCGCCGTGTCCCGACGGGAGCCTGGAAGGGTGACCGAAGGGAGCGAGTCGTGATCGTCGCGTTGATCGTCGCCTGCGAGGTGGCCTTCTGGGTGCTGCTGGCGGCCGGGCTGGCCTTCCGCTACGCGCTGCGCATGCCGCGTACCGGGCTGGCGCTGCTGCTGTGCGAGCCACTGCTGGAGGTCGTGCTGTTCACGGTGACGGCGATCGACCTGAAGAACGGCGCCGAGCCCGACTGGAAGCACGGCCTGGCCGCCGTCTACATCGGCTTCACGGTCGGGCTCGGGCACGCCACGATCAAGTGGGCGGACGCCCGGGTCGCGCACCGCTTCGCGGACGGCCCGCCGCCGGTGAGGCCGCCGAAGTACGGCATGGCCCGCGCCGCCCACGAGTGGCGCACGGCGGGCCGCTGGATCGTCGCGGCCGTCGTCGCCATCGCGCTGCTCCAGGCAGCGGTGTGGTACGTCGGCGACGACGGCGAGACCGGCTCACTGCGGGCGTGGCAGAGCAGGATGGTGTGGCTGATCGTCATCAACCTGATCATCGCGGGCAGTTACACCCTGTTCCCGAAGCGGGAGCCGGCGAAGCCGCGCTAGCGTTCCCCGCCCGGCACCCACAGCACGTCGCCCTGCTCCTTGTTGGCCGTGCGGGCCAGGATGAACAGCAGGTCCGAGAGGCGGTTGAGGTAGGTGGCGGTGAGCGGGTTCATCGTCTCGCCGTGCACCTCCAGGGCCGCCCAGGTGGACCGCTCGGCGCGCCGGACGACCGTGCAGGCCTGGTGCAGCAGCGCCGCGCCCGCCGTGCCGCCCGGCAGGATGAAGGACCGCAGCTTCTCCAGCTGCTCGTTGAACCGGTCGCAGTCCGCCTCCAGCCGGTCGATGTAGAACTGCTCGACCCGCAGCGGCGGGTACTCCGGGTTCTCCACGACCGGCGTCGACAGGTCCGCGCCCACGTCGAACAGGTCGTTCTGGACGCGGACGAGGACCTTGACGACCTCCTCCGCCAGCCCGCCCAGCGCGATCGCCGTGCCGATCACCGCGTTCGCCTCATTGGCGTCGGCGTACGCGGCGATCCGCAGGTCGGTCTTGGCGACCCGGCTCATGTCCCCGAGGGCGGTGGTGCCCTGGTCGCCGGTCCTGGTGTAGATGCGCGTCAGATTGACCATGGGGCCAGCGTAGTTTCACCCGGGCGGCCGGGGGCGGCTGTGTGCGGACCGTCACGGACAGGGAACGGCCGCCGGGCTACTCCCCCGGGGTGGTGCGCAGCACGAAGAACAGGCCCCGGGCGCGTGTGCCGTCCGGCAGGTCCCACGCGCCCGCGACATGGCCCGCCGCCCCCGGCTCGGCGAGCGGCGTGCCGTCCGGAGCGGGCCGCGGGGTGCGCAGCACGCGCAGCGTCGTGCCGTCCGGCGTGGACAGCTCGGTGTCCTCCTCCGTGTCGCCGACCGCGGTGAACTCCGACGGGACCGGGTCCTCACCGGCGTACGCGCGCGTGACCTCCCGGTCGGGCGCGTCGGTGACGTCCTGCGCCCGCGCCTCGGCCCGCCCCTCGATCAGCGCCGCCAACTCCCGCACCAGCACCGGGTCGTGGCAGCCGTCGTACACCCACCGCCTGCCCAGCACCCCGTGCTCGGCGGTGCCCACGAGCGCGTGCTCGGCGCCGTCCAGCGGAGCGCCCCGGTAGGTGAGCGGCACCAGATAGGCGGCCGGCTCGGGCCCCGCGGCGTCGGTGACCACCAGGAACTCCAGGCCGACCTCCCCCTCCGGGTCGTCGAGCCGGAAACCCCCGGCCTTGGTCAGCTCCGGTTCCCCCGCGCCCCCGTGGTACCAGGGGCGCGTCGGCAGCCAGGCGGTCAGCAGTTCCAGCTTGGTCGGCTCAAGGGTGGTGCGGTGGATCACGGCCATGCCGAGAGGTTCCCTCCGGTGGACGGGTGAGCGAAGAGATGACGCGGTTCGCCTTCTGTTGGCCATCATGGTGCCGCGAGGGCCCAAACACCCCCCGATCACCCGCTTCTTGGTCTGCGCCGTCCACCTCCGCGACTCCGGAACCCCCGCCGCCCCCCACCTCGTTGTGGGCCACGCCACCTGGGCCGTGTTCCTCGGTGGTGTGATGTCCGTCATGTGAGACGTGACGCGCGTTACTAAGCCGTCACAGCGGCGCTCACTGACGCTAATGTCCGGCCGAGAGGCAGTAGCACAGCGCGTATCAGGGGAGTCGCAGTGGCAGGGAAGCTCGCCGTCATCGGGGCCGGTCTCATGGGTTCCGGCATCGCCCAGGTCTCCGCGCAGGCGGGCTGGGACGTCGTTCTGCGCGACGTCACCGACGAGGCACTGACGCGCGGGACGGACGGCATCAAGGCGTCGTACGACAAGTTCGTCAGCAAGGGCACGATGGAGGCGCACGACGCCGGCGCCGCCCTCGGGCGCATCACCACCACGACCGACCTGGACGCCGTCGCGGACGCCGACGTCGTCGTGGAGGCCGTCTTCGAGAAGCTGGACGTCAAGCACGACATCTTCCGGGCGCTCGACAAGCTCACCCGCGAGGACGCCGTGCTGGCCTCCAACACCTCCGCCATCCCCATCACCAAGATCGCGGCGGTGACGGAGCGCCCGGAGCGCGTCGTCGGCACGCACTTCTTCTCGCCGGTCCCGATGATGCGGCTCTGCGAGCTGGTCCGCGGGTACAAGACGAGCGACGAAACCCTCGCCACCGCGCGGGAGTTCGCCGAGTCGGTCGGCAAGACCTGCATCGTCGTCAACCGCGACGTCGCCGGCTTCGTGACCACCCGGCTCATCAGCGCCCTCGTGGTCGAGGCCGCGAAGCTGTACGAGTCGGGCGTCGCCAGCGCCGAGGACATCGACACCGCCTGCAAGCTCGGCTTCGGCCACGCGATGGGCCCGCTCGCCACGGCGGACCTGACCGGCGTCGACATCCTGCTGCACGCCACCAGCAACATCTACACCGAGTCCCAGGACGAGAAGTTCGCTCCGCCGGAGCTGATGCGCCGGATGGTTGACGCCGGTGACATCGGCCGCAAGAGCGGGCAGGGCTTCTACAAGCACTGAGGTCCGTCAAGCGTCCGAAGCCGTGGAAACCCTCCGAGGGTCACACCCGAGGGTGAATTCGGTATCGGTTCGCTTACAGACGGCAACCTCCGGCCGCTTGGCGCCGTCAGAGGTTGCATCACCGGCACCACACTGGAACCCACATCCGCGGAGCACGAGACGCACGCACGGGAGCGCATATGCACATCAGGGGCGACCACGCCGAGCTGGTCGTCGGGGGCCGCCTCGACGTCCGCAGCGCGGCGGACGCCCGAACGGCCCTGCACGCGGCCGTCGACGACGGAGTCGGCGACCTCGTGCTGGACCTGTCCGAGCTGGACTCCTGGGACGCCACCGGACTCGGTGTGATCATGGGGGCCCACCGGCGGGCCGGCCGGTGCGGCAGACGGCTCGTGCTGCGCGGCGTACCGCCGCAGATGCAGCGCCTGCTGGTCGCCACCCGCCTGCACCGCATCCTGGCGATCGAGGGCGGCCTCGCCGTGGAGTCCCTGCCCCGGGTGTGACACCCCGAGGGGTGTGAAGCGGGCCACCGGGGAGACCCGGACGAGCACCGGCGAAACGACGCGGGGTCAATCCTCACGAGACTGTGACGTCTCGGGCGGCGCGGGACCCCGGGCTGTCGGAGACACTGGGCGAAGGTTTAAGGTTCGGCTGCCCGCTGCCCTGCACCCTACGAGCGGGCCCGGACCAGAAGCGACAGCGCGGTGTGCGGCAAGGCCGGGAAGGGCAACACAGCACACGACGCTTTTGGGGGGCTTGAACCCATGGACCCGAACAACCGGGGACCCGAGGACCACGGTCACGTTCACGGCCACGGTCATGGCCACGACGGCGACGGTCACGCGTCCCGCCAGCGTCCGCCCAGGGAATCCGTCACGCCGGCCGCCCAGCACGCACCCGCGCTCGCCCGCACGGTGCAGCTCGTCACGGGCGAGCACCTGCTCACCGTCAACCCCGTCGACGGCAGCGAGATAGAGATCTGCCCGCCCGGGGAACGACCAGGGCCACCCCGCAAGTACACCGCCGCCGAACGCGCGCAGCGCGACCGCGCCGCCAGGCCGCCCGTGCCACCGGGCCCCCCGCGGCCCGCCCTGCCGCTCCTCCAGCGCCAGGAGGAACGCGAACACCTCGTCCGGCTCCTCGCCCGCGGCCGTTCCGTACGCCTCACCGGTCCCGCCGGTTCCGGCCGCACCAGCCTCCTCGACGTCGTCGCCGACGACTGCGCGGACCTCGCCCCCGACGGCGTCATACGCCTCAGCGGCTTCCACCGCACCGCCGACGAACTCCTCCACGACCTCTTCCACGCCGTCCACCACGCGCCCCTGCACCGCCCGGAACGAGACGAACTGGTGGCCCTCGTCCGGGAGATCGGCGCCGTCGTCGTCATCGACGACATCGAGTTCGGCGGCGCCGGGCTCGACGAGCTGCTGGACGCCACCCCCGAGTGCGCCATCCTGATGTCGGCCACCCCGGACGTGCCCGCCCCGTCCGCCGAGTCCGGCATCGAGGAGGTCGCCCTCGCCGGTCTGGAACGGGCCGCCGGGCTCGACCTGCTGGAGCGCGCCCTCGGGCGCCCCCTCACCGAGGACGAGTCCAACTGGGCCGGCGACCTGTGGTTCGAGTCCGAGGGCCTGCCGCTGCGCTTCGTGCAGGCCGGCGCCCTGCTGCGGCAGCGGGACCGGCTGCGCGCCGACAGCCGTGCCGCGGACGAGCACGGCGTCTTCGGGGACGCCCGGTCCGACGACCTGCCGACCTGGGACGCCCGGTCCGACGACCTGCCCGTCTGGCCCGGCGGGGCCGACGAGATCTACCTGCCCTCGCTCGGCGAGGCCGCCGCGCCCGCGCCGCTGCTCGCCGCCCGGCTGAGCGGCTCCGCGCGCGCCACCCTGCGCTTCGCCGTCGCCCTCGGCGGCGAGGTGCCCCACCCGTCGCATCTGCCCGCCCTCGTGGGCGACACCCACGCCGACGCCGCACTCGGCGAGCTGGCCGCCTGCGGGCTGGTCTCCCCGGTGGGCTCCCGCTACCGGCTCGCCGCCGGGGTGCCGGCGCAGCTGGAGGCCGCCGGATACGCCGACGACGCCGAGGAACGGGCCCGCGCGGTCGCCCACCACTACGCCTGGTGGGCCGGGCACCCCTCGGTCACGCCCGAGCGGGTGTGCGTGGAGGCCGACGTGCTGCTCGCCGCGCTCGGTGTTCTCGCGCCGCTCACCACCGCGCCCACCTCGCCGTCCGGTACGGCTGCCGGCGGCGGCGAGGGGACCATCGCCGTGCAGCTGGCCCGTACGGCGGCGCCCGCGTTCGCGGCGGGACTGCACTGGGGGGCCTGGGAGCGGGCCCTGCGGTCCGGCGCCGAGGCCGCCCGGCTCGCCGGTGACGTCGCCGAACAGGCCTACTTCCACCACGAACTCGGCGTCCTCGCGCTGTGCGGCGGGCAGTACGACCGGGCCCGCGCCGAACTGGAGGCGTCCATCGGGCTGCGCGGCGCGCTCTCCGACAAGCGCGGCACTGTCGCCGGGCGGCGTGCCCTGGCGCTGGTCTCCGACCGGTCCGGCATCGCGCCCGGTTTCGCGCTCGCGATGGGCGGGCTGGGCGGGATGGCCGGGACCACCGGGGAGGATGCGGCGGACACGGAGTCGCCGTCGCGTGGCACGCCGGTGGCCTTCCCGTCGCTTCAGCCGCCCGCCGATGTCGTGCCGGGGGGCGTCAGGCACCGGGCCCCGAAGGGCTTCGCGGCGTCCCGGAAGCCGCAGGGCGGCATCCGGGGCTTCGCCCGGCGCAACCTCGTCACGGGCGGGGCGGGAGCATTGCTCGTCGCCGTGCTCGGGACCGTGGTGACGCTGGGGGCCACGTCCGGGAACGACCCGGAGGACCCGTCCGACGACGTGGGGGTCAATCCTTCCGCCAGCCAGGGCATCGACGACGGGAGCCTGGGCGCGGACACGCCGGAGAACGCCGGGGACACCGGGGAGGCGACCAGTCGGCCCACCGCGCCGGGGCCCGACGGGACCGTGGGGACGGCCGACGATCCCACGCCGTCGGCGTCCTCGTCGCGGGAACCGTCGGGGACGCCGAGCGGGTCGCGGAGGCCCAGTGGGCCGGCGTCGTCCACGAAGCCGCCGGCGACGACCAAGCCCCCGGCCAGCAGCAGGCCGCCTACGAGCACCAAGCCGCCGACGACGCCGAAGCCGCCGTCGCACACGCCCAGCGGGACTCCGTCGGAGACGCCCAGCTCCTCTCCGACGACGACGACTGAACCTTCTACGTCCGACTCGGCCAGCGCGCCGGCCGGCAGCGCCAGCGCGAGCGAGTCGAGCAGTTCACCGCCGATGATCTGACCGTCGCGGGGTTGGCGCGGCTCGGCGCCACCAGGTGCCGCTGCGCCCACCCGTGCCGCCCCAGCGGCACGACTGCCCGCGGCTGCGGCTGCTCGGCCCGGCGTTGGCGGGGTACTGCCCGCAGCTGCGGCGGCGCGCGTGCCCGCAGTCGAGGTCGGCTAGAACAGCTTCAGTTTGTCGTCCTCGATGCCCCTGAGCGCGTCGTAGTCCAGGACCGTGCAGGCGATGCCGCGGTCCGTGGCCAGGACCCGGGCCTGGGGCTTGATCTCCTGGGCCGCGAAGATGCCGCGGACCGGGGCCAGGTGGGGGTCGCGGTTCAACAGGTCGAGGTAGCGGGTCAGTTGCTCGACGCCGTCGATCTCGCCCCGGCGCTTGATCTCCACCGCCACGGTCTGCCCGTCGGCGTCGCGGCACAGGATGTCGACCGGGCCGATGGCCGTCGGGTACTCGCGGCGGATGAGCGTGTAGCCCTCGCCGAGCGTTTCGATGCGGTCGGCGAGCAGCTCCTGGAGGTGTGCTTCCACGCCGTCCTTGATCAGGCCCGGGTCCACGCCCAGTTCGTGCGAGGAGTCGTGGAGGATTTCCTCCATCGTGATGATGAGCTTCTCGCCCGCCTTGTTGACGACGGTCCAGACTCCCTCGTCGTCACCGCCGCCCTCCTTCAGCGTGCACGGCGGCGACATCCAGTTGAGGGGCTTGTAAGCCCTGTCATCTGCGTGGATGGAGACGCTGCCGTCCGCTTTCACCAGGATCAGGCGAGGGGCCGACGGGAGGTGGGCGGTGAGCCGCCCGGCGTAGTCCACGGAGCAGCGGGCAATGACGAGACGCATGGTCGGCAACGCTACTCGACCCGTGCCGGTGCACGCGATCCGCCCACCCCGGCGCGGTACGGGAGGGCCTCGTGGGGCGCCCCTATTTTCCCGGTACCCACCTGTTCGATTGTGGCTGATTGTGTGCCCAACGGGACGTCCCCATCTACCCATTCTCCTGGTGTGGCCACGATCGGTTGCCTACCGTAGTGAACGGGAGGTCGCGAAGCGGGTACGCAGCGTGTTCGAACACCGTGAGCTCCCTTACTGTCCGGCAACCCCTGCTGTTCGGGGGTGCGAGAGGAGAACCCATGTCGCTCGACGTCTCACCGGCCCTACTCGAGAAGGCCGAGCGAGGCGAGGTCGACGAAGCTGAATTCGTCGACTGCGTCCGGACCTCCCTGCCCTATGCGTGGGAGATGATCAGCTCCCTGGTGGCCCAGCTGAAGGTGGACGGCGGAGACTTCGCCGACAACCAGACGCCCCCGCCGGACGAGCAGGCGCGCGGCCAGCTGCTGCGTGCGCTCGCGAGCGACGCGATACGCGGCGCGCTGCAGCGGCACTTCGGTGTGCGCCTGGCCTTCCAGAACTGCCACCGGGTGGCGGTGTTCCCGCTCGACACCACCGTCGACGAGAAGCTCGCCCGCTTCACCTCGGTCCGCAGCCAGCTGCTCAACCAGTCGCCGGAGTTCCGGGACTGCTGAGTCAGGAGTGTTCGTCTTGCCGCTCCGTACACGGGAGGTGCGGTTGTACCGGAGCGGCAAGCTCTCCGTCCGTTCAGTGCAGTTGGGGGAGTACCTCCGTGCCCAGCCGGCGGATGTTCTCCTCCGTGGCCGCCAGGTCCCCGGAACCCTCCACGAGGAGGGCGAAGCGGGAGATGCCGGTCCGCTCGCTCGTCGCCGCCAGCCGGTCGGCGCACAGCCGCGGGGTGCCCACCGGGTGCAGCCCGCAGAGCAGTTCGGTGTAGGCCAGCGGGTCGCGCATCCGGCGGACCCGCCCGTCGACGGTGACATGCGCCTCCAGCCCCTGCTTCAGCCAGCCCGGCATCGCCTTCAGCAGCGTCTCCGCCGCGTCCGTGCGCCGGTCGGCGATCTGGCAGACACCGGCCGACACGTGGGCGGCGCCCCGGATGTCCTCCTCGGGGCGGCCGGCGGAGCGCGCGTGCCGCTCCCACAGGGCGACCATCTCGGCCTTCTCCTCGTCGCCGACGTGCATGCCCAGCAGCATCGGCAGGCCCCGCTCGGCCGCCAGCCGGACACTCGCCGGTGAGGTGCAGGCGAGCACGACCTCCGGCCCCTCGGCCTCCGACAGGGACTCCGACGGCCTGGGCACGACGGCGACTTCGCGGAACCGGAACCGCTCGCCGTCGGCCGCCACGCGCGGCTCGCGCAGCCACCGCAGGAGCAGCTCCAGCGACTCGGGGAAGCCGCTCTCGTACGCCTCCAGGCCCGAGCCGAACACCTCCAGGTCCACCCACGGGCCGCCGCGGCCCACGCCCAGCGAGAAACGGCCGCCGCTCGTCACGTGCAGCAGGGCGGCCTGCTCGCCGAGCGCCACCGGGTGGACGGTGGGCAGCACGCTCACCGCCGTGCCGACCCTCAGGCGGCGGGTGCGGCCGAGCAGGAGGGCCGCGAGGGTGATCGCCGACGGGCAGGTGCCGTACGGCACGAAGTGGTGCTCGGCCAGCCAGACGGCGTCGAGCCCCGCCTCCTCGGCGACCTCGGCCGAGCGGACCGCGCGGTGCAGCGCCTCCCCCTGGCCCTGGCCCGGGAACTGGGCCGCCAAAACGAAACTTCCTACACGCATGCTCTTCCTGCCTCCTGGCTCCGACACGGAGCTTGCCCACAGGGCATAACCGTCTGACACGTGCCGAGGACACGGGTGGGCGAGGGGATTTCCGGATTGTCTGCAGAATGCGGCCCGGACGTGCGTGACTGCGGTGCTCCGGCGGTGCCCTGCACGGCTCCGGCGGGGACTTGCGGTGAATCGCGCCCTACGCGTACCCCCCCTGGGGACGCGTAGGCTGGACACCGCCAAAATCCTGTACAGCCCCGAGAGGTGTCCCGTGTCCCCGCGTCGCAACCGGCCCAAGGGCCTCCATGGTGCTGTGCCAGGCCGGAGAGCGGAGGACGACCGCCCCGGCCGCTACGGCGGCTGGCAGTCCACGGAGGACTGGCAGGGCGAGGAGTGGAGCGTGCGGCACGTGGCCGGGTCGAGCGCCCGGGGCAAGGCGTACCGCTGCCCCGGCTGCGACCAGTTGATCCCGGACGGGGTGCCGCACGTCGTGGCGTGGCCCGCGCACTCGGGCGTGGACGAGCGCCGGCACTGGCACAAGTCCTGCTGGAACGCGAAGGACCGCCGCACCACACGGGTGCAGCGGTCCCGCAACGCACCGCGCTTCTGAGCGACGGCGGCCAGGTCAGACGTCCCGCTTCTCCAGCAGCGCGTAGGCCCCGGCGAACGCGACGGCCGTCACCACCAGGATGATCCACAGCGGGTCCCAGCCCGACGGGCCGGACTCCGTGAGGGAGTTGGCGTAGAACACGCCGAGCTGGTTCGGAATGGAGTACTCGAACAGGGCGTCGCGCACGTCCTCCAGGGACGACGCGAACATGAACAGCGCCAGCACCAGCGGGGCGAGCACCGCGCCGATCATGACCGTGATCGCGCCCGCCGAGTGCCGTACGACCGAACCGACGACGAGTGACAGCAGGCCGAGCAGCGCGAGGTAGAGCGAGACGCCGACCGTGCCCTTCAGCCATTCCGCGCCGGACGGCTCGCGGGCCCCGGTCAACATGGCCACCTGCGCGAAGGCGACGAGCGAGACGGACACCAGCGACACGACGAACGCGACCGCGAAGAACACCAGCGCCTTCGCCGTGAGGACCCGCCCGCGGGACGGGCAGGCGACCATCGTCGTGCGGATCATGCCGGTGCCGTACTCCGAGGCCGTGGTCAGCACGCCCAGCGTGATCACGCACATGCTGCCCAGCAGCAGGCCGAAGAAGCCCAGCGACAGCGGGTTCTCGCCGGACAGGTCGCCCTCGGAGGACGAGCTCGCGACGACCCCGCCGGCCAGCAGGCCGATGCCGACCACGAGCAGCACGAACACGCCGAGCGTCCACATCGTCGACCGCACCGACCGGATCTTCGTCCACTCCGAGGCGATCGCGTGCCCGAGGTGCGTGCGCACGACCGGGATCGGCGAGGTGTAGGTCGGGTACGGAGAGCCGGACGCCGCCTGCCAGTGCGGCGCGGCCTGCGGCATCGGGTGCTGGGGCGTACTCATCGGGCGTCCTCGGGCTTGGTCAGGTCGGTCGCTGCGGCGGGAGCCGGGGAGGGAGCGGGCGCGGAGTCCTGGGCGGGCGCCGGTGGCGCCTGCGGGATCTGCGGCGCCGACGGCGCGTCCTGCGCGTACGGGTTCGGGCCCGCCGCTCCCGGCGCGGCGCCGGGCGGGGTGCCGTACGGGCCCGCCTGGCCCTGGCCCTGGAACGGCCCGCCGCCCTGCTGCGGGGGCGGTGGGGCGTACCAGCCCGGCTGGTCCTGGCCCGGCACCGGCATCGAGGGCTGGACGCCCGGCGGCAGCGGCTGCTGGAGGCCCTCGCGCTGGTCGATGGTCGACCGGTAGTCCACGGCGCCCTGCGTCATCCGCATGTACGCCTCCTCCAGCGAGGCCCGGTGCGGCGACAGCTCCCACAGCCGTACGTCCGACTCGTGCGCGATGTCGCTGATGCGCGGCAGCGGCAGTCCCGTCACGCGCAGCGCGCCGTCCGGCTCGGACAGCACGCCCGCGCCCGCCTCGGCCAGCGCCGACGCCAGCTTCTCGCGCAGCTGCGGCTCGGTGTCCGGGGTCCGTACCCGCGCGAAGTCGGCGGAGTTCGCGGAGATGAAGTCGGTCACGCTCATGTCGGCGAGCAGCTGGCCGCGCCCGATGACGATGAGGTGGTCGGCGGTCAGCGCCATCTCGCTCATCAGGTGGGAGGAGACGAACACCGTGCGGCCCTCGGCGGCGAGCGCCTTCATCAGGTTCCGCACCCAGAGGATGCCCTCGGGGTCGAGGCCGTTGACCGGCTCGTCGAACAGCAGCACCTTCGGGTCGCCGAGCAGCGCGGCGGCGATGCCGAGACGCTGCCCCATGCCCAGCGAGAAGCCCTTGGAGCGCTTCTTCGCCACGTCCTGGAGGCCGACCACGCCGAGCACCTCGTCCACGCGGCGGGCCGGAATGCCGGACAGCTGCGCGAGGCAGAGCAGGTGGTTGCGGGCGGACCGGCCGCCGTGCACGGCCTTGGCGTCGAGCAGCGCGCCGACCTGGCGGGGGGCGTTGGGCAGCCTGCGGTACGGGTAGCCGCCGATCGTCACATGTCCCGCGGTCGGGTTGTCCAGGCCGAGGATCATGCGCATCGTGGTCGACTTGCCGGAGCCGTTCGGCCCGAGGAAGCCGGTGACGGCGCCGGGCCGCACCTGGAAGGACAGGTTGTACACAGCGGTCTTGTCGCCGTAGCGCTTGGTCAGGCCGACTGCTTCGATCATGCTCCGCACCCATCGAAAGGTTCAGGACAGCAGGGCACACGCCCCCGTAAGGGTTAGGAGGATATCCGGGCGCTGACGGTTCCCTTCAAGACGGAGCAGAACCCGAGCAGAACACCGGCCGAAACCGGTCGCTTTCCGGTCGCCGCCCGCTGGTCCTGCGCGGTGATCCGCCACCCCTACGCGTCGCGCTTCTTCAGCACCAGGTAACCGCCGATCAACGCCGCCAGCACCCACAGCACCATGATCCCGAGCCCGCCCCACGGCCCGTACGGGGTGTCGTCGTCCACCGGCACCACCACCTGCATGACCTTGCTGCCGGCCTGGTCGGGCAGGAACCGGCCGATCTTCTTCGTCGCGGAGACGTTGCCGAGGATGCTGGAGATCAGGAAGAAGAACGGCATCAGGATGCCCAGCGACAGCATCGGCGAGCGCAGCATCGCGGCCACCCCCATCGAGAACAGCGCGATCAGCGTCATGTAGAGCCCGCCGCCGATCACCGCGCGCAGCACGCCCTCGTCCCCGATGGAGGCCCGGTGCTCGCCGAGCATCGCCTGCCCCAGGAAGAACGCCACGAAGCTCGTGACGAGGCCGACGACCAGCGCGAGACCCGTGGCCACCACGAGCTTGCCCGCCAGGAACAGGCCGCGCTGCGGCACGGCCGCCAGCGAGCTGCGGATCATGCCGCTGCTGTACTCGTTCGACACCACGAGCACCCCGAACACGATCATGGCGAGCTGCCCGAGGCTCATGCCGGCGAAGCTGATGAACGTCGGGTCGAAGGACAGCTTGTCCCGGGCGCTCATGTCGTCGAACTCGTTCTTCGACAGCGCCGCGATCAGCATGCCGAGGGCGACGGTCACGACGACCGCGACGGACAGCGTCCACACCGTCGACGCCACCGACCGGATCTTGGTCCACTCCGAGCGCAGGACCTGGGTCACCGCCATGTCAGCCCCGCCTCCGGTCGTCGCCCCACTGCCCCTGTCCCGGCGGCACCTGCCCGGCCCCCACGGCCGGCGCGGTCTGCGCGTGGTACTCCACCGACTCCGCCGTCAGCCGCATGAACGCCTCCTCCAGCGAGGCCTGCTGCGGGCTCAGCTCGTGCAGCACGATCTGGTGCCGCGCCGCCAGCTCCCCGATCTGCTCGGCCGTCGAACCGTCCGCCTCCAGCGCCCCGCTGCCCGCCTCCGCGACCGTGACGCCCGCGCCGTGCAGCACGTCGAGCAGCCGCTCACGCTGCGGGGTGCGGACCCTGACGTAGGAGCGCGAGTTGCGCGCGATGAAGTCCGCCATGGACGTGTCCGCGAGCAGCCTGCCCTGGCCGATGACCACCAGATGGTCCGCCGTCAGCGCCATCTCGCTCATCAGGTGCGAGGAGACGAAGACCGTACGGCCCTCGGCGGCCAGTGCCTTCATCAGCGTGCGGATCCAGTGGATGCCCTCCGGGTCGAGGCCGTTCACCGGCTCGTCGAACATCAGGATCCGCGGATCGCCCAGCAGCGCGGCGGCGATGCCCAGCCGCTGGCTCATGCCGAGCGAGAAACCCTTCGCCTTCTTCCCGGCGACCGCCGACAGGCCCACCGTGTCCAGCACCTCACGCACCCGCCGGGTGGGGATGCCGTTGCTCTGCGCCATCCACAGCAGGTGGTGGTAGGCGCTGCGCCCGCCGTGCACGCTCTTGGCCTCCAGCAGCGCCCCGATGTACGTCAGCGGGTCCTTCAGACGGTCGTAGTGCCTGCCGTCGATCCGGACGTCACCGGCGGTCGGCCGGTCCAAGCCGAGGATCATGCGCATCGTGGTCGACTTGCCCGCGCCGTTCGGGCCGAGGAACCCCGTGACGACACCCGGTCTCACGGCGAACGTGAGGTTGTTGACCGCCACCTTCTCGCCGTACCGCTTCGTCAGCCCCTCGAGCTCGATCATGCGGGCCACGCTAGAACGCGGCGGAGCCCTCTGCCACCCCGGTGGCAGAGGGCTCCGCACTATTCAGCACTATTCAGCCGTCGTGCGTCCGGACGTCACCGGGACTGCTGCGCCGGGACCCCGCGGGAGGCCGGCTCCTCGTCGCTCGGCGTGCCCGCCGCCGCGACCGCGGCACCGGTGAGCGTGGCGAGCATCTCGCGCACGTTCGTCAGCTGGGCGTTGATGGAGTCGCGGCGGTTGGTGAGCGCCGCCAGCTCGCGCTCGGATTCCGAGCGGATCCGGTCCGCCTTGGCGTTGGCGTCGGCCACGATGTCCTCGGCCTGGCGCTGCGCCGTCTCCACGGTCTGACGGGCGCGGCGCTCGGCGTCGGTGCGCAGCTTCTCCGCCTCCAGGCGCAGCTGCTCCGCCCGGTGCTCGATCTCGGCGAGCCGCTTCTCGGCCTTGGCCTGACGGGACGCCAGGTCGCGCTCGGACTGCTCGCGGCGCTTGGCGAGGTTCGTCTCGAAGTCGGCGGCGGCCTGGGCGGCCTTCGCGCGGGTCTCCTCGAAGAGGGCTTCCGCCTCCTCACGCTTGGACTGCGCGTCCTTCTGCGCGTCCGAACGGAGCTGGGCGGCCTCGCCCTGGGCCTTCTCGACGATCCGGACGCCCTCGTCCTCGGCCTTCGACTTGCGCTCGGCGGCGTAGGCCTCGGCGTCGTTGCGCACCTGCTGGGCCGCCGACTCGGCGAGCTCACGGTGCTGCTCGGCCGCGCGCCGGGCCTCTTCGCGCAGGTCCTTCGCCTCCTCCTCGGCGAGGCGGAGGATCTTCTCGACACGCGCACCGAGACCCGCGTACGACGGCTCCGCGTCGCTGACCTGGGCCTGGGCGTTCTGCGTCTCGAGGTGGAGCTCCTCGATGCGCTTCTCCAGAGCGGTGATGCGGGCGAGAGCGCTGTCACGGTCGGAGACGAGCTTGGAGATACGTTCGTCCACCTGAGCGCGGTCGTACCCACGCCGCACAAGCTCGAAGCCGTAGGGGGAAGTGTCGCTCATGGGGTTCCTGTCGAATGAGACCGGTGAGGTGATAGGGGGAATCCTAGGGGTCCGAACGGCGTGTCATCGAGCAGAAGCCCGATTGATCTGGAGAATGACACCCCATTTGGGTGGCTAACCGCCGGACGGCTTGCCAAAGAGTAGGTCAAAGGTCTCAGAACACAACACAAACGCTCTCCTTCGCTAGCTCTCTGACGACTTGCCACCCGATCGTGTCGAGCCCGCCGCCGCGCCGGCCTTGACCGCGCTGTCCTTGCCGGCGGCCGGCGCCTCGAACGACTCCAGCGCCTCCAGGACGTCCTGGACCCGGGAGATCTCGGCGTTGATGTCCTCGCGCCGCCGCACCAGGGTGTCCAGCTCGCGCTTGCCCTCCTCGACCGTGCGGCGCGCCTCGCGGACCGCCTCGGCCTTGAGCTCCTCGGCCTCCCTGACCAGCGCGGCCTTCTTCTGCTCGGCCTCCTTGAGCAGCCCCTCGGCCTTCTTCACGGCGGCGATACGGACCTTGCCCGCCTCCGTGTTGGCCTCCGAGACGATCTCCTTCGCCTTCGCCTGCGCCTTGGCCAGCTGCTCCTCGGCCGCCTTGATGAGCGCGTCGCAGCGGTCGCCCGTCGACTTCATCGTCTCCGCGGCCTCACGGCGGGCCCGCTCGTGCAGCTCCTCGATCTCCGACGTGATGCGGTCGCGCAGCTCCTCGGCCCGCTCCCGGATCTGCGTCGCGTCCCGGCGGGCACCCACCAGCAGCTCGTCCGCGTCCGTACGGGCCTTCTCCACGCGGGAGTTGCCCTCGACCGTCGCCTCGGCGACGAGCCGCTCGGCCTCCTTGCGGGCCGCGCCCACCATCGTGTCGGCCTGCGCCTCCGCGTCCGCGGTCGTCTTCAGCGCCTGCTGCTGCGCCTCGCCCAGCAGCTTGTCGGCCTCCGCCGCGGTCTCCGTGATGAGCTTGTCGACCTGCTCGGCCGCCTCCGAACGCCGCTTGTTGGACTCCCGGCGGGCCTCGTCCAGCGTTCGCTCGGCCTCCTGCCGCGCCGACGACACCAGCCGCTCCGCCTCCGCCTCCGCGTCGGCCTTGACCCGCTCGGCCTCGCCGCGCAGCCGCTCGGCGTGCTGCTGGGCCGAACCGACCGCCTCCGCGGCCTCGGCCCGCATGCGCTCGGCGTCCCCGGAGGCGTCCGCGATCAGCTTCTCGGCCTGCGCCACCGACTCGGCCCGCACCCGCTCCGCCTCGGCGGCCGTCTCCGTCGTCAGGCGCTCCGCCTCGCTGCGCGCCTCCGTGATCAGCGTGTCCGCCTGCGTCGCCGCGTCCGACCGGATCCGGTTCGCGTCCTCCCGGGCGTCCGCCCGGGTGCGCGCCGCGTCCTGGTCGGCCTGCGCGATGGTGTCCGACGCCTCCGTACGCGCCCGCTGGGCGTGCTCCGACGCGTCCGAACGCAGCCGCTCGGCCTCTACCATCGCCTCCGACATGGTGCGCTCGGCCAGCGCCTTGGCGGCCTCCGCCTCGTCCTGCGCCGCACGCCGGACCCGGTTGGCGTCCTCGGTGGCCCGCTCCCGCTCCGCGTAGGCGTCGGCGCGGACCCGGTCCGCCTCCTCCTCGGCCTCCCGCCGGGTGCGCTGCGCCGCGTGCTCGGCGGCGCTGCGCAGGCCTGCGATCTCCTCCTGCGCCTGCTCGTGCAGGCCCGCGACGGAGTCCCGCACCTGCTGCGCGTGCTGCTCGGCCGCCGCCACCATCTCCGTGGCGCGCCGGTCGGCCTCCTCGACCAGGCGCACCGCCTCGGCCTGCGCCTCCTCCACGCGGGTGCGCGCGGACGCCAGCAGTTCCTCGCTCTGCTCGCGGGCCCGGCGCCGCTCCTGGTCCGCCTCCTCGCGGGCGGAACCGAGCAGCTCCTCGGCCTCGCGGCGGCGCCTGGCCGCCTCCTCCTGCGCCGCGGACAGCGTCTCGGACGCCTCCGCCGCGAGCCGCTCGGCCGCCGCCTGCGCCTCGGCACGCATCCGGTCCGCGCTGTCCTGCGCCTCCGACTTCAGCCGCTCCGCCTCCGCCGCGGCCTCCGACCGCAGCCGTACGGCGACGGCCTCGCCCTCGGCACGCGACGCGGACGCGTCCGACGCGGCCTCGGTGCGCAGCCGCTCCGCCTCCGCCTCGGCCTGCTGCTGCAGCGTCCGGATGCGCTCGGCGGCCTCGGTGCGCAGCCGATCGGTCTCCTCGACGGCCTCGCGGCGGACCCGGGCGGCCTCCTCGCGGGCGTCGCTCAGCGCCTGCTCGGCCGACGCGAGCCGCTCCTCGGCCTCCGTCTGCAGCCGCAGCAGTTCCTCGGCGGCCTCCAGGCGCCGGGCCTCCACGGCCCGCTCGGCGTCCTCCCGCAGCTCCCGCGCGGCCCGCTCCGCCTCCGCCCGCAGCGCCTCCGCCTGCTCGACGACCTCCTCGCGGTGCCGCTCGGCCTCCTGACGGGTGCGCTGGAGCGTCTCCTCGGCCTGCCGGCGCAGCGTCGTCGCGCGCTCGATGGCCTCCGTGCGGACCTTCTCGCTGTCCGACTGCGCCGTCGTCCGCAGCTCGTCCGCGTCGGCCTTCGCCTTGGCCAGCAGCTCCTCGGCGGTCCTCGCCGCCTCCTCGATCTGCGCCACGGCCTCCTTGCGGGCCCCGGCACGGATCTTCTCGCCCTCCTCGACGGCGTCGGCGCGCAGCTGCTCGGCCTCGCCGCGCAGCCGGCGGGCCTCCTCCTGCAACTCGACCGTCTTGGCGCGGTACTCCTTGGTGTCGTCCTTCGCCGCGCCCTTGAGCTGCTCGGCGATGTCGTGCGCCTCGGCGCGCAGCCGGTCCGCCTCGGCCTCGGCCTCCGAGCGGATCCGCTCGGCCTCCTCGGCGGCGGCCCTCGTGGTCTTCTTGGCGTCCTGGGCCGCCTTGTTCAGCACGTCCTCGGCGGTCTTCGCCGCCTTGGACAGCTGCGTCGCCGTCTCCTCGGCGGCGATCGTGCGGGCCTTCTCGGCGGCCTCGGTGACGATCTTCTCGGCCTCCGCGCGGGCGTCCGCGACGAGCTGCTCGGCCTCCGCCCTGGTGGACTCCGCCTCCTTGGTCGCCTCGCTGACCAGCCGGGCGACCTGCTCCTTGGCGGTGCGCGTGCGCGTCTCGTTCGCCGACTCGGCGCTCGCCAGCGCCTTCGCCGCGGCCTCCTTGGCCTCGGTGACCAGCTTCTCCGCCTCGGCCCGCGCCTCGCGCAGCGCCGCGTCGGCCTCCGCGATGCGCTGCTCGGCGGCCCGGCTCAGCTCCATGGCCTGACGGCGCGCGGTCTCCGTCTCCGAGGCCGTCGACGTGCGCAGCTGCTCGGCGTGGTCGGTGGCCTCCTGCGCCTGCGTGGACGCGGCGTTCAGCAGCCGCTCGGCGTCCGCGCGGGCCCGGCGCAGCAACTGCTCGGCCTCCGCGCGGGCGGACTCGGCCTCGGCCTGCAGCCGCTGCCGGGCCTCGGCGGTCAGCCGCTCGGCCTCGGCGCGGGCGGCGGCCATCGCCTGCTCGGCCTCGGCGCGGGACTCCTCCAGCAGGCGGCGGGCCTGCTGCTCGGTGCGGGCGCGCAGCTGCTCCGCCCACGCCACGTTCTCGTTGACGTGCGACTCGACGGTCTGCCGGCGCTCGGCGAGCTCCTGGTCCAGCTGCTGGCGGCGGGTGACCGCCTCCTGGTGCAGCTCGGCCTGGAGACGGGCCGCCTGCTCGGCGTGCTCCTGGAGGATCCGCTGGGTCTGCGCCCGGGCCTGGCTCAGCTCGCGCTCGGCGTCGGCGCGGATCTGGTCGGCCTGCATCTGCGCGTTGCGCAGCAGCTGTTCGGCCTGGTAGCCGATGTCGGCGCTGTCGTAGGCCGGCCGGGACATGATGGTGCGCCGTGCCTCGTGCAGCTTGGCCCGCAGCACCTCGACCTGGTAGCCGAGGTCCTCGGCGTGCTGGATCGCCTTTTCCCGCTCGGTCTTCAGCCGCTTCATCTCGGCCTCGAACCGAGAGAGGTGGTCGACGTCAGCCGCCGGCTCTCGCTCCTGGCTCTCGTAGCCCCGCACTGCGCGGTCCCATCCGTCCCCTGGTCGCAAGTCTCTCCAAACGAGCTCCGTCCATCCGCCGAACGGGGCCCCCGGGGAATGGTGTCAGATCAACGGCGGAGCACGGGCTGCTGCCCCGACGCTCGTCCCCCGAAACCCGGACCCCGGACTGGTTCCGCCGCCGAGGCGGCGGAACGCGGTCGCCCCGGTTGGGCGGCGACCGCACCCAACCCTACCGGCCCCTATGTACGAGGGTCAGTGCTCAGGGGACTCAACAGGCGCGGAAGTGACCAGTTCTGTCAGAACGCCGTGGCAATCCTTGGGGTGCAGAAAAGTGATCCGTGACCCCATGGAGCCGCGCCGGGGCTCCTCGTACAGCACGCGCACGCCCTTGTCCTTGATGCCGGCCGCCTCCGCGTCGACGTCCGCCGTGCCGAAGGCGATGTGGTGGACGCCCTCGCCGTTCTTCGCGAGCCACTTCGCCACCGTGGAGTCCTCGCGGGTGGGTTCCAGGAGCTGCAGGTACGAGGCCCCGCCGTCGGACGTGTCGTTGATCTTCAGCATGGCCTCGCGCACGCCCTGCTCCTCGTTGACCTCGGTGTGGAACACCTCGAAGCCGTACGTGGCACGGTAGAAGTCGACAGTCCTGTCCAGGTCGAAGCAGGCGATTCCGATGTGGTCGATTCGCGTCAGCATGGATTCAGTGCACCGCTCCGGGGGTGGTTACGCAACGTGCGCGCGATCACACCGACAGCCCGATGACGGGCGGCATACCGCTCAGTACATTCGAGTAAACCCTCGTTCACTCCTCGGCTGTGCAAGCCGGTAAGGGGATCGCAAGCTCATGTCATCAGGAACTTCCGGTACGACCGGCTCGGTGATCGTCGCGGGCGCGCGTACGCCCATGGGACGGCTGCTGGGCTCGCTGAAGTCCTTCTCCGGGGCCGACCTCGGCGGCTTCGCGATCAAGGCCGCCCTCGACCGTGCGGGCATCGGCGGCGACCAGGTGCAGTACGTGATCATGGGGCAGGTGCTCCAGGCCGGGGCAGGGCAGATCCCGGCACGTCAGGCCGCCGTCAAGGCCGGCATCCCCATGAACGTCCCGGCGCTCACCATCAACAAGGTGTGCCTCTCCGGCCTCGACGCCATCGCGCTGGCCGACCAGCTGATCCGCGCCGGCGAGTTCGACATCGTCGTCGCCGGCGGCCAGGAGTCCATGAGCAACGCCCCGCACCTGCTGCCGAAGTCCCGCGAGGGCTTCAAGTACGGCGCGGTCGAGATGCTCGACGCCATGGCCCACGACGGTCTGACCGACCCGTGGGAGAACATCCCGATGGGCCAGTCCACCGAGAAGCACAACACGCGCCTGGGCATCGGCCGCGCCGAGCAGGACGAGATCGCCGCCCTGTCCCACCAGCGCGCCGCCGCCGCCCAGAAGAACGGCGTCTTCGAGGCCGAGATCACCCCGGTGGAGATCCCGCAGCGCAAGGGCGAGCCGGTCCTGGTCAGCAAGGACGAGGGCATCCGCGCCGACACCACCGCCGAGTCGCTGGCCAAGCTCCGCCCGGCCTTCGACAAGGACGGCACGATCACCGCCGGTTCCTCCTCGCAGATCTCGGACGGTGCGGCGGCCGTGGTCGTGATGAGCAAGGCCAAGGCGCAGGAGCTGGGCCTGGAGTGGATCGCGGAGATCGGCGCCCACGGCAACGTGGCCGGTCCCGACAACTCCCTGCAGTCCCAGCCGTCCAACGCGATCGCGCACGCCCTGAAGAAGGAGGGCCTGGACGTCGCCGACCTCGACCTGATCGAGATCAACGAGGCCTTCGCCGCCGTCGCGGTGCAGTCAATGAAGGACCTCGGGGTGTCAACGGAAAAGGTGAACGTGAACGGCGGCGCCATCGCCCTCGGCCACCCCATCGGCATGTCCGGCGCCCGTCTGGTGCTGCACCTGGCGCTGGAGCTGAAGCGGCGCGGCGGCGGCGTCGGCGCGGCGGCGCTGTGCGGCGGCGGCGGTCAGGGTGACGCGCTGATCGTCCGGGTACCCAAGGGCTGAGGCCGGCCGGCACCCGGCGCCAGGGCCGACACCGGCCGCACTGTTTTCCCGTACGGACCATGAACGGAGCTGTGATGCAGGACGTCCCCACACTGGTGGCCCAGGCCAGGGAAGGCAGACCGCGGGCCGTGGCCAGGCTGATCTCCCTGGTGGAGGGGGCGTCCCCGCAACTGCGCGAGGTCATGGCCGCCCTGGCGCCGCTCACGGGCAACGCGTACGTCGTCGGCCTCACCGGCTCGCCCGGTGTCGGGAAGTCGACGTCCACCTCGGCGCTCGTGACGGCGTACCGCAAGCAGGGCAGGCGGGTCGGCGTCCTGGCCGTCGACCCGTCGTCGCCGTTCTCCGGGGGCGCCCTGCTCGGCGACCGCGTCCGCATGTCGGAGCACGCCTCCGACCCGGGTGTCTACATCCGGTCGATGGCCACCCGCGGCCACCTCGGCGGCCTCGCCTGGGCCGCCCCGCAGGCCATCCGCGTCCTCGACGCGGCGGGCTGCGACGTGATCCTGGTGGAGACCGTCGGCGTCGGCCAGTCCGAGGTGGAGATCGCCTCCCAGGCCGACACGTCGGTGGTGCTGCTCGCCCCCGGCATGGGGGACGGCATCCAGGCGGCCAAGGCGGGCATCCTGGAGATCGGCGACGTCTACGTCGTCAACAAGGCCGACCGTGACGGCGCCGACGCCACCGCCCGCGAACTGAACCACATGCTCGGTCTCGGCGAGTCCCGGGGCCCCGGCGACTGGCGCCCCCCGATCGTCAAGACGGTCGCCGCGCGCGCCGAGGGCGTGGACGAGGTGGTCGAAACCCTGGAGAAGCACCGCGCCTGGATGGAGGAACGGGGCGTCCTGGCGGAACGCCGGCTGTCCCGCGCGTCCCGCGAGGTCGAGACGATCGCGGTGACGGCCCTGCGGGAACGCATCGGCGACCTGCACGGGGACCGCCGCCTGAGCGCCCTCGCGGAGCGCATCGTGGCGGGTGACCTGGACCCGTACCGGGCGGCGGACGAACTGGTGGCGGGGCTGACGGAGGGCTGAGTCCGGCCCGTCGTGGTGCCCGCGGCCCGTCGTGAGGGCCGCGGCAGTGGTGGTCTCGCCGCCGTCGCGGGCGCGCGCTCACGGTCGGTGAGGCGCCGGCAGGCGGAGTCCGGTGGGAACTCCGCCCGCCCCGCGCACAGGGCCCGCCTCGTGGGCGGCCGGCGGCGGGGCCGTCAGTTGCGGCCGCGCTGTCCGCGCAGGTGTTCCGCGATGGGCTTGAGGCCCTTGTCGAGCTCGGCCAGGGCCTCGGGGGACAGCAGGTCGATGAAGTGCCTGCGCACGGACGCCACGTGGTGCGGCGCGACCTTCTTCATCGTCTCCATGCCGTGCTCCGTGAGCACCGCGTACAGCCCGCGGCGGTCGGACTCGCAGTTCTCGCGCCGGACCAGGTTCGCGTTCTCCATCCGCGTGATCTGGTGCGAGAGGCGGCTCTTGGACTGGAGGGTGGCGGACGCGAGGTCGCTCATCCGCATCCGCAGATCCTCCGACTCGGACAGATTGACCAGGATCTCGTAGTCGTTCAGTGTCAGGCCGAACGGCTGCAGGTCCTTCTCCAGCTGGTACGTCAACAGCCTGTTGACCTCCAGGTGGGTGCGCCATGCGCACTGCTCGGCATCGGTCAGCCAGCGGATGGCCGTCTCGGTCTCCATGTATGAAGTCTACCTAAAAGGTTGAAAGGCGTACTAGTGAGGGGTTCCGGGTGACGGTGGGCACGCGTTCGATGTCACACTCCGCAGATTACCGCTCACAGCCCGAAGCGACGCTGGAGGTCCCCGAGCTGTCCGGGAAGGCGCGGTGCCCCGGACTGCTGCCCCCGCGGGCCGGTCGCGCCGCCGCCGGGCACGCCCGCCCCGTGCAGAACCGCCCCCGTCGCCTGCTCGGCCATCAGGGTCTCGCTCGACTGCAGCAACACCGTCCCCGCCCCCACGAACTCGAACTGGTGCTCCTCCCCGGAGGCCCCGCCGACGCCCGTCAGCGCACGTAGGCCGCCCATGAGCCCCGTCATGTACCCGTGGTCGTAGTGGTGGCAGGGCGACGGGCAGTCGGCCCACCCCACGAGCGCCTGAGGGTCCACCCGGATCGGAGGTTCCATGAACACCACCGGACCGTTTGACGCCGCCACGAACGTGCCGGTTCCGATCAGGGTCAGAAAGCCCGGGACGATCGACTGCTTGAGGGCGAGACTTGGCTGAAAAGCGAGCAGGTTGCCCGAGCGAATGGTCAGGTTGCCGTCCTCGAGGTCGTAGGAATTGACGTCGAAGGCCCGGTCGGCGAGGAGCATCTTGCCCGAGCCCTCGGCCACCACCCAGTCGCTCGCGTGCAAAGGCGAATGGAACGACGTGCGCACCAGGCGCTCCAGGCGGCCGTGCCCGATCCCGTTGAAGTCGATGGTCCCGTAGTAGGCGATCATCTTGCCCTTCTGCAGGAACCACTGGCTCCCCGTGAGCTCCACGCAGAAGGTGTAGTGGTCGACGTTGCCGTCGCTGGGCAGCGTCGCCGGGTCGAACACGGTCGGGCCGCCCGCGGCCCCGTACATGCTCACAGCTTCTCCTCCGAGGCCTGGACGAACACCGCACCGCTGCCGCTGAGCTCCAGCTGGAACGCCTCGCCGGAGCCGCGGCCCACCATGTCCCGCCAGCCCAGCGCGGTCGACAGCTTGTTGCGCACGTCGCCGTGGTGGGCCACGTAGGCCTGCGGGTCGACGTGCACCGGGCGCTGCGGGGTGATGGGGATCTCGATGACACCGCCGTGCGCCATCACGGCCACCGAGCCGTGCCCGCGCAGCGACGTCGTGAACAGCCCCTGCCCGCTGACCTGGCCGCGCACCATGCCCATCACGCCGCCCTGCGACCCCAGGAACACCGTGCCCTGCTCCAGGGTGCCCTCGAAGGCGAGGAGGCGGTCGGCCTCGACGTACAGGGTGTCGCCGGCGAGGTTGATCACGTGGACGTGGTGGCCGCCGTGCCCGAACAGCACGGTGCCGTGGCCCTCGACGGTCATCAGCGGGGTGTCCTCGTCGGCCACGCGGCGGCCGATCATCGACATGACGCCGCCCCGGCCGCCGGTCAGGTTGGGCGTGAACGACACCTCGCCCTGGTACGCGAGTATCGCCCCGCGCTGGCTGAACACCCGGGCGCCGGGCCGTACGGTCACCTCGACCATCTTCGGGTTGATCTCCCGGAAGGCCATGTCAGACCTCCCCCGCGATCGTGGCCCGCTCGCTCGGCTGCACGTACACCAGGCCGTCTCCCTCGAACCGGATCTGGAAGGCCTCACCGCCACCCTCTCCGAGGAACGTGCGGAACGTCACACCGGACTGGAAGGTCTGCCGGAGGTCCCCCTGGTGCGCCACGTACGCGCCGGGGTCCACCGTGAGCGGGTACTGCGGGCTGACGCGCAGCACGACCGCCGTCCCCATCGACGTGATCGCCGCCTGCCCGTGGCCCTCGACGGTCGTGGTGAACAGCCCGTTGCCCTGCGAGGCGCCGCGCAGCCCGGTGAACGTCGTCCCGGTGCGCAGCCCGGCGTCCGTCGCCAGCAGGTTGCCCGCCTCCACGTACAGCTTGTCGCCCCGGAGGCCGACGAGGTTGATCTCGGCGGCACTGTCGGCGAACCAGCAGGTCCCCTGCCCCTTCACCTCCATCACCGTCATCTGCTCGCCGGTGAGCCGCCGGGCCACCATCCCCCGTACGCCCTCGCCGCCGCCGCTCAGCTTCTTGAAGGCCATCTGCCCGTCGTACGCGACCATCGAGCCGTTCTTCGCCCTCACGGCGTCCCCGGTCATGTCGACGGCGAGCACCTTGCTGCTCTGAAGTCGGAACATCGCCACGTCGGTGACGGTAGCCCGACGGGTTCCCCCGGGGACAGATGCGGCAGAAGGAAACGCACCCCTAGGGGGCCGCCGGTCCGGCCCAGGGCTGGACCCCCTCCCGAACCACCCGCGGCGGTTTGCCACAATGGAGCGGACGCTTGTGCGTTCATTCACAAACCGTCCGACGTCTCTCCCACCGAAGGTGAACCGACCCGTGGACATCAAGACGGACCTCAAGACCGCCACCGCCCTGCGCCGCCTGCGCCTGGTGTCGACGCCCGAGGCGATCTCGTTCCTGCTGCTGCTCGTCTGCTCCGTGCTGAAGCGGACCACCGACTTCAACGCGGTGCCGGTCATGGGCGCGATCCACGGCGTCCTCTTCATCCTGTACGTGATCTTCTGGGCGGACGCGTGGAACCGGGCCAAGTGGGCGCTGTCGGACGCCGCGCTGTACTTCGCCCTGGCGGTGCTCCCGACCGGCGGGTTCTTCGCCGACCGGCGGCTGCGGCGGGAGGCCGAGGACGCGGTGATCGCCTCCCGGGCGCGCACGGAAGGTGTGGTCGGCGCATGATCGTCGCGTTTTCCGTGACGCCGCTGGGGGTCGGTGAGGACGTGGGGGAGTACGTCGCCGACGCGGTGCGGGTCGTGCGGGAGTCCGGGCTGCCGAACCGTACGGATGCGATGTTCACGTCCGTGGAGGGGGAGTGGGACGAGGTGATGGACGTCGTGAAGCGGGCCGTCGAGGCGGTCGAGCGGCGGGCGCCGCGGGTGTCTCTCGTCCTGAAGGCGGATGTCCGGCCCGGGGTGGTGGACGGGCTGACGTCGAAGGTGGAGACGGTGGAGCGGCATCTGACGGCGGAATGACCCGCGGCGCGGTCGTGGGGCGCGGTGGTTGTCCCTGCGGGCCGAGGGCGTGGCCGCCCGTCGCCCGCCTTCCCGCGCGAGGCGCGCGCCCGCGAACGTGACCGCAAGCCGCCGCCCCGCGCGCATGGGCGGCACGGGCCGCAGCCGCCCACGCGCGGAAGGGGTCACCGGGCCGCAGCCGCTCGCGTACGGAAGCGCGTATGTGCGGAGGGGGCCACCGGGCCGCAGTCGCCGATGGCGAGGAGGGGCCGTGTCGGGGGGTGTCCGCCCGCAGCGGTTGGCGCGTCCGCGCCGGTCAC